>NZ_JBJMAU010000004.1:0-385229 GCF_052119505.1 Anaerobacillus sp. MEB173
TTGTATATCGTACAAGCAATGCTGAAAAATGTAAAGGTTGTTCACTTTTTTAGTCAGGAAATCCACTTTTGCCTATATGATTTACCAGCACAGTTTTTAGCTTGATTAATATGTTAGTTATTGTAAGGTGTTCTACACCACAAATTCTATAGGAGGGATTCGATTATGTCAGGATATCAAGGTGGAGGATTTGTGTTAATCGTAGTGCTGTTCATTTTGTTAGTTATTGTAGGTTCTGCTTACACTTGGTAAAAATCACTATATGCTCAACTAACCAAATAAAAAGCGAGGACAATTATTGTCTTCGCTTTTTTCATATATTTACATTCCTAAAATCATTTCATTTTGCACTTGATGAATTCGTTGTTGCGCCCTTAATAGTTGCTCACGCTGCTCTGGTGTAGCACTTCTTAGAACACTCGCTAACTCTTGACTCATTTCTTCTAGCTGTAATTGAGCTTCGCTGTACTTAACTGGATCACCTTGCTGGACCCTCTTTGAATTTTTATATTGCTCTTCTGCCATTTTGACAACCTGTTGTACTTTTTCTAATTGTTGATTGACCTGTTCATGAGTAGCCAAACCAATCCCTCCTAAAAAGTGTGATCAAGGGTAATTTGGCTTTTTTTGTTCAATTTTATTCTATTTTGTTTCGCGGCGGGGAATCGGATATACAAAATAATCTTTCGCAATCGACGTATTTTGAAAGGTCTCTCTCGCTTCACTCAATAGTTGATCTTCTCTTCCTTCATATCTCGCACTAATATGAGTGAGTATAAGCGCAGCTGCATTTGCTTCAAAAGCAATCGTTGCTGCTTGTTTCGTTGTTGAATGGTAGTATGTATAAGCAAGTTCTTCTTCCTCCATGCTAAACGTTGCTTCATGGACAAATACATCAGCATTTTGCGCTAATAAATGACTCGCTTCAGTTGGACGAGTATCTCCAGCTATAGCAATAACCCTTCCTTTCTTAGGTTGTCCAATAAAATCGTTACCATCTATACATTGCCCATTTTCTAAATGGATCGTTTCTCCGTTTTTTATTTGTTTATAAATCGGTCCAGGAGAAATACCTATTTCTTGCAGTCTTTTTACATCTAATTGACCTGGTTGGTCTCTTTCAACAATTCGGTAGCCAAAGCTTTCAAGACCATGATCTAACTTGTATGCCTTTACAGTGTAATGATCAGTATCAATAATCGTCCCCTCCTCGATCTCATGAATATGCAAGGAGTATTTAATATGCGTACCTGATACAGTAATTGAACAAGTAATAAAATCTTTCAGACCTTTTGGACCATAGATATGCAGCGGTGACTCACCACCTTGAAATGAGCGGCTTCCCAATAATCCCGGCAACCCAAATATATGGTCTCCATGTAAATGTGTAATAAAAATTCGATCCATTTTACTTAATTTAATTGGCGACCGTAAGATTTGCTGCTGTGTTGCTTCACCACAGTCAAACAGCCATGTCCTTCCATTATTTTGTAGAAAACGTAAGGCAATCGCACTTACATTTCGTTTTGTAGAAGGTACACCAGCACCTGTTCCAAGGAAATGTAATTCCAACTTTAATTCCCCCTTTGTTAATATTTACTTAACTTTACGATTTTCCTTCCCATTCCTCCATAAATTCTTCAACAAACTGCTCCATTCTCCGATGACGCTCTTCTGCAAGCTGTTTTGCATAATCCGTATTCATCGTCTCTTTTAATGTAAATAATTTTTCATAAAAGTGATTGATTGCCGTACTTTTCCCTGTACGATATTCCTCCTTCGTCATCTTCTGACGAGGTATAATTTCCGGATCATACATTGGTTGTCCCTTCCAACCAGCATAGGCAAACGTCCTCGCGGCACCAATTGCACCAATCGCATCAAGGCGATCCGCATCTTGAACAACCTTACCCTCAAGTGTCCTCATTGCGCTTTGATTCCCACCTTTAAATGAAATCATTTCAATTATTTCCATTATAACGTCATGATCCTCTTCTGCTACACCATTTTCCATTAACCAATTGGATACCTTCTTCAAACCAGCCTCTTCACTTTCATTAAGCTTTTCATCGGCAACATCATGCAGCAATGCTGCTAATGTACAAATGTATTGATTTGCTCCTTCTTTTTGGGCAATGGTAGTTGCTAATTTTGTCACACGGTAAATATGCCACCAATCATGTCCACTTGAATCACCTTCTAATTGTTCTTTCACAAACAGTTCAGCTTTACCAAGAATATTATCATACATTGTCGACCCCTCCTTTGCACTCGAAACATAAATAGATACCAATTTACATATTATGATATTTCCCTCTATATTTATACAAGTCTTAACGCTTTCATATATAAAAATCTAAATATTCAGAATTGTTTATATAAACTGTTCTATAACATGAAGTATTCTGTATTATAACTAAAAAGTTCACAAAATAGCTATTTAACAACGTTTTCAGAATATTATATAATGTGTATCAGTAATATAAATTACCAACTTTCACCACAAGTGTGATATTTATCACATCATAAGCAATGTATTTTTCATATAATGACGACATATTGATTATTTGTTTTTTAGATTGTTTTTTTAATCGGAGGGGGATATCATGTCTATTTTACCTAAAAAGAATGATTTAGGATTTTTTGAAATTCGTTTAGAATCTATTGGGGGATTAGGAGCTAACCTGGCTGGGAAAATGCTTGCAGAATCTGGAGTTCTTGGTCATGGTTTAAACGGCTCAAACTTCTCATCATACGGCTCTGAGAAAAAAGGGTCACCTGTAAAAAGCTTCGTTCGCTTCTGTGATCCGGACGTAGAAATCCGTGACCATAGTCCAATTGAACAACCACATGTAGTCGGTGTTTTCCATGAAGCATTATATAAAACTGTTGATGTTGTAAGTGGCTTACATTCTGATGGAATTATTCTAGTCAATTCAACTCGTAACTTTGATGACATAAAAAATGATTTAGGTTTAGAGTACGGTACACTTGCTGTTGTTGACGCCCTAAAAATTGCGGTTGAAGAAAAAACAAAAGTAAACACAGCAATGTTAGGCGCATTATTCCGTGTCTGTGAATTCTTAAACCCAGATGAAATGCGCAGCGTTATTACAAAAACATTTGAAAAGAAATATCCGCAATTTGTTGAACCGAACATTCGTACATTTGACCGCGGATTTAATGAAGTTCAATTTAAAACATATGAAGTTCCAGCAGGAGCAAAAGGCAAAGAATTCAGTCGTCCATTACCTAAGCTTGGTTATTTAACACAAGAAATCGGTGGTGTTATGACGGCTCAAGCCAACAGTATTCAAAAGGATTTAAGCGGTTCTCGCGGAGGATTTCTACCAGAATTCGCTCAAGATAAATGTATTAACTGTGCAGCCTGTGATACGGTTTGTCCTGATCTTTGCTTCGTTTGGGAACAAGGTGAAGACAAAAAAGGACGTCCACAAATGTTCTTACAAGGAATTGACTATCAATATTGCAAAGGCTGTTTAAAGTGTGTTGAAGCATGTCCAACTGAAGCATTATCTGACTTACGTGAAATGATCGGCTACGCTGATGACAATAGTGTTAAACAAAAATTTCCATTATTAGCAGGAGGGGTTAATTAATGGCGACTTTAGAAGAAAAATTAACAGTTAAAAATAGACCGGAACAAATTACAACGTTTGAATCTGGAAACGAAATGGCTGCCATGGCAGCGGCTCAAATTAATTATCATGTGATGGGATACTTCCCAATTACTCCGTCAACTGAGGTTGCGCAATATTTAGACCAAATGAAAGCTCGCGGGGAACATGATATTAAATTAATCCCGGCTGATGGTGAGCATGGATCTGCAGGAATCTGTTACGGTGCTGCTGTTACGGGTGCTCGTGTATTTAACGCAACGAGTGCGAATGGTTTCCTATATATGATCGAACAATTACCTGTTCAATCTGGAACTCGCTTTCCAATGGTAATGAACCTTGTTACTCGTGCAGTAAGTGGTCCTTTAGATATTCGCGGTGATCACTCAGACCTTTACTACGGACTAAATACAGGTTGGGTTATCCTAACTGCTCGCACACCTCAAGCTGTATATGATATGAACATTATGGCTCTTAAGCTTGCTGAACACAGCGAAGTTCGTTTGCCGGTAATCGTTGCTTATGATGGATTCTTTACATCACACCAAAAGCGTAAAGTAGATTACTTCGCAGATCGTAAGGTTGTTCAACAATTTGTTGGTGAAGCACCTAAGAACTTCCCGCGTGCCTGTGATCCTGAAAACCCAGTAACAATTGGAGCGCATATGGCTGGTGACGACTTAATTAACAACAACTTCCAACAATCAGAAGCACTTTACCGTGCAGGAGAAGTATTCCAGGAAATTCAAGAAGAATATGCAAAGATTTCTGGACGTGAGTACCCTACTCTTGATCTTTACGGTATGGAAGATGCAGATGTTGCCCTATTCTTACTAAACTCTGCAGCAGAATCTTCAAAAGACGTTGTTGATAAATTACGTGCAAAAGGAATTAAAGCTGGTGTTATTAGCCCGAACATCATTCGCCCGTTCCCATCTGAAGATATTCGCAGGGCACTGAAAAACGTGAAGGCTGTCCTTGTTGGTGAACGTGCAGACTCATACGGTGCAAATGGCGCTAACTTAACTCACGAAATTAAATCAGCTCTTCAAGATGATAAAGAAAACAAAACAATCGTTTTAAGCCGCGTATTTGGTGTTGGTGGTAAAGACTACTATGCAGATGATGCAGAAGCATTCTTCCAAATGGCAATTGATGCAATGGAAAAAGGATATGCTGAAAAACCATTTGATTATTATGGACATGTTCCTGGAAATCCCGAAGTTAAAATGGAGAAAGTCATCAAACCTATGCATGGTGATGCATTTAAGACCGGTTTAATAACAGTAACACAAAACGAAGAAACTGGAAAATTAAATGTCAAAATTCCACCACTTCGTAATTTAACAACGAAACCGAAGCGCTTATCTTCTGGACATGGTGCTTGTCCAGGCTGTGGTATCTTCCCTGGACTTGAATTGTTCTTTAAAGGGATTGAAGGTGACGTTGTTACTCTATTCCAAACGGGTTGTGCTTATGTTACAACAACAGGATATCCGCACAGCTCACATAAGCAAACATTTATTCACAACCTGTTCCAAAGTGGTCCAGCAACATTATCAGGTACGGTCGAAGCATTCTTTGAAATGAAAGACCGTGGCGAAATTCAAGTAGACGATGATTTCACTTTTGTCATGATTACAGGTGATGGTGGTATGGATATCGGTATGGGTTCAGCAATTGGTACTGCTCTTCGCGGCCATAAATTAATCATGCTTGAGTATGATAATGAAGGTTATATGAATACTGGTTCGCAAATGTCTTACTCTACTCCACTTGGTCATATGACAAGTACGTCTGGAGTTGGGAAAGCACAAAAAGGGAAAACGTTCCACCATAAAGATACAGCACAAATTATGGCATCAACAAACATTCCATATGTGTTTACAGCAACGGAAGCATATCCACAAGATCTTGTGAAAAAAGCAGCAAAAGCTCAATGGTATGCCCAAAACGTTGGTACTGTATATGGTAAGCTATTAATTACTTGTCCACTAAACTGGAAATCAGAAGATCGTATGGGAGAGAAAATTATTAAAGCTGCCGTTGATTCTT
This sequence comes from Anaerobacillus sp. MEB173, assembly GCF_052119505.1. Classification (NCBI taxonomy): domain Bacteria; kingdom Bacillati; phylum Bacillota; class Bacilli; order Caryophanales; family Bacillaceae; genus Anaerobacillus; species Anaerobacillus sp. MEB173. The sequence continues at coordinate 5,694 of NZ_JBJMAU010000004.1, forward strand.
GCTTCTTCCCTCTTTATGAAATCGAGCAAGGTGAAACAACGATCACTGTTGACCCAGAAGCGAAGAACAAACGTGTTCATGTAACTGAATGGCTGAAATTAATGGGTAAAACAAAGCATCTATTAAAAGAAGAAAATGCTCATTTATTAAAAGAATATGAAGATGAAGTAGAACGTCGCTGGAGAAAGCTAAAAGCAAAACACGAAAGTCCGTTCCTATAAGAATAAAAGAACAGGTGTCTCATCCAAAGAGGCACCTGTTTTTTATATGTACTTCACCATTCTCTTCCTTTTCCAAAAAGAAACAACAGAACAATTCGCTCTGCTGCTTTACAATCATTCAATTATGCAGTAGTCATAAACTCACCTTTATTCACTGCAACGTCCTTTGAAACGGATCTATAAATCTTATAAACTACGATTCCACCTACAATAGAAATGAAAGCGCACAGGCTATTTAAAATAATTGAATGTGTACCATTGTAGATCAATTGAATTGTAAAACATACGCTTGCAAAAGAGAGTCCAGCAACTAAAAAGCTACTAAATAATGCATTTCTTCTTAATCCCCAAAATAAAAGCATAAAAAATGGCAGAACAATCGTTAGTAATCCGAAACAAATTTGGCTCGCAACCCATATCATGCCATATTCCTCCCTTCAATATTCTCAATGTTCACATTTCGTTCACAACTTTGTAATAATTATGTCACAAAAACTTCAAAAATACAACGTTTCATGTTATTGATATTACATCCATTTTTTGCATATAAAAAAGACTACTTAGTATCAATATTTCACTAAGCAGCCAGTAATTTAATATCTACGTTTATTACGATCAAATAAATAGCTCATGAAACCTACAGTTAACCCAAGTAATGCACCACCAGCTACTTCTTCAGGTTGATGACCAATTTTTTCTTTTAGTTCCTTTTCTTTTTTCTCATGATAAACGCCAGGATTCTCTCCTGCCAAAGCCTCGACTTTTTCATCAAGTTCATTCACTCTTACTGACGTTTCTCCGGCATAGCGGCGAACACCTTGGGCATCATACATGACGATTAAGCCAAAAATGACTGATAATGCAAAATCTAGGGACCGAACCCCTAACTTTAAACCAATATATGTAGCTAAAGATGTCACAGCAGCCGAATGAGAACTTGGCATGCCGCCCGATTCAAAAAAAGTTTGCCATTTCCATTGTTTCGTTTCCCGTTGTTTTAATGGTATTTTTAAAAACTGCGCCAGTATTATTGCTAATAATGCTGTAAACACACCTCTACTCACAAGTATCACCTCTCTTATTAGTTTTAAAAAAACTGTTCAATTATATACAAGTAAAAAAAGAATGGCTGCGTACCATTCTTTACACATTAAACAATTACTTTTTATTATTTCCCGGGTCCGCTTTGTATTGTTCATATAACTGGATAATGGTATCAATAAACCCTGGTTGCCCATCATTACCTTCTTTCGGAAAATAAGTACCTGCATAGAACACCTCTTGGTCAGGTGTCAAAAAAACACTTAACGGCCATTTATCTTGTCCTGACATCTTTTTAAATAACGTCATATATTTTGAACTAATTTCTGGACGTTCATCACGGTCTACTTTTATACAAATAAATTTTTCATTTAGTATTGTTGCGATCTCATCAACTTCAAAGCATTCTTGAGTCATGTCTTGACTCAAAGGACAAGTACTATAGCCGATTGATAAAAATACCGGCTTTCCTTCCCGTTTTGCTTTCTCAAATGCTTCCGGTGACCATTCGAGCCAATTGACCGGGTTAGTTTCATGTTGTTTTAAGTAGGGACTTTTTGATTGGATGAGCCAGTTGTAATCGGCTGAATGGCGGTCTTCTTCTAGGTATGATTGCAACACTACACATCTCCTTTTCCTTATATTATTTCATCATTTACTATTTAAAGGTTTACGTCCGTTTTTACAGTTTTAGCGTACCCTGAAATCTTCTCTACAAACAAAAAAGCACTGCTTTACAGCAAGTGCATAGATAGTAGAGGGCTATTTCTATTTCCTGAAAAACGGTCCCTAATGCCAATTAATGTGCGCCATGAAAGATTGGGTCACCTTCAATCGCGTCACGTTCACTTGGCGTTACAAAATAATGATGGATATCATAGTGAGGAACTTCAAATCCCTCATGTCCTTCAGGTAGAAACTCGATATTCGTATGATTGATCAAAGGAGAAGGTAAACCTCTCATTCCATCCAAATCTACTAAACTCTCACCTTTAACAAAAAATTATTTGGCTGGCATTTGTTCAATGAAAACAAGCTTTCCTTGCTCAACCCCATAGATTGGTCCATTTGGCATGCCTACAAGACGAGCCCAATGTTCCCCTATTTGGAGTACACTTGGTGTAATCTGGACAACATCTTTTGATAAGCAATTTAATTTAAAAAACTTTACTTCGGTGTAATATCCTTACAAGTTCTTCACATCCTAATTATTAACAAAGTAAGGTACAGGGCATGAACGTAAGGAGGGTATAGTTTTTCTGATGAAACGAGATCAAGAACTATTACAACATGCGATTCAAGAAGTTCTGCAAATTCAGAAAACGATTCACCAAACCGAGAAAACGAATCAAAATGTTCCTCTTGAATCTGACTATAAAAGCGGAAACCCACCTGTTGAGAATGGGATGACTCCAAGTGATTTGTTCTCCATGCAACGATCAAAATTAACAATAGAACAGTCGAAACTTGCAAATGAACGAACACTATTGGCTTATATTCGTACATCGTTGGCTTTTTTTGCAGCATCTGCATCTCTAATTCAATTTTTTGAAAGCCAAAAATTAGTATTAACAGGTTACTCTCTACTTCCTGTAGGAGCACTTTTTTTGATTATTGGATTTTATAGTTACTCCCGAGCGAAAAAAGCGATAAAATCAACACATTTTATAAAAGAGTAAGTAAGCCAACAGAGGTGACATATTTAATAGATCTCATTAGGATCTAGTCTTATGGAGAATATTACATACGAATGCCAATTTTAATGAGGATGTCTTTTGAGACATCCTCACCTTTTTTCTGCTTTATTGTTTGTTAAATTGTTCGCGAGCCTTCTTCGCAATTTCTTCTGGTATTTTATACGAAAGTGCTTCTTGATGTAACGATTGGAAATAATTAATATCACTTGTTCCTAATTGCCCAATAGTAAGACGCGGTATAAGTTGTCCATGTATTGGCTGTTTTCCATCTGTTTTTGAAACATTTAAGAGCATATTAAAACTTGCCAACCCTTGCTCTGACATAGTAGCGAAGATTGCTTTTAAGCTTCTAGCAAAATCGATCCAATCCTGTTCACTAATTTGCTCTAGTGAAGTGATGTTTGGAAGAACTGTAAGGAAGTCATTATGTGTTTTTGGTGCAAATGCATGCATCCAAGCTACATTCCCCTTCTCTCCAATCCATCTGTCACCCAGTTCTTTTTCTTTATTACATAAATCTACAAAATAGCTCGATCCGTGTTTTTCTATGTAATCGTTTACTAATGTTTTGACACGGTGCTGATATGTTGTTGGCGTTTCAGAAATAATGATATGCATATGCGGATGAAGAATACTTCCACCAGAGTAAGGTAGATAATTCCAGTTAATTGAAGCATATTTTGCTTTTTCATCCTGTTCCATGACACGTTGAATATACGTTTGAGCTGCCATGAAAGCATCTTTCATCATCGTTTCAGTAAATTGCTCCAAGCGTACGTAGTGAGCATCTGAAAAGATAACTACCCCGTTATGTTTGCTGTATGGAAATAGATTAGGAAACAATATTGCTTCTCCTACCGTAATACGGCCATCTTCTGCCACTTCTTTTGGAAACACAGGTGTCATCTTTAAGACATTTTCGGAACAAAACGGGCAATTCTTTCCACCTGTTTTTTCTGCTTCTTTACTATAGTCTGGGGCAGTAAAAGTCATGCCAGGGTCAAAGACTAGTCTTGATGAATCGCCGGTTAATGGGTCAAAGCGAATTTCAGTTTTTCTTTCGATTGTTTTTCCTTCCCCATCAAAAAAGGTAAACCATTCTTCATTTTTTTTAAATTCAATTCCCATTTTATAAACTCCCTTCGAGGAAAAAATCGTTCTTCTTTTCAATTTAATTGTACTGAATTACCAAAAACATTGCTAGTGTTTACCAATTGTACACAAATAAAAAAAGATCCCTATAAAAGAAAAACCTGCGTTATTGCATATAGAAAGATAAATTACAAAAAATAAATAGCAATTGAAAAATAAGGTGGGAATTTTATGAATCTGCGACGTATGAACAATGTATTTTGGATCTCAGCTCTATTTATTTTGGTTCTCGTTATTATAGGTGCTGTATTCCCATTACGTTTTGCTGATGTGGCGAGCCGTGGTCTTGATTTTACTACATATGCTTTTGGTTGGTTTTACCTTATTTCAGTCTTTTTCTTTGTGATTTTTTGCTTGTTTTTAGCGATTAGTAAATATGGCCGAATAAAATTAGGAAGTGATGAAGATAAGCCTGATTTCCCTTTTTTTACTTGGGTTGGAATGTTGTTCAGTGCGGGCTTCGGGGTTGGTTTAGTGTTTTGGGGTATCGCTGAACCGATGAGCCATTTCTTGACTCCTCCTACTTCAGGAGTCGAGCCACTAACACCAGATGCTGCACGCGTAGCAATGAGATACTCCTTTTTCCATTGGGGGGTAAGTCAGTGGTCAGTCTTTGCCATTGTTGGTTTAGCCATTGGTTATTTTCAATTTCGGAAAAAGGATAGTGCATTAATATCAACAACATTAAATCCTCTTATTGGGAAAGAAAATAAAAAGGTCTTACGTAGTACAATTGATATATTAGCAGTCATTGCTACTGTTATGGGGGTAGCAACTTCATTGGGATTGGGGATCTTACAAATAAATGGAGGTCTTCAATCAGTATTTAACTTGCCGCAATCAACAATGGTTCAATTAGTCATCATACTCATTTTGTTAGCTCTTTATTTAACGTCGTCCTCAACTGGCCTCAATCGCGGGATAAAATATTTAAGTAATCTTAACTTAGGGCTAGCTCTAGTCTTGTTATTGTTTGTTTTTATTACTGGCCCTTCTGTTTTTATGCTAAATAGTTTTACTTTGGGACTAGGTGATTATTTACAAAGGTTTGTCGAAATGAGCTTACGTCTTCAGCCGTACCACGGTGGAACATGGGTACGAGATTGGACGATCTTCTATTGGGCTTGGGCAATAGCTTGGTCTCCTTTCGTTGGAGCATTTATTGCCCGTGTTTCCCGCGGACGAACAATAAGAGAATTTGTTTTAGGAGTGCTCATCATTCCTCCACTTATTGCAATAATTTGGATCGCTGTATTTGGAGGTGCAGCTGTAAATTTTGATCTTTTTCAACAAACAAATATTGCGCTTGCCGTTGACAATGATATTACAAGCGCCCTCTTTGTCACATTTGAACAGTTGCCATTCAAGTTATTGCTATCACTGTTATCTATTTTTTTAATCCTTACATTTCTAATTACTTCAGCAGATTCAGCGACATTTGTTCTTGGTATGTTAACTACTGATGGGAACATTAATCCTCCCATCTTCGTAAAAATCGTTTGGGGGGTGTTAATGGCTGCAATCGCTGCTATTCTCCTCCTAAGTAGCGGACTTGAAGGCTTACAGACAGCCTCGCTCATTTCAGCGTTACCCTTTACTGTAATATTGATCATCATGTGTTTTTCGTTATTAAAATCTTTAAAAATTGAAAGAAAAAAATCTCATCCCAAAAAGACATAATTCAAAATTAAACTAAATACGATTGCAGAGAAGTGGATTGGATACGCCCAATCCACTTTTTTATTTCGTTCAGTTAATGTTTTATTTTAATAAATGCCCAATAGCGAACTACCCTATGCAATCGCCTACACGGTAACCCATCTCCCCCAATAGGATATAGCGATGACAAAAAACTAGGGGGACTAGGCATATGTTAGATCGATCTATACAATTTTGGATTCTAATACTAACATATATAGGGGTTTTTTCCACGTTTTACTTTTTCGTCATTCAGGACTATCAACCACCTGAAAAAGTAACTAACATTGATCATGATGCAGAATACAGCAACGACAATAAACAGGAAAACGAAAATAATAATGGTGATAATAATGGCGCTAATTCCAAACAAAAAGACGAAATAAACAATCAGAGTAATTAAACTGAATTTATTTGGGGTGTGGATTCTGCCAGTTTAACTACAGATGAATTTTACCGATGTGTTGTCGATAACTTTGGTGAGCCACAAATTTGGGGACGTTATATGGTTGATAAGGAAGGCGTTTCCTACGGATTAACAGATGAAGAAATTACTCTTTTACACAATAATAACATTATGATCCTGCCAATCTATAATCACTTTGAAGATGCCACAACATATAAAAATGGTGTGGCCCAAGCTGAGCAAGCAATTCAGTTTGCCAAGGAATACGGAATCCCTGAAGGTGTGGCACTTTTTGCTGATATAGAACCAATGTATCCTGTTGATACAGCGTTCATTCAAGGATGGCACGATACGATCATGGCTTCATCCTATGAATCTGGTATCTATGGTGTCTTTTCGGATGATAGTGAGCTAAATACGGCATTCGTTCAAGCTACAGAAGAAAATGAAGAAATAATAGAAAATACAGTCATATGGAGTAACCAGCCACAAATTGGGATAACAACAAAAAGTAATGCCCCTGAATATGATGTATCTGCTCCCGAAGGGTCCCTTGATTGGGGCTGGCAATACGGACTTGACTCTGAAACGTGTAATATCGATACGAATTGGTTTCGAGGAGAAATTACAGATTATCTTTGGTAATTTAGAAAAGCGCAAGCGCCTTGCTCAGCCTGCCCACTACTTGTATTACTTCGATGCTGGCATGCGACGAGTAATCGCAGGAGCAAAGCTACAAGGGAGCTTCACAACCAGTCGCTTCACTGTAGGGCCGACAAAAAGTGTCTCGCCCTTTGGACACGTTTGACGGACCGAAGTAACCTCGAGCGGCTAGGCGATGGAGCTAGACATCTGCGAATTTTGCTTATCTTTTTAAAAGGAGAGAACAGCAAATCCTGTTCTCTCCTTATTTTTTATGCCCACTTGTTACATACTAGCTAATAAAATCATTTACGCGGAGGATCTATAATGTGGAAGGAAATACATATCGAAAGTTGGCAGCAGTTTAATGATGTGATCTCTAATTTACACTATAATGAGTGGGTGTTTCGTGGTCAAAGAGATTCCGTATGGGAACTGCAATCATCCTTTTATCGTGAAATAAAAACTCACTACGAGCAACCGAAAAACATTGAATGTGTAAAAATTGAGGATAAGATGATTAAAGAATTCTACTCTTCTTCTCATCTCTATTCTTCATTAGAATTTAATGAGCCAATCAATGGCGATCAAAAGGATTGGATGAAATATCGACTTGAGCCATTATCTGTCATGCAGGATTATGGAACTCCGACAAGATTAGTAGACTGGACAAAATCACCGTATATTGCAATCTTCTTTGCTTTAGATGGAGCAGTTGATGATTTTTGTATCTATGCACTGAATGTACAACAACTAGAATCGTTTGATCAAACAAGGTATGGCAGTGCGTATCTAGATTTAAAAAAGGATGTTTTTTCTCCTGATTATCCATCTGAGCTATTCGTTTACCGCTATGAACCTTATCAAAAAAATGAACGGTTACGAATTCAACAAGGGTTATTTTTAGTCCCTAGTGTGATTAATAAAACACTAGAACAAATCTTACATGTATATAACATTGTTGATGGGAAGCTAAATGGCAAAGATGTGATGTATAAGCTAATTTTTCATACAGAAGACCTTCAAGACTATTGGTTTAAATTAAGGCAAATGAATATTACTCATGAAACCATTTACCCTGGCCTCGAAGGCTTTTGTAGATCGTTAAAGCTGAATATCTTTCTAGAAAGTTAGTGAATTAATGATTTCACACCTTCTTTTAAAGAATAAAATGAAGCTGTTAGCTGTTCTGGTGCAAGCGGCTTACTAAATAGATAACCCTGTACTTTCGTGCATCTCTTTTGCCTGAGAAAATCGAGCTGTTCTACATTTTCGACTCCTTCTGCAATCACATCCATTTTTAAATGATGGGCCATTGAAACAATCATCGAAACAATTGTTGCATCCCCTTGTTTATCAATGCTTAATTCACGAACAAACGACTGATCAATTTTCAGCCTGTCGAATGGAAGGTGCTTTAAATAATTTAGTGAGGAATAACCTGTACCAAAATCATCAATCGCAATTCGAACACCTAGTTTTTTCAACTGCTGAAGAATTTCCATCGAATGTTCAATGTTCATCATCGCCATACTCTCAGTAATTTCCAATTCTAAATAGGATGGCAGCAATTCATTTTCCTCTAATACTTCTTCAACAACATTAATCAAATTATCCTGATAAAATTGGCGTGTTGACAAATTTACTGAAATGCCAAGCTCTGAAAAGCCTTCATGATGCCATTGTTTTACTTGTTTACAAGCCGTCCTTAACACCCACTCGCCAATTGGAATGATGAGACCATTTTTTTCAGCCATTGGTATGAACTGCGCCGGTGAAATAAAACCACGTATCGGGTGATTCCATCGAACTAAAGCTTCCACCGCGAAAATTTCACCAGTTTCTACATTTATTTGCGGTTGGTATTGCAGGAACAGTTCCCCGTTACTTACCGCCTGATGTAAATCATTTTCTAAAACTAATTGAGTTAACAGTTCTTTAGCCATTGCTGAATTATATACCTTGTACCGGTCCACATTCTCTTTTGCCTGGACCATTGCGTTATTGGCATTTTTCAACAACTCATCATCAGTTTCACCATGATCTGGATACATAGCGATTCCAATATTTACAGATACTTTCAATTGCAGATGTTGAACTTGTATTGGTTCTTGTAAAATATTTTGAATGTGTTGGCAAACATCAGTTACAACTTTAATTGATTCTACAGAGGGTATACACAGAGTAAATTCATCTCCACTTAATCTTGCTAAGATCATTGAAGGTGGTAATGATGTTCGAAGTTTCTCTGTTAAAGCTTGTAATAATTTATCTCCAAAATTATAACCTAATGACTCATTAATGTTTGTAAAGCGCTCAATATCGAGTAATAATACAGCTACTTTTTCATCAGAATGCTGTTGAAGCTGGTCACGCAACCTTTCTTTAAAATAACGTCGGTTCGGAAGTCCCGTTAATTCATCATAATATGCCATATATTCGATCAGCTGTTTGTCTTTCTTCTGTTGACTAATGTCCTGAAATACAATGATTGATCCGGTTACTTTCCCAAGTTCTTGATAAGGGGTAATCACATATGAAACAGGGAAAACCGATTTATCTTTTTTTGTGAAATAATCCTCCGTTGTTCGAAAAATGGCCTCATTCATTTCCATAGCATTCAAAATGTTACATTTTGAATTTGTTTTGACCGATCCATCTTTATGTAGATAATGGATATAATTATGTATGAATTTTCCTTGTAACTCCTCATTTGACCATTGAAGAATCCTCTCAGCTTCACGATTCATAAACTTTAGCATCCCATTAGAGTCTAACACCATTAACCCCTCCCCCATATGAGATGTTACTGTTTGAAGAAACTGTTCGCTCTGCTTTAAATTTCCCTCTGCTTCCTTTTGTTTTTGAAAAGGTTCCTCTACAGAAGTATAATAAAGTGCTCTTAATAAAAAATAAAAGCCAGCCAATTGAAAAATATGACCAAGAAAATTTTCGATACCATAAACAGTGATATAGAGAGTAAACATTAAATCACTGCAAATTGTATAAATCGATGCAACAAGAATCAGGATATGAAAGGTGCTTTTTGCCTTATGTTTAAAAAGAATAAAAAGAATTACAATAAATTGAATGGTTAGAGCAAAATATTGAAGATTATTCTTTAATGCTGTTGTCCCTACACCATCGATAACAAGCTGTGGCAGCATATTCCCAGGGAAGTATATAATGAATACCCATATACTTGCCATTAGTAACCCTAAACCATATACGAGCCAGCGGCTTTGTTGAGAAACTTGCCTTTCCTTTATGATCACGATGATTAGCAGTGCAAACGCTAAGATCAGTCGATTTGACATATAAAACCAAGTCGCATGATACGATGAGCTATCCACAAAGAAGAATGGCATCCCTTTATAGGTAAAATAGCATGAAAGATTTCAATAAACGTGATTGTCGAAAATAGCCCTCCTAACCACAATCGATGATTCGATAATGTATGCGGAAAAATCATCCATGCTTGAAGAGCAATTGTTGCCGAAACGATAATAATAAAAAATTCCAATATTAGATGGGTAACTACATAATTATCGTCTTTAATTATTGAATAAAGAAGATCACTGAAAACGATAGCAGTAAGAACTGTAAGTAAAGGAATAACAATTAGAAAACCATTTTGCTTCAAAAAGGTATGTATATTATTTTTTGTATGTTCCATCTCTTTCTTCCTTCATTAATATTATTGACTATGTTTATTGGTGAAGAAAATAGAATATTTGTATATTCATAGTAATACATCGTTGTTGCTTATTGTTCGTTGTATTTGACAATTTTGTAAAATTTTCGAGTCATTCCGATGCTTTTTTCGACTTTATTATCTTTATTCTTTCTATTAAGAATATGAATTCTCCTTTTTCTACTTTTCCTAGTTAAACTTTGACATTTGTTCACATTTTTGCAATCTCTTAAACATAGAATCAGGGAATTCACTGAGTTACAGAGAGAGGAATTTCATTTACAATAAATCTAGAAGATAACCGAGGGGAGAGAGTATAAATGGGAACAGAATTCGAAACTACATTGACTTCCCTAAGGAATCAAACTTCTAGTGATTTTTCAGCTTTGGCCAGTTTCGATAAAGTAAAACGTGAAATCCGCTGGATCTTTGTTTCCGGTAATAAAAATGAGCGATATAAGAAAATGATGCTTAAACCCGGCGTAGGGATAGCAGGGAAAGTTATTCGCTTTGGACATACTATCGTCATAGATAAGAATGTTCCTGATTTAGACAATCAGCGTCTTAATTCCCCGATTATGCTGGCAGAAGAGCTATGTTCTGTCGTAGCCGTACCTGTTATGGTTAACAATAAAATTAGTGCCGTTCTTCTTGTTGGTCATCGTTCTGATCGTGAATATACTGAAAATGATATCGATATTCTCATGGAAACATCAGAGTATATCGGCTCACTCATGAAAAAGAAAATATTTACACACACTAAAGAATGAATCTTTCATTGATAGGATTCATTTTTTTTTATATTATTATAGTATATTTAAAAAGTGTGATAAAAATCACACTATAAGGGCTACGGTCGAAGGGAGAAATAACCAATGATTAAAATACTTGTTGTCGATGACCATGTCGTAGTCCGCTCTGGACTTAAGACACTACTTAATGGTAAAAACCAAATGGAAGTAATTGGGGAAGCCTCAGAAGGCGATGAAGCTATCAAAAAAGCATTAGAGCTACATCCTGATGTTGTATTAATGGACCTAAGTATGCCTCACGGGAAGAATGGATTAACTGCGACGGAAGAACTTAAGAAACTTTTGCCTGAAACGGCTATTTTAATTCTTACGATGCATGATGATGAAGAATACCTATTTCGTGCCATTCATGTCGGTGCATCTGGATATATTTTAAAAAGTGCGCCACATGAGGAATTGCTTTCAGCTATTATTAGTGTATCAACTGGTAACGCATATTTAAATCCAACTGCAACTAAAAAGCTGATGAGTGAATACATGGATAAACTAAAAAATGGTGGAGAATCGAGCTCTTTTGAATCTCTATCCGATCGAGAAAAACAAGTACTTGAATTAGTCGCAAAAGGGTTTTCAAACAAAGAAATTGCTGAGAGCTTAGTGATTAGTGTGAAGACCGTTGAATCACATAAAAGTAATCTAATGGAAAAGCTCGGATTAAAAACACGACCTGAGTTAGTAAGATACGCTTTAAAAAAGGGGCTGCTTAACTTTGATTAATAATCGCTCTACGATTCAATCGAATATGTTTGGCTTAAATGAGACAGATCTCTTGAATCAACTAGACGAAAAGATAAATGATTCCCAGTTTCGCAATAACTTAAAAAAATCATTAAAAGAACTTACGGATCTGAAGTTTGCTTTAGATGAATCGTCAATTGTAGCTGTAACAGATCATCGTGGACGGATTCAATATGTAAATGATAAGTTTTGTGAGATCTCCAAATATTCACGTGAAGAACTTATTGGGCAAGATCATCGCATTATCAATGCTGAATATCATAATAAAGAATTTATGAAGGATCTATGGTCGACGATCTCGTCTGGTAAAGTATGGCATGGGGAAATTAAAAATAAAGCAAAAGACGGATCGTATTACTGGGTGAATACGACCATTGTTCCTTTCATAGATGAACACGGTAAACCTTACCAATACCTTGCAATCCGCAATGAAGTAACACAATTAAAGAAGGTAGAAGAAGAGCTAAAGGTGATGATGAATCGCGTCATTATGATTCAGGAAGAAGAACGTAAACGCTTTTCACGCGAGCTCCATGACGGTATCGGTCAAAGTTTATTCTCATTACTAATTCAAATGGATCAACTCATCAATAACCATAGCATTGATGCGTTAGAGAAATTGCGTGAAGAGGTCACATTTATCATTGAGGATGTTCGTGGATTAGCATGGGAACTCCGCCCTTCTGTCTTAGATGACCTTGGAGTCGTTCCAGCTATTCGGCGTTATATTGAGAATTTCTCGCAACACTATGGAATTGAGGTTGAATTTGAATGTAACATGAAAAAAAGACTTGATATACAAAAAGAAACAACGATTTATCGAGTCATTCAAGAAGCTCTGAAGAATATCGGAAAGTATGCTGGTGTATCAGAAGCTAAGGTAACGTTATTAGAATCAGAAACTACAGTTGATGTATCAATTATTGATAAAGGAAAAGGATTTATTCGTCAAAGTAATACAAAAGGTGTCGGATTATTCAGTATGGAAGAAAGAGCACGAGGTATCGGTGGTGAATTTTCCATTTCCTCAACACCTGGGACTGGAACCGTTGTAGAAATGACAATTCCAAAATAAAAAGAAAGGGGATGTCTTATAAGTTACAGCTCTCCTCGAACGTATCCAAAATAAAGAGGTTACATCATGGATCAACTTCTATATTTTGTATTCGAGGTGACTGTTACTTTAATTTGAGACATTCCCTTTCTTTTTCAAACATAAGGTGGGACTTGCCAACGAAGTGAAATCGTTATACTGCTCATATGGGGATTATTTTCCTCAGATATCTCTAGCCGAAGCATATCAGGATTAACGACCTTTTCAACTTGCCTTGATACACCAGTATTTGCAATTAACCGATTCAGTTCCGCTGTATCCGATCGACGGGCAGCTTCCATTACTTCAAGGGCAAAGCTTTCATTGCCTGAAATATTGTTGACTATACGACTTGCATCTCCCAATAATGACTGACAAATTGTAGCAGATCCCATAAAGATAGCTGGATCAACAGGTGGTAGTTGTTGTCTCCAGATCATCCTTGGACTGCAACTGACATAACTTTGTGTACAATGTTGATGTTGTGAAAAACATTGTCCGGAAAAGTTTGACAATGGGTAAACTATTGGTCTGTTCATGTAATAGAAATTTGGAGGAAACCATTGATTATAAATAAACATAACCCCCTTCATCTAACTATACATCTCTATCTTATGTAAGTTGCACCCTTTTACGACTACAAGCTTAGTTTTTTATCTACATATCAGTTTAGTCCAATTGTCATATAATAAAGAATTACCCTTTTTCTTCATGTAATACTTCAAGTAACAAATTAGGATAATCAGTAATAATACCGTTTGCTCCCTTATCCAGTAACTCTCTCATTAATGTTTTCTCATTAATTGTCCAATAGTGTATATCCATTCCTCTGCGTTTTGCAGCATTAATGAGTTTTGTATCAGCAAGATTAAGAATGCTTACTTTCGCAGGGATTTGGAACGCATCTACAGAAGGTGCATACAAACCATTCAAGTAAAACTTCTGAGAAAAAACAAGACTTGCCACTTCACTTCTGCCACTGCTGACGGCCACTTCCCCATTGCTAATCGTAACAAATGTGTTAATAATTCTCTGATCAAAAGAACCAATAATTACCTGCTCACTAAGATCATACTCTTGAATCAATGTCCATAAATTCTGTGCAATTGATGGAATAAATGCAGACGAATTCGTATCTTTAATTTCTATAACCATTTTCATTGTAGAAAATTGATCAAACACTTCCTCTACAGTAGGAATATTCACTCCTTGATTTCGGAAGCTGTATGTTCCGTCTTCTCCTTTAAAGTTGTGTCCTGCATCTAACTCTCGGAGTTCCTTAAAGGTTAATTCCTCTACTCGCCCCGTTCCATTCGTTGTTCGATCAACAGTAGGGTCATGAATCACCACTAAATGTCCATCCTTTGTCATATGAATATCAAATTCGATTGCATCTGCCCCTAATTTCTTTGCATTTTCAAAAGCAGCCAATGTATTTTCCGGAGCTAACCCCGCACCCCCTCGATGGGCAATAACCAACGGTCGGTCCTTTTTAAAAAATGGTTTTGCTTTACGTTCTGCAATAGGAAAGAAATGAACAATAAGCCATACTAATGCCAAAAAAGGGACAATGAATATCCACCATTGTATTCGACGCTTACGTTCAAAACGAGACTTTCCATTATTTTTCATACTCAACACCCTTTCCTATCTATAATCTTAGACATAATTTATCATATTACGGTCAAAATAACGACGAAAGTTAATTTACAAGGAGGGTTTGAGCTATGGGTAAACGTTCAAAATCGAAACGTAACACTCAAAAAGGAAAAGATGCTGTTCAACCAAAAAATGGTGAGGAAAGAATCACTATTTCAAAAATCGGCAACCATTTTGAAGGTAGAGATTAATAATGAGAAATCAGGATAATCCATTACGTGATCAAATTACTGTTCAAGATCAAAGCGGTAATGAATTCAAATACTCAGTCGAAGCATTATTTGATATGGATGACCAATCATATGCCCTATTATCTTCTAACAATGAGACTGTTCTTATGCGGGTTGAAGATGAGGAAGATGAGCAATACTTAATTGGAATTACTGATGAGAATGAGCGCGAGGCAATTCTCGAAGCTTATCAAATTGCAGTAGAAGCAAACCCAGCCAATGATATAGAAACTTAATCATGATAAAGGGATGTCTCAAAAGCAAAGTAACAGTCACCTTCGACTACAAAATTTAGAAGTTAATTCGTGATGTAACCTCTGTATTTTGTAAATGTTCGTGGAGCTGTTACTTCTGAGATATCCCTATTTCCGTATTATTCATTGTTTATGAAACGCCCTAGAGGACACCCTTATACCCAGGACTTTTATAATCGATAAAAATCGCTTTATTTCATATTCATTACCTTTTCAACGGTTATATGTACATCTATTTCACCAATACTACTTTGCACTGGCATCGTCATAAATGAATCATTCGTACGAAAGACGGATGCACCTTCATTGACAACAGGCGGAGTCACATTTATCGTACAATTTTCAGCAGATAATTCCGTAGCAGTAGTGCCAGCCATCCAATTTCCAAACTCCTGTATGGCACTCCACCCCATGTCATCAATTGTTTCAACTGACATCCCACCCATCATAGCACTGACAATTGACATCGCAGTTGACTTTCCCATTGAATAAATAATTTGACCTTCAAACTCCCCATTAATTCCTAAAATGACTGAAATATCGTTAGATGGAATGGCTTTATTTGCAAGAATAGGCTGCAGTGGTGATGCTTCAACACCTAAATGGCTATTTAATATTGATTTTGTTGCTCTTGTTATGGCATTAAGATGGTTGTTGTCCAAGGTTATTCTCCTCCATTTTATTCTCTGTAGTTTAATTTTACTATCAATTTACAGTTCTTCAAGACTATTTTAGAAAGTTTAAAAAATATACATTGCAAATGAACTACAAAAGGTACTACCATTCAATTGATAGTACCTTTTTATTACTTCGGATTACCCTCTATCCAAATTCCTTCATATATGATGGATCCATCATTTTCATAATGAACACCAGTTCCATGCCATTCTCCGTTTTTAAATTGTCCTTCATATTTTATACTTCCATCTCGGTAGTACTCTCTACCAGATCCATTTGGAATTCCGTTGTCCCAATCACCCTTATAAATTTTATCAATATGGCCTAATCTTAAGAAAATAGAAAGACCATCCACACCCTCATGCCATTGTTCATCTGTAAAAGACCCTTCATAGATTAGATTTCCAGAATAATCATAGATTTTCCCTTTATCAGCATACTCAAAACCATATTTGAATCCACCTTCGTATAAAAGTGTTCCCTCTTCTGAGAATAATTTGCCATTACCATGGTAAACAAAATCATCCCATTCTCCTTCATATTGGATCCTTCCATTAGGGTGGTACCTTGTCCCACTTCCAGCAAATGCCCCTTCTTCAAATTGTCCTTCATACAATAGATACGGAGCTCCATCAACCGCTACAGTATACATACTTCCATAACCATGTGGTTTCCCTTTTTTTATTTCGCCTTCATAGGATTGAAATGAAGAAATTTCAATTCTCCCTGTCTTATCTTTATTTATACATCCTGTTAGGAAAATCATTAACAGGAACATTATACTAAATAATAAGAAACAATAAGATGTGCGTCTTTTCCATTGTTTACTCATATCCATATTAACTCCTCTCCTAACCAGAATGATTTAATACATCTAATTCCTACAACGTTATTTTAGCAAAAATATTTCCAGCACCTATTTTTGGTCATATTGTTTTCTTTTTGTCTAAAAAAAAATTTAAAAACGTTCTTATTTTCCTTTTCACCTCAAAAGTAAAATAAAAAAACAGAGTTAGGAGTTTTTCCCCTTCTCTGTTTTCTTTATGTTATTTACTGATAAACATTTGGGTCCAATAATGACCTTTTTCATTATAGCCTACACCGATATGTGTATATTCTCCACTTAAAATATTTCTTCGGTGACCCTCACTGTTCATCCATTCTTGCACAACTTGTTCCGCTGTCGATTGTCCCATAGCAATATTTTCAGCTGCTGCATTATACGACACACCAGCGTCCCTAATCATATCAAAAGGTGATCCATACGTAGGACTTGTATGTGAGAAATAATTATTTGCTTGCATATCTCTCGACTTTTCTCTAGCCACGTTACTTAACGCTGCATCAGCTTGTAAATTTGATAAGCCGGCTTTTCTTCTTTCAGCGTTTGTTAGCTCAATTACTTTTTGTTCGATGCTGCTAATCCCCTCAGCTGACTGTTGTGGTTGTTTAGCTTGCTCCTGCTTTGGCTCCTGTGCTGGTGCTTGTGTAGCTGGTTGCTGAGGTGCTGCCGGTTGAGGTGCAGCTCCTTGTTGTGGTGCTGGTGCTGTATCTGGTACCATTTGTTGAATTTGTTCGGTTGATAAGTAACGTTCAAGCTGTTCTATAGAAAGCTGTTCAGCATTTTGTAATTGATTTGCGATTTCTTTTGGCAACTGCTGTTTTACCCCTTCAGGTATCTGGTCGAGTTTAAAATAGTATTTTGCTTGCTGAATTTGAACTGGTTTCGTATGTGGATACGTTTGACTTGTCAGTTTTGTTCGATAACTGGAAATCGTTGATCCATATGGTTTCCCGCTTTCTTCATCAATTACTACTTCTTCCTGTCTTTGTTGTCCTTGATTATATTGATTTCCCTGAGCATTTAATCCAAAATTTCCATTATCCATTGCTGCGTTATTATTACCATTACATGCAGCAATAAAAAGCAATAGGAAACCAGTTATAAATAGGACAATAATTTCTTTCCTCATGCGTTAAAGCCTCCCTCTAAAATTTATGTTGTTTTTACCTTTTTATTTTTTCTTTTTCACCCGAAAGTATAGGTGGTAAAAAGCAGAAAAAAACACAAGGATCATTATTCCTTGTGCTTCTTTAAATACCCATTCAATTATTGTCTTTATTTTGATTAAACTGTGATGGTTTTCTTTCATCAATTTCATCAACTTTTTCTTGATAAGAATAACCTTTAGAGATCGCAGCTATTGATAACACCAGAATTAATAACATAACTAAAACAGCGATAATGACAACCGTTAACATCCCTTCAATCTCCCCTTTTACTTTGTGGTCCAGGTGGTAATTAATAATCATAGCATTCACATCAAATACATCAAATACAAACACTATAACTTTTTTCTTGACAGAAACACTTAGTTCTTGGAAAATAGCACTATTCATCTAGAAATTTTACATTATATTATTTAGGGAGTAAAAACATATGACTTGGGATATATTCAATATCATTGGAACGATTGCTTTTGCTCTGAGTGGTGTTATTGTAGCAATGGAAGAGGATTATGATCTTTTAGGAGTCTATATTTTGGGTTTTGTAACTGCCTTTGGCGGCGGTGCTATTCGTAACCTGCTGATAGGTGTTCCTGTTTCAGCATTATGGGAACAAGGTGAATTGTTTTTCATTGCTATTGTAGTAATGACTCTAGCCTTTTTATTACCAAAGCTCTGGATTAACACTTGGATGCGATGGGGACTATTCTTTGATGCAATTGGTCTAGCTGCTTTTGCAATTCAAGGGGCACTATACGCAACTGGCATGAACCATCCACTTAGTGCTGTGATCGTAGCTGCAGCATTAACAGGTACAGGTGGCGGAATGATTCGTGACCTTCTTGCCGGTCGTAAACCTTTATTTCTTAAACAAGAAATATACATTGTTTGGGCAATGCTAGCCGGTTTAATTGTAGGGCTTAATCTTGTAAGTGGAACCATCAGTCTTCTATTATTATTAACCACTATCGTCGTTTTACGAATGATGTCTGTTCATTATAACTGGCGTCTTCCACGACGGGTATTAAACGATAACGATAAAGAAAAACAACCAATATAATAAAGTAACCCCAATTGTTAGGCACAAGAAACAATTGGGGTCACTTTATAAAGGTTGTTTTTTTATTTTGGCTCACTTCTTAGAGTGAAAACATGCTAACGAGCCAATTTTTTTTTGATTTTTTTGTTTCCGTCGGTAGTTCAACGACGTTATTCGGATTATCTGCAAGTTTTTCTTCTAAAAAGTGAATCCGCTCTTTCATTTCTTTTATTGTCTGCATCATTTGGTCAATTTCAGCACGATGCTGTAATACTTGATAACTTACAACCTCATCGGCTTTTCCAGAAATTTTTGATTCTAATTCTTCAATTTTTCCAATCATTTCATCTGACTGTCTTTCGTATATTGCTACAGCAATCGGTTCTTCTTTTTTATTTGACTTATCTAACGTATCAATAATAATTTCTCTCATCTGCAATCCAGAATTCAATTGGCTTTTAACTTCTTTCAATAGATCTATATGATTACTTTCAAATAAATAATGTCCTTTGTCATTTGTTTTGCAAGGAATATTAAAATATTTTACCCATCGTTGAACAGTAGTTGGATTAACATCTAATAATTCAGAAACGGCCTTCGTTTTTAATACATTATCCATGATTAATCCCTCCATTTGTTTCTTTGCTATTAAGTCATTCTTCATTCATTTTCATCTCCCTGCACGACTGACAAAACTAGTATTTGTTCGTCAAAGAAAGTGGAAAAACAGCAAAAAAAAGGATCATTAAAATGTAAAATGTAGAATTTATAATTCTACATTTTTGCCTCCGTTTTGCAAACACTATGAGAAAGTGGAGGTGATCTCATATGGTCCGTAATGACAATCGCAGTATTGAACAAAGACAAAAAGAAGAAAACAAACAACGCCAGAATGAAAACAAACCCGGTTTTGGCGATAAGAAATTAGAAGGCCCTAATCGCCCGTCAACATAACGAAATCATAAACAACCTCTATGGAGCGGACACATCCCTAGAGGTTGTTTTTACCGAAAAAAAATTCATATATCTCTACACCTGCCTGTAACTGTTGTTCCTTTTTAAAATACCAGGCAGTCAAACGGTACTTTTTTTGTTCTTTTACCGGCTTGAACAGTTTGTTAATATTCCCCCATTTATTGTACCAATCCGTACTTCTTTCACGATGGTGTTCAATGACTGGAAACGTTAATCTTAAAAAAGGGGTTTTCCTCCATCTCTTACTTCCTAAGTATTGCTCATAGTCACATCTTGACCCAGTATGCTCAGTACGCTTGGCAAAACAAATAAATTGATGAGCAACAGGCGAGAAAAACAATAGCCATGTCAACTTTTTCCCTAGTTTAATTCTACTCTTTACATTTGTAAAATGATGAACTGAAAATCCATAAAGTTCTCCGTGTACAGTTGGAAATAACACTGTACTAAAATGAAAACGGTCTTCAAAATAGAATGGCAAAGAATGAAATACATGCTTCTTATAGAAAGGATGCTCAATCACAGGCTTTTGGATAACATGTTGCTCATTAATGATTAATGCATAACAAAGTCGCCAAACATCATGATGCGTCCAAAAGTAAATCCATTCCTTCTCCATAAACGCGGATACATGAAAATCCTTTAGTAAAAAAAACAATGGTTGCTGCCGTTTTTTCGATTCTTCATAGATCAATAATTGCGGATAAGCATCTTCAAAAATTAGCCAGTTTGCTCGCTCATATGTATAAAAAAGAATGTCCCGGTACTGTTTTGGTAGGCTTCGTTGAAATAACTCCCCCTCAAGATCTGTCATATTCCAACCTGCATTTCTAGAAACCATACTTGCTAAAAATGCCCATTTTATTTCTTGGTGTTTAAAATAAAACTGCTGATAAAATACGGTACGTGAAATATTATCGAGGTTACCTTTTTCCACTTTCCTTTTTATCATTTTTAAAAGATGCTGTTGGTCATACTTCTTAAAAACCAAGAGAATCCCCCTCACCGAAACTCTTCATTTAAAACTGTTTATTAACTGTTAGAATTGATTTACCTTACGTTCTCATACTAATAAAAAACTATTCGCTTTCGAAAAAGTATGATAGGATATTGTGATGGAAGCCTACAATCTTTTAGTTATAATTATGAAATCATTGATAGGACGGTGAAGTAATGATGGCTGTTCGGTATCCAAACGGCAAAAAATATGTTCCTTCTGCACAGAAATTGACTAATCCCTCTCTCAAAAAAGCAAACTATAGTAATAGAGGGATGTCTCTTGAAGAGGATATCAATGTTACAAATGATTATTATTTAGCCAATGGAACTGCCGTTATTCATAAAAAACCGACACCACTCCAAATTGTAAAAGTGGAATACCCTAAACGAAGTGCAGCCGTAGTAAAAGAAGCTTATTTCAAACAACCATCGACAACGGATTATAATGGTGTGTACCGTGGAAAATATATGGATTTCGAAGCAAAAGAATCTCGAAACAAAACATCTTTTCCATTAAAAAACTTCCATCAGCACCAAATTGATCATATGACACAAGTATGCAAGCATGGTGGTATTTGTTTTGTACTATTAAGATTTGCATTATCCGATGAAAATTATTTGTTTGATGCTTCCTATCTAATTGAATATTGGGAGAAACAGGAGAAAGGCAGGAAATCAATACCGAAAACAACAATCGAACAATACGGTCATTATATACCCATTGGTATTCATCCAAGAATTGACTATCTAAAAGTTATTGATGATATTTATTTTGATTAATATGTAACAAATTCATACATTTAACGTCTATATAGTAGTCGTTTTGCATAATGTTGATTGAGCTTGTCTACAGATGTAATGATCGATCGCTCTTATGCAAGTGAAAGGGGGAACTTCGATGTCAGATGATATGACTACTCGAGAAGGTCGACGTAAACAAAAAGAGCTTGAAAGAAAAAAAAGAAAAGAAAAGAACAAACAAAATAAAGGGCTATTGAAAAAAATCGTAATTATATTTGTTGCGGTATGCGCAATTGCTATTGTTGCAGGAGGAATTACAGTCTTTGCAATGATCAAAGATGCTCCTTCTTTAGATCCAGATCAACTCAAGATTGCCCAAACCTCACATATCTATGATCAGAGCGGTGAATTAGTATCCCGCTTAGAAACTCATGAGAATCGTATTAATGTAAGTATTAGTGAGGTTCCGCAGCTTGTCGAGGATGCCTTTTTGGCAACTGAGGATATTCGGTTTCGGGAACATTTCGGAATTGATATCCGCCGTATGTTTGGGGCATTACGGGCAAACATTACAAGTGGTTATTTTGCTGAAGGAGCAAGTACAATTACTCAACAGGTAATTAAAAACTTTTATCTGACTCCTGATAAAACAATTAAACGGAAAATTCAGGAACAGTATTTAGCGATTAAGCTGGAACGAATGTATTCAAAGGATCAAATCCTAGAAATGTATTTGAATCAAACGTTTTTTTCTGAGCGCTCTTATGGAGTTGTAATGGCTGCAGAGACATACTTTAATAAAACTTTAGATGAGCTAACAATAGAGGATGCTGCCCTTTTGGCTGGTTTGCCACAAAGACCGAATGGATACAACCCAATTAAAAATCCTGAAGCTGCAGAAAAACGACGTAATATTGTTATCTCATTAATGGAGAAATATGAGAAAATCACACCAGAACAGGCAGAGGCTGCACGTGCTGTTCCTGTTGAAAGTCAATTGAACGTCGTTGAACGGGAATCTTATCCATATGAGTCATTTCTCGATCAAGTGATTGAAGAACTTGAGACCATTGATGGGATCACATCACAAGAAATCTATTATGGCGGGCTAAAGGTTTATACAACATTGGACCCAGAAGCACAAACTCATGTTGAAGAAGTGTTGCAAACAAATAACTATATTAATTATCCGGACGATGATTTCCAAGCAGGAATCACATTATTAGATACTGAAACTGGTGAAATTAAAGCTATTGGAGGCAGTCGTCAAAATAACAATGTCGCCAGGGCTCTAAATTATGCCACTGGCATTAAACGGCAACCAGGCTCAACAAGTAAACCGATACTAGCCTATGGACCAGTGATTGAAGATAATAAATGGTCCACTCATCATCAAATTAAAGATGAGCCACATACGTATAGTAATGGGACGCCACTTAGAAACTGGAATAATCAATACCAAGGAAATGTTTCAATGCGTGAAGCATTACGTATGTCCTGGAATATACCAGCAGTGAAAGCAATTCAAGAAGTTGGTACTGAGCGTGCTGAGCAATTCGCATCCAAATTGGGCATCCCTTTTGATGAACCAGTAACAGAAGCCTATGCCATTGGCGGGTTTCGAACAGGAGTGTCTTCTCTTGATTTAGCAGGAGCATATGCTGCCTTTGGAAATGAAGGTGTTTACCACAAGCCTCATACAGTTCGTAAGGTTGTTTTCCCTGATGGAAGAGAAATAAACAACCAACCTGAATCAGTTATTGCCATGAGTGATTATACCGCTTATATGATTAGCGATATGCTCAAAACTGTTGTTAATAACGGAACAGGTACACAAGCACGAATTTCTGGTCTCCCAGTTGCAGGGAAAACAGGATCGACCAACTTCACAGATAAGGAAAAACAAGATTTCCGTATTCCAAATGGTGCTGTTCGTGACGTTTGGTTTGCCGGTTACACAACGAAATATACTGCTGCAGTATGGACGGGGTACAGCAAGTTAGGTGAGAACCATTTTATTACTGGAAACAACCGGAATATCGCACAGCTTATCTTCAAGCATGTAATGGAGGATGTTTCCAGCAATGTAACGACCCCTGACTTTAAACAACCTGATTCAGTTGTTAGAGTCGGTATTGAAAGAGGTACAGGACTTTTACCTAGTGCACATACACCATCAAGCCAAATCATGTACGAATTGTTTGTTAGAGGAACAGAACCGCAAAGAGTTTCTCAAGTGTATAACAAACCTACGACTCCACAGGATTTGGTTGCTGGGTATAATGAGGATACAGATCAAATTATGCTAAGCTGGGGTTATCCGCCAACTGAACTTTCAGGAACATCGTTTAAAATTGTCCAAACGATTGATGGAGGTGAGTCCACTGTTCTGACAGTATCAAGTGAAATGCAGCATATTATCTTTAGTCCAACAGCTGGTTCAACTTATCAATTCAGTGTTATCGCCGTCCATAATGATATGGAGAGTAATCCAGCCACCGTTCAAGTCTCGGTACCAGGAATTCAAGAAGAAGAAATTCCTGACCCTGTTGAAGAACTTCCTCCTCCAGAAGAAGATGAAGATCAACAACGCGATGAAGACGAGCGCCGTGATGAAGAACGTAATCGAGAAAATGAGCGCGACAGAGGCAGAGATCGAGAAAACGACAATGAAAACCGTGACGAGGGTGATTCCTCGATTATTGAAGATGTCGTTGATTTAACAACAAACTAATAAGAAAAGCAAAGGCGACAGAGCTAACATCTAAAAACGCCCTGTACAGTTAAAGGAACTGTACAGGGCGTTTTCATTGTTATACTACTAATTCTTGATACGTTTTCTTTTCAGTTATTAATGCATCCTGTTCTGACTCATCAAACAATGCCGCAAAGCGATTAACCTCTTCATCTAATGCCTGCGCTAATCTCCCTTTTAACTCATCCTCTGCACGATGAATGAGAGCCATTAACTCATGATTTAAATGATCAGCAACATGTTGTAAAGTGTGAGAACCTAATTCACTTCCCTTTGCAACAAGCTTTTCCTTTAATTCCCTGATTACTCCATTTTCAAAAAAGTCTTTTTTCGATTTAAATACCGAGACAAACTCAGAGCCTTCAACAGGAATAAGCTGAGTCTCTTCTGGCAAGTTCAATGAGGCAAGATCAAATTCAGCCTCACAATATAAATGTGGCAATCCTTGTTGCAGCACTTTCACTTCTTCCAATAGCCAGTCTTTGATCCTTACCTTCACTTTTTCTTCGATACGGATCATTGTCGCTTCAATTTCCTGTTTTAAGAAATATTCACCTAACGTACGCCATTCTTTAATGGCAGCCAATAATTGGTCCTGTCCTGCTTTTTTACTCGTTCCAGTGATAACCGAACTATTAATCGCAGACGGATAATAATCATTTAATACAAAACTCAATCGATCCTTTAAGTAAAGAAGAAGCTGTGCTTGCTCTCCTTTTATATCACGGAGCACATGCTGGAATGATAAGTCTTTTACAGTCTCCTTCTTTTCGGTAACGAGTTGTTTCAGCTGTTCAAACCGTTCCTGCTGTTTTTCCTTCGCTTCCGTCATAAATGAGAGACTGTCATCGATTTTCTGAACAAATTGGTTGAAATCTTCTTTTATTAGGTCACTGCTCAATTGCTTTAATTCAGAAATTGTATCACGATAGAAGACTGTTTCAAATGCCGCAAAACTTGTATCATCACTTTTCCCTTGTTTTGCTTCCAATCCTTGTTTACTTGAAACGTGATGCAGTCGTGGTGATGTGATCCCATTTCGCAGCAATTGATCATAGACATGCTTCCGTACCCCATTGAGCTCACGTTCACTTCCTGCTAAATCAGCTGCATTGATGACAAAGTAAAGTTTGTCATGACTAAAGCTTTCATTCACTTTACCCATTTGTTGTAAGAAATATTGATCGGCTTTTGAAAAGGCATGATTATAATAGGTCAAGTAGAAAATCGCATCTGATCGGCGAAGCTGCCTGAACGCAACATTTGTATGACGGCCATGAATCGAGTTAACACCTGGTGTATCAACTAGAATAATGCCTTTTTTCGTAATTGGGCAATCATAATAAATCGTTACTTCCTCTAACAAACAAGCTTTATCTTCCTCGGCAATGAGCTCTTTTAAATCCTCTATTGTTACTGTAAATTGTCCGCCCAATTCCCACGTTGTTTCTTTCAGACTGCCTTTAATTGTTAATAAATAATCAGCATACGTCTTTTGCCAAGTCGAGATAATTTGATTGTTCTTTGGCTTCCATGTTAACAACGTGTCTAACGTTAATTCAACATCTAATTGCTTTCCTACTGTAGCCACTTCTTTTTCTAGCTGTTCTTTTGATTTTACAAACACAACAGCTGTACCATGTTCGTGCTCTTCATCTGATCTGCGAACCGTATTCACTGTTGCTGTTGTTGGATTTGGTGAAACAGGTAAAATAAATTCACCAATAAGGGCATTCGCAAAACTAGACTTTCCAGCACTGAAGGCACCGAATAACGAAATAACAAAGGTTTGTTTATTGTATCGTTCAATTCGTTCGATTAATTGATTTCGTTCGTGCTGAAGTATCTTTTTATTTCGAAACGGATGAAGTGATTCTTCTAACTTCCCTAGCCACTTTTTCGTCTCTTCCTCAGAAAATGCACTGTCTTTGTCTTTCTTTGCTTCATGTTCACCAGTCCAATTTGTTTCAATTACATTGTCTTCTGGTAATGTAACTGAACCAAAACAATTGTCCTCTTGTTCTTGATAAGATAACGAAAATGTAGCACGAATTTCATTTTCAAATGTTTGATGATCATCTAATTCCTGCAGCAATGTTTTAACATTTTGCGAAACCGCTTCATACTCCCCCTTCACTTGCTCGACTTTCTCAACAAATGAATGAACTTTCTCAAGTTGCGCTAATTTCATTTCAATGTTATTTTTTTCTGACTGCAGATAAGGAATTACTCCTTCTTTTTCAATTGCAATAACGTCTTGGCATTTCCGTTTTAATTCACTAACAATAACCGCTGTCAGTTCCTTTGTAAACGTATAAACATAATCGCGACTGGCATTACCTATTTTGACGCGACTTTGGATGAACTGACCATCCACTTCATAGTGCAGTGCATCAACTGCGGTTTCAAACTTTTCCCGGTTAGACAATCTCGTTCTGTCAGACTGTTGAAATAACGCTTGAAGATGAAATAACAGCTGTGACTTTATTTTATCATTCAACTCTGTTACAAGTTTGTTAAGGCGTTGACTTTGTTCTTCTTCGGTTTTCTTTTTTGTAAAAAACAATCCCACTTTAAACCCAGGTTGTATACTTTCTAGCCACTCTCTCGTTAATTCAGTCGTTGTATACGGGAACAATGTAACGTTCTTAAAAAGGTGATCCAGTTCCTTTCCATATGCGTGCTCGATTCGATTCGGTTCATTTATAATCGTTGTAAGTTGCTGTTGCAATTGCTCTCGTTCATTCAGTTGACTCCCTTCATACCCTTGCTCCTCCATTTCAGCAACGACTTCATCAACATTTTCAAGCATTTCTTGGTGTAAACGGCTTTCAACAGCCTGGTATACTCCTTCATATAAACGGTGATTCGAATGATCAATTAACTGTTTACTGTGGTAGAGTAGTCCCTTTATTTTCTTCTCGAACTGTTTAAATTCATTTAAGTGATGGTCTTTCTTTTTCATCGACGTATAAAATAATTCAAGATAATTAATTTCCCACCGTCTGAATACTTCCTCAATCGATTGATTAAAAGCTGTTACTGATAACTCTGCCTCATTATGTTTATCAATTTGATTGATAATAATAAATAAAGGTTTCTTCTCTTTTGATAATTGCTTAAGAAAGTATAAATTTGTTTCAGACTGAACATGATTATAATCCATTACATAAACAATAAAATCAGTTGTATACAGCTGTTCAACCGTTACAGCCTGATGTGAATCATCAGTTGAATCAACCCCGGGAGTATCTAAAATAGCACTATGCTCACCTAGAAAAGCAAGTGGTGCTGTTATCGTCATTGTAGAAATTTCATGACCATCCATCCCCCATTCACGAACTTGATGCCATGGAATTTCACCTTTCCATATCTTTTCACTTCCATCATGACTCGTAACACTTAATGCGAGTGGACCATTTTTGATCGAAATAATATTGGCACTCGTTGGGATTGGACTTGTTGGCAATACCTCTGCCCCTAACAATGTATTTAGAATTGTTGACTTACCGGCAGAGAAATGGCCACAAAATGCAACTTCAAATGTTTCCTGTTTTCTCTTTTCTTTTAGTAACTTTATCCGATGCTGTTCTTCCTCATTAAGTTGAACAACAGATTCGATATCTAGTTTTGTTTGCTGAGCTATTGACATAATTATGCACCTTCCTTATCTACGTACCATCACTATACCGAATTTTCAAAAAAATGAAAAGAACCTTTACTCGAAAATTCTTTTCCTATTTTTTTCAAGAGAAATGGTTACCTTATATTGCTTAATAAACTCTGCAAATAATTGGCTGAGTTGAATAAAAGAATGATAGTGATCGGGCGTATCGTTAATAAAAGAAATCCGTTCAGTAATGTTTACTGGTTTAATCGATAAATCATCCGTTTTCTTTTGCCAATCATCTAAAATAGGTACGGGTAACCCATTTCCCCAATAAATGATTTGAATTAATCCACTAAGCTGCTCGATCATTGGTTTTCGTGCTTTTTTACGGTCACGTACTTTATAATAATCATTAAGGACTTGTTCTGCTCCTGTCCAATTTTGAAATAATATCTCAATTGACTGTTCGTGATCTGCCCATGGCTTGTACGCTTCAATTTTTTGCTGTGCCAATAATTCATAAAGAAATGGCTGCTCTTGAATATTTTTTTCAAATGAAAAGTTTTCATTAAAAACGATAACAGATTTCTCACTATAAAACGGTGTGGACTGTAATTCTTTTGGAACAGCTAATTCATGGATCATTTTATGACCTCACCTTCATTCGCTTTTTCCCTTCTCGGCAAATCGTAAGCAATGGACATTGTTCACATTGTGGTGATTGTGCTTTACAATGATATCGCCCAAAAAAGATTAATCGGTGATGGGTGTCTGACCAGAGTTCCTCAGGGATTTTTCTCATTAACGTCTTTTCAACTTCCAAAACAGAGTCCTTCCAGCGACATATCCCTAACCGCTTGCTTACTCTTTCTACATGAGTGTCCACCGCAATTGCCGGGATTCCATAAGCTACAGACATCACAACATTCGCTGTTTTCCGCCCTACTCCAGCTAATTTCTCTAATTCTTGTCGTTCTTTAGGAATTTCACCATTATAATGTTCAAGCAATGTTTGACACAGTTTTTTTATATTTTTTGCTTTTGTTCGAAACAAACCTATTTTTCGAATATCCTGTTCTAATTCCTCTAACGGAACAGCAAGGTAATCTTCTGGAGTTTTATATTTTTCAAACAGTGCGGGTGTCACTTTGTTGACAAGTGCATCTGTACACTGCGCAGATAAAAGCACTGCAATCGTTAACTCAAATGGATTAGAATGATGTAATTCACAATGTGCATCTGGAAACATTTCCCCCATTACATCGAGAACTTCAGTAATTTGTTTCTTTGTTAACATTCTTTCACTCCCAATCATTACGATTCATTTAATTATAGAAAAAACGAGAGGAATGGTCCTCTCGTTCATCACTGTTCTAACCAATTATAATTTGGAAAAGAGTGTGCTGTTTTTTCTTTCTCTTCACTTCGACGAGGCCGTTGATAATGTTTTCTAATCTTTTCACCATATTGCTTTGCTTGTTCGACAGTTTGAATCCCATTTTTCTTCCACTCAAATAGAATCCGATCTATATACCTGAAATTTAATTTTCCTGAGATAACTCCTTCTCGAAGTGCTGCGATAATCATTGTAGATGAGTGCCCATCTTGATCGATCCACATTGATAGCGTTTCGCATTCCATCGGTGATAATGGTCGGCTAAACTCTTTTTCAAAGATTGAATATAAATTTGTTTCTTCTTGCTCATGCGACTTTTTCTCAGCCTCTTGTTTTTCATTTTGCAATAAAAGAAGAAGACTTTCCCAAAGTGGTTCAATCGAAAAAGTCTCATACATCACCTGATTTTCGTCTTGATATTGCTTTAATTCCAAATAGCCTTTTTTCACTAGGCAACGCATTAATTCAGCACATTCAGCCTGTGATAATGTCATTCTTTCAGAAATAACATCAGGAGTTGGAAAATAATTACCACTTTCTATATACGTATGAATATGAAGTAAACCCATTAATTCCTTCTCATCTAGTTTTAGTTTAACATAATATTGAAATAACAACTTTGGGATTGAAACATGTCCTGCTGTTATCCATTTTTTCATTATTTGTTTGTCCATAGCTGAACACCTCACACGTTATTATATCATGTCCTATTTAGATAGGTTAGCGTTCTACATATAAACAGAAAATTATTTTTTTGATGGTGAACTTATCACTTTCAGGAAATTAGAAAAGCGCCTCCGGAGCTAGAAAGAGAAAAAACCTCACACTGGAGGTTTTTCTATTATTTATTATGGATACAAACGGTTAAGTAATCGTGGGAATGGAATAGTTTCACGAACATGCTCGACTCCGCATAACCATGCAACTGTTCTTTCAAGGCCTAAGCCAAAGCCCGAATGAGGTACAGAGCCGTACCTTCTTAAATCCATATACCATTTATATGCCTCTTCTGATAAGTTATGTTCATCATAGCGTTGTTGTAATAATTCAAGATCATCAATTCGCTGACTGCCGCCAATAATCTCCCCATATCCTTCTGGAGCAATTAAATCAGCACAGAGAACAACATCCTCGCGATTAGGGTCCGGCTTCATATAGAAGGCCTTAATTTCAGCAGGATAATTGGTAATAAATACAGGCTTTTCATAGCTTTCTGCAATCGCTGTTTCATCAGGAGCACCGAAGTCTTCGCCCCACTTAATGTCATGCCCTTTTTCTTGTAAAAATTTAATAGCATCATCATACGAAATTCTTGGAAAAGGTGCAACAATCTTCTCTAATTTTTCTGTATCACGATTTAATGTTTGTAATTCGAGCTTACAATTTTTCAAAACTGATTGAACAACATAAGAAACGTATTGTTCCTGAATTTGAAGACTTTCTTCATGTTCTACAAATGCCATTTCTGGTTCAATCATCCAAAACTCAATCAGATGGCGACGTGTCTTCGATTTCTCAGCACGGAATGTTGGTCCAAAAGAGAATACCTTTCCTAATGCCATCGCAGCTGCTTCCATATATAATTGACCGCTTTGGGACAAATAAGCATCTTCATCAAAGTATTTTGTATGGAAAAGGTTTGTTGTTCCTTCAGCAGAACTACCCGTTAATATTGGCGGATCTACCTTTACAAACCCCTGTTCATTAAAGAATTCGTACGTAGCTCTAATAATTTCGTTTCGCACCTTCATAATGGCATACTGTCGTTTCGAACGAAGCCATAAATGACGATGATCCATTAAAAACTCAGTTCCATGCTCTTTTGGTGTAATTGGGTAATCTACAGCTTCATGAATGACCTCAACGCCAGTTACCGTCAGTTCATACCCCGAAGGTGCTCTCTCGTCTGCCCGAACATGTCCTTTTACATATAATGAACTTTCCTGGGTCAGGTTTTTTGCAGTAGCAAACAGATCTTCACCAACTTCTGCTTTTACAACAACACCTTGAATAAATCCAGTTCCATCTCGTAATTGTAAAAAAGCAATTTTTCCGCTGGAACGTTTATTTGCGAGCCATGCCCCAATTGTGACCTCTTGATCGACATATTTACCAACTTGAGAAATTGTCGTTTTCACTTTTTTCCCTCCAAAATAAACAATTTTGCACGTTATGTATGTATCTATGCGCTAACCTTCATTATACAATCTCTAAAAGGTAAAAACAATGAAGAGAGGATTGTCTTACGTTATTCGAAGAAGCTCTTCTTGGAAATACCATACGAAGGTTTTAATTATAAAATTCTAAATTCTAAATTTAAAAAGATGCAAGCCCTACTTGGACTCACATCTTGTATTTAATTATTTCGATTTATTTCGTACAAACGTATCAATACGTCTGATCGCTTCTTCTAGAAGATCAAGTGATGTTGCGTATGATAGACGGACGTTGTCTGGAGCACCGAAGCCTGAACCAGGAACTAAGGCAACTTTGGCCTCTTCTAGTACATCAGTTACCCAATCATCAACATTGTCATAGCCGCACATTGTTGCTGCTTCCTTTGCATTTGGGAAAAGGTAGAAAGCACCTTTTGGTTTTACACACGAAAAGCCTGGAATTTTAATTAACTGCTCATATACTTTATCCAAACGCTCCTCAAAAGCTGCACGCATTTTTTCAACTGAACCGTCATCTTCATTGTATGCTGCAATCGATCCATATTGAGCCATTGTCGTTGGATTTGAAGTGCTATGACTTGCCAAATTTGTCATTGCCTTAATAATGGCTTCATTTCCTGCTGCATAACCAATTCTCCAGCCAGTCATTGAGTGAGATTTGGATACACCATTAATAATGATTGTCTGTTCCTTTAATTCTGGTGAAAGTTCAGCTACTGAAACATGCTTCGCCCCGCCATAAACTAATTTTTCATAAATTTCATCAGATACAATCAAAATATCATGCTTAAGACAAACATCACCTAATGCTTTTAGCTCTTCCTTCGTATAAAGAGATCCCGTAGGGTTACTAGGTGAGTTTAAAATAAATGCTTTTGTTTTCGCAGTGATTGTTGCTTCCAATTGCTCTGGTGTAATTTTAAAATCATTGCTCTCTTTACCTTCAACATAAACCGGTGTTCCTTCTGCTAACTTTACCTGTTCAGGATAACTTACCCAATATGGGGTTGGAATGATAACTTCATCCCCTTCGTCAAGTAATGCTTGAAATAATGTATATAGTGCATGCTTAGCACCACTGCAAACAATAATTTCACTTGCTTTATATGTAATATTTTGATCGTTTTGAAACTTTTTAATAATGCTTTCTTTCAACGGTTGTAAACCGCCAGCTGGTGTATATTTCGTATTTCCGGCTTCCGTTGCTTTCATAGCTGCATCAATAATATATTGTGGAGTATTGAAGTCTGGTTCTCCGGCACCTAAACCAATAACATCATGGCCAGCTTCTTTTAGTTCCTTTGCTTTTGCAGTAATTGCTAAAGTACTTGATGGTGTCAATGTTGATACGCGTTTTGCTAACTTCATCGTTAAATTTCCTCCCACTAAGGTTTATTATATAACTATACGTGTTGTGAAACATGGATTCAAGCCTTTTTATCAGATTATTTATGCATTTTGTAAATGATACCGCTTCACAAATGATCCGTCCTCAAACGTAACATAATGAAAAGAATAGCGACCATCTTCATGAATATAAACAATTTCATATACTGGTAAATGATTTTCCATACCTAATCGTATACTAATAATTTTTTGTGGGGAAAGCTCATCTTGAATAAATTGTTCAACTTCTTCTATACGTAAGCCATCTTCAACTTTTTTCTTTATAATTTGTTCCCCATCCTCAGAAACCCATACGATAATTTCTTCACCATGATCGTTTTTTGCATGGATGATTTGATATGCTTCAGTACCATGATAAAAATCAACATCATCCACCTCGCTTATGTTAAGTTTTTCATTCATTATCGCGAGCGCTTCGTCTTGAGTCACGAGTTTAGTTTCTTGTATTGACTGATAAAAAAGAGAGAATTGCCAAATAATTAGGGTCATTAAAAACAGAGCAATGATTAGAATCCACTTTTTCATGAAAGCACCAAATTATGTTTGATAAATGGTAAACACCATTTTATTCTTATCTTTTTCATCCAATGCAAGACCAAACATTACATCTCTCTCTTTTAATGTTCGATTTAGTGAATCGACAATTTTGTATAAATCAGGTGTGCTCGTAATGTTAACAGTTGATAATACCTCAATATTGCTTTTCATCTAGAAATTTTCCTCCTCAATAAAGTTCTTCCTCTCAGCGAAACAATTACTAACATATCATATATGAAAATGGCCACAATATAAATACCGCTCAAACAAAGGAGGAATGAGCGTGGAACGACTATCAGCAACCTTTGACCAATCACGATTCACAACCGATGATTGGTTCCAACTAGAAAAAGAACAGTTTGCCCTCTCTTCACCGGACAGGCCTCAAATGGAGAAGAAACTTTCATTAAACTTTAGGCAAACGAAATTTCCAAGTATAGAAAGCAATGAATAAAAAAATTTTCCTCCTGCCTACACTTCCAATATTGACGCCTGTATCCGCCTTGATACAGGTCTTTTTTTCAGTTTTCCCCTTTAACTTACCTTAACATCTAAAATTAAATGCGATTCATTAATGCTTTAAGTTCTTCATTCGCCTCAAATACAACCTTTTCCTCATCAATTGTTACACATTCTCCACTTTTTACTAAGCAATCTCCATCGACAAACACATCTGACACATCAGAGCCAGAGACCGAATAGATAAGATGGGAAATGATTTGTTTCTCTCCATAGGGTTGTAAATGCGGTTTGCTCGCGTCAATCGTTATAAAATCTGCAGCTTTTCCCACTTCTAAACTGCCTATGTTAGTAAGAAATAACGAATCTGCCCCATTGATCGTTACCAATTTCATTGCTTCCCTTGCCGGAAGGACAGTTGGATTATGTGTATTTCCTTTTTGAATAAGTGCCGCTAAACGTACTTCCTGAAATAAATCTAGATTGTTATTTGATGCAACACTATCCGTCCCTACTGACACTTTCAGCCCTTGATCGATCATCTTGCTTATATTGGCAATCCCTGATCCGAGCTTTAGGTTACTAGCCGGATTATGTGAGATGGCAACATTTTGCTGTGCCAAATATGTTATTTCTTCATCAGTAAGATGAACAGCATGTGCAACGAGCGCAGGACCATCAAAAAAGCCTAGGGAAGCCAAATGTTCAACTGGACGTTTGTTATAACGTACAATATTTTCCTCAACTTCACGCCTTGTCTCAGACATATGCGTATGAACAGGAAGATTTGCCGCTCTTGCTTCAGTAACAATATCAGCGATAAATTCAGGTGGGCATGTATATGGACTATGCGGTGACAGCATCGTTGTAATTCGTCCCTCTGCTTGATGATTCCATTTCTTTGCAAAAGTAAGTGCTTCCAGTAATTTTTCTTCTTGCTCTGCCTTTGGACATAAACCAATGATTCCTCTTGTTAAAACAGCACGGATCCCTGTACGTTTAACAATCTGAGCAACCTCGTCCATATGAATATACATGTCTAAATAAGTAGTCGTCCCTGATTTTAACATTTCAAGAATGGCTAACGAGCTTGCTTTTTGAATTGTTTCTCTTGTAAATTTTGCTTCCATTGGCCACATTTTTGTTTGAAGCCATTGTTGCAGAGGCAGATCGTCACCAAACCCTCTTAAGAGCGTCATTCCTGAATGGCTATGCGTATTTACTAAGCCAGGCATAACCCATTTTCCTTTTAGATTCATTTTCGTATAATTATCGTACTCGCTAAACTCTGGTATTCCACTTGCTATTGAGTGAATTTTTCCATCGTGAACAGTAAAGTAACCATGATTAATTACTTCAGCATTCCGATTTCCCGTAATGATTACTGCATTATAAAAAAGTAGTTTCATACACCAAATTCCCCTTATATCATAAAGCTTAAATTATTTCGGTGTTACACCGGATAAATCCTCTTCATCAGAACGAACTGTCAATATTTCATAATCATCACCATTACATTTGATCGATACATTTCCGTGCCGATACGTCTGATAGATATCAATCCACGTTTCCTGTAAACGCTCAATGACGAGCTCACTTACCATTCGTGACTTCTTCTTAAACAAAATAGCAACTTGAGGGTCAACTTCTTCAAGAAAAACCTGTGATGTACCTTTTTCACTTCCAAAATCTGCAACCTTCAAAATGGCTGACTTTAGCGGGTACTTTTCAGTCAGTTTTCGTTCTACATCTTCATTAGCGATTCCCATATATAATGTACGGTAGTTTTCATAAACAAATGAGACAACCATTGCTCCTTGACTATCCTCATCTTTCTCCTCTACATAAAAAACTTCAGTGAGGATGCCAGGTAAGATATCATTTTGTTTACCAACATCCCAGCCTTCTACTGTTTGGGGATCCAGGTGATAAGCAGACACTAATTTGTCCCTAATGACATTAGGGACAATGATTTTATTTACATTGTATTTTTGAATTATCGAAGGCAGGTTTCCTATATATTCGGGATTCCCATTTGTAATCAGTATCGTATCAATGCGCTCAACATGGTACATTGCCAAACGATCCTCTAATTCCTGTTTCGATATGACATCTCCCGTATTGATTAACACTGTCCCGTTCATTCCATTTTGAATAAGTGTCGACTCCCCACTTGTCAAACTGAAAAACGTTAGCGCAATTTCAGTCTCTAATAAGTTAAGATGAACACCTTCAACCTGATCAATCGTCGTTGCTGCCGGTTCCACAGCTTGACATCCACCAATAAATAACATGATTGCAATTCCAATCATAGACACAAAAAAACGCACACCGATTCCCTCCGCACTAGTAATAAATGATTATATTGATGTTGGATACCCTGAGGACATTTTATAAAGTTTGCATCCGAACTATTACTATATCCTAATTCACAATTTTATAACCATTGTTTCAAGTGTATAAGAAGTTCATCCAAAGGCTTTTCAATTACGTTAAGCGGTGGTAAAGACTTAATAAATGATTTTCCATATCTTGTTGTTGTTAACCGCCGATCAAAAACGACGATGACGCCACGGTCCTTTCTCGTCCGAATTAACCGCCCAAACCCTTGTTTAAAGCGAATAATGGCTTGCGGAAGTGATAGTTCCATAAAGGGACTTTTTCCTAATTCTTTTAATCGTTCAGATTTAGCCTCAATAATTGGATTATCAGGTGGAGAAAAAGGTAAACGAACTATAACTAAGCAAGTAAGATCCTCCCCAGGGATATCGACACCTTCCCAGAAGCTTGATGTACCAAACAAAATCGCTTGTTCATATTGTTTGAAGCTTTTCGTGAGTTTGGCCCTGCTCCCGCTATTAATCCCTTGACCTATTAAGACAAACTGATCATTATTAATATCTTTTAAACTGTAATATGTTTTTCGCAGCATTTCATATGATGTAAATAAAACAAGCATTCTGCCATCAGTTGTTTTTGCTAATTCGTATAGATGCTCAGTTATTGAAGCGACATATTCATTTTCAGCAACATCTTTAATATTAGGGACAGTTGTTGGAATCATCATTTGCACTTGGTGATCGTATGTGAATGGTGATTTGATGATCGCTGTTTGTGGTCCAAAGTCAATAAGTCCAAGTCGGTCAATAAGATACGAAAACGAATCTTTTACCGTCAATGTTGCAGATGTCATAATAACACTATGTTTTTTGGCAAAAAATTCATCTGCCAAACGGTCTGAAACATCAATTGGCTTACTGTACATATAGATCGCATTTTTTGCACCTTTGGCATCTGCTTCTATCCAATAGACATATTCCGGATCATACTGCAGTAACAATTGCTCTAACTTACTTCTCTCTTCTTCCATTGTTGCCATAACACTATTGAAACTGGATAAGTAGCCTTTCTCAACAAATGTGAACTCGGTCTCTGCTTCATGAAGTAAGTGAGCGATCTTTTTCATATCCCTCATTATATCTTTTAATTGGCTGTTTACTCTGAGTGTTGCTTCCATTACCGCAGACCAATGTTTCCCTTTTTCCTTATGGGCTTCATAGCGATAGCTTACTCGACCTACTTCACTATTGCTTGTTTTTTGATTAACAACATAGTCATGAATCATTCTAAATAATTCATCAAGCTCAATTTTACAATTAATACTTTCTTTATCAATTTTGGTAAAAAGATCATTTGCTTTTGGTGAATAGGTTTTTGCGATTTCAGATAATTTAGCAATTAAATCATGACCATCCACAGTTCCAAGGCGGTTAAAGGAATGTGCAAAGGCAAAATAATCACTTTGTAATCCCAGATAATCACTTGCTACATCCTCGATATGATGAGCCTCATCAATGACTGCATATTTATAAGTTGGAAGAAGTTGATGATCTACAACTAAATCTGTAAAAAGCAGGGCATGATTTGTAATGATTAGTTCTGCCTCAAGAGCACGACGCCTGGCCTGGTGATAAAAGCAGCGAGTAAACCACGGACATTTTGAGCCTAGGCACGATTTTGCATCACTTTTCAATTCATGCCATAATCGCATACCGCCAGATGGTAAATTTAACTCTTCAACATCACCTGTATCCGTTTCGGTTAACCAAATGAGAATTTGACCTTTTGTTAATACGTCATCGTAATGGTCATCATATGTATTTGATAGTGAATATTCGAATTTACGAAGGCATAAATAATGGTTTCTCCCTTTCAAGATGGCAGTCGAAAAATCAAATGGTACTGCTTTTTTCAAGATCGGGATATCTCTTTCAATCAATTGTTCCTGAAGTTGGATCGTATGTGTACTGATTACCACTTTCTCTTTATATTTTTTTGCATAATAGACACTTGGAAACAAATAAGCCAACGTTTTGCCTGTACCCGTTCCAGCTTCTATTAACAGGTGCTGATTCGCTTCAAGGGCATCATTAATGATTTTCATCATTTCCTGTTGTCCTTCTCTAATTTCATATGAGGCCATTACTTCAGACAATGTACCTGTTCCATCTAATAATTCATGGTTAGAAGCATTAAATTGGTCATGATCAAAGGTATCTTCGTTTTTATCGATCGAGGATCGTTTCTTTAAGACAAGTTGACGATAAATATCATAATCCACATCATCATTATTTACCATTAATA
Source organism: Anaerobacillus sp. MEB173 (assembly GCF_052119505.1). Classification (NCBI taxonomy): domain Bacteria; kingdom Bacillati; phylum Bacillota; class Bacilli; order Caryophanales; family Bacillaceae; genus Anaerobacillus; species Anaerobacillus sp. MEB173. The sequence goes on from NZ_JBJMAU010000004.1 coordinate 44,455, forward strand.
GCTTTGTTTGTATAATATTTTCAATAATCCGGTCAAGATCACTATGAAATTTTTTTAGTAACGGTTGGAGTTTTTGTAATGTTAGTAACGGCAATTTATTTAATTTAGAAAATAAATATAACAACAACTGAGCTGTCACTTCAGCATCACTGTCGGCTTGATGCGGTCGATCATGATCAACATTAAGTTTTTCGGCCAGTTGGCCAAGCTTGTAGCTATTCTCCGATGGAAGTAATAACCTCGATAATTCAACTGTGTCAATTGATGGTCCTGAAAAAGCTTCATAACCACAATTTTGAAGCTCAGCATCTAAAAAGGACAAATCAAAATTTACATTATGAGCGACAAAATACGCATTATCTAATAGTCTCAATAGCATTGGCGCTGCTTCTTCAAAAGTAGGAGCTGACTCAACCATCTCATCATTGATCCCCGTAAATTGTTGAATAAAGAGCGGGATAGATCGGTTAGGATATATAAATGTACTAAATCTTTCAGTTAATTCACCATTTTCAATGACTACAGCGCCAATTTGAATAATACGATCTCCATTTTTCGGTGAATTTCCTGTTGTTTCTAAGTCCATAACTACAAAACGCCCTTTCAACATCCTCACCTCCTTTTATTTATGTTATATTTCATTACTACGATTTTGTTTTTTATGTAAGGTGAAAAGTTCAAGGTATATTCCCTTGAACTAATGTGTACACGCTAAAATTTTATCAATTAACGGGTGTGACAGCTCTTGTTCCTTTATTTTTGCAATAGAGGTAGTAAGTTCACGTTGCTCATTCCACTTTGAGAGGAGCCAAAGAAATGAAATCCAAAGGTTCTGATTGTACGGCTCCCTATTTAGCAAATTTTTAAACAAATCCAGCGCTTTATCTTTTTCATCCAACAAGCCATAATTCCAGGCAATCCCGTGTTGTACCCATATATCATTGAAACCTAGTGCTAATAAACGCTTATAACAATGGACTGCTACTAAATAATGACCATACTGTTCAAACTCATATGCAAGCGTTACTAGTAAGTCTTTATATTCGATTAGCTGTAACGCTGTATACCACACTTCAAATGCTTTTGCTTCTTCCCCGATCTTCATGTAGCAATGCCCTAAAAAATAATATCCTTCAGCATCTTCTGGTAAAAGTTCAATAACTTTTTTGAAATATGGTAAAGATAATTGTGGACGTTGTAGTAATAAATAACATATCCCTAAATTATACACTACATCGACATTTCCAGTAACAGATAAAGCTTTTTCAAAAAAATGAATCGCTTGTTCAACCTCTTGCTGTTGACCATATAATAATCCTAGCCCAACATAGGCAAAATGCTTTTCCCTTTTACTTTGGGGCAATTGAAGCAGGAATAGAAAATGCTCCTTTGCTTTATCATAATTTCTTGTATATAGATAAGCATAGCCCAGATATAAATGGATTTCCGGCTCACCACATCCATTTAGTAAATCTTTTTCAAATTCTTTAATCGATCGCTCAAACATATCGATACTAAAATAAACGGTACCAACGGATTGATATGTTTTACTATAAAGTTTCGTTCTTGGAACGGTTTCTTCCTCTTCAACTGCTTCTTTCAAATCAGCAATTTTATCTTCCATTTCCATCCATGTTTCAAGGACAAACTCTGTATCATCAATTAATTTGTTTAATTGAGTCTTATTGATTTGATTATTTTTTTTCCATTGCTTTTTTACATGTTCAAATTGACTTTGCCATTCATTAAGCCATTTATCCACAAAAATTCCCCCTTATGATGGCCTCTTACAACTATTTATTCGTAAGTGTTCATCTTCAAGGAGGAAAATATGCAGTCTATAGTACGGTAGAAGCTGGCTCAGTCCCTAACATTTCTACAATTGTGTTTCTTTCATCCATAATCGCCACTCTTGGCTGATGAGTTTTTACTTGATCTTCTGCCACTAATGCATAAGAGATCACAATGATGACATCACCTTCTTGTACAAGACGTGCTGCAGCCCCATTTAGACAGAAGACACCACTCCCTCTTTTACCGGGGATAATATACGTCTCAAAGCGAGCACCATTGTTATTATTGACAATTTGTACTTTTTCATTTGCTACCATATCTACAGCATCAAGTATATCTTCATCAATCGTAATACTTCCAACATAATTTAAATTAGCCTCCGTTACACGTGCACGGTGGATTTTCCCCTTCATCATCGTACGAAACATAAATGACCTCTCCCAACTTTTTTTAATTTATAATTAAGAATTTAGAATATAGAATTAATTAGCTTACTCTTGATGTTTTTTCATCCGCGTGACACTCGAAAAATTTTACATTTTACATTCGCTTTTAACTTTCAACTGTAAGTGTAACGTTATCAATCAAGCGTGCTTTTTCAAATTTCAAAGCAATGGCAATAATGATGTTTCCATTGAGATGCTCAATTTCCTTTAATTCTGGATAACTGAGGATTTCTGCATAATCTATCATACCATCTGTATAGTCAGTTAGATAACTGGTAATAAATTCACGTATTACTAGCGGGTTACGTTCGCCTGTCTTTATACGCTCAATGCTTTTTTGTAAACTTTGATAAATAGCACTTGCCTGCTTTCGTTCTTCACTTGATAAATAGACATTACGTGAGCTTTTGGCTAGTCCATCTTCTTCTCTTAATGTGTCACATGGAACAAGGTTAATTGGTAAATTAAAATTCTCAATCAGCTGAGTAATGACAGCAACTTGTTGTGCATCTTTCATACCAAAATAGACATTTGTTGGCATTACAATATTAAATAATTTTAAGACTACTGTCGCAACACCATCGAAATGTCCCGGACGACTTCTTCCGCATAGAACATCGATACCTTGTTGAACATGGATTGTCATTGCCATTTCTTTAGGGTACATTTCTTTTACATCCGGATAAAAAATAATGTCTACGCTTGCATTTTTCGCCAATGCTTCATCACGATCAAAATCTCTTGGATAACGATCGAAATCCTCGTTTGGTCCAAATTGCAGCGGGTTAACAAATATACTTACGACAAGAATATCATTTTCACTTCTTGCTTTGTTCATCAAACTGAGATGCCCCTCATGCAAATAGCCCATCGTTGGCACAAAGCCAACACTCTTCCCATCTTGTTTGTAAGATTGTACGAGCTCTTGCATTTCAGTTATGGTTTTTACGATTTTCATTTTATTTAACTCCTCCATACAAATGAAACAATTCTTCCTCTTTCATTGAAAAAGAATGTGCATCCTCTGGAAATTTTGCATTCTTTACTTCATTTACATACATTTCAATTGCAGAGACAATTTGCGGAGTGACATCTGTATATTTTTTGACAAATTTAGGGACACGATGACTGCCATAACCAATCAGATCATGATAGACAAGCACTTGACCATCAGTATCAACCCCAGCACCAATACCGATTGTTGGTATTTGCAACTCTTTTGAAATGGATTCAGCAATTTGTTTTGGAACACATTCAAGAACAAGAGCAAAAGCACCAGCTGCTTCGACTTTTTTGGCGTCTTCGATCAACTGTTTTGCACTTTCTGCATCTTTTCCTTGCACTGAATAGCCCCCTAACACCCCGACAGATTGAGGAGTTAAACCTAAATGGGCAACAACAGGAACGCCGGCATGTGTTAAATGCTCAATCATCGTAATTACATTGCCATTTCCTTCTACCTTTATGGCATGTGCACCGCCTTCTTGCATCAGTCTTTTTGCATTTGTCAAAGTTTCGCTTACAGTGCTGTGATAGGTTAAAAAAGGCATATCCGTCACGACAAACGTTTCTTTTGCACCTCGTAATACTGCTTTCGTATGGAGAATCATATCATCTAGCGTAACGGGAACAGTTGAGTCATATCCTAGGACGACCATTCCAAGAGAATCTCCCACTAAAATCATGTCAACTCCAGCTTGTTCAGCAAAACGTGCAGACGGGGCATCATAAGCCGTTAACATCGCAATCCGTTCATTCATAACTTTCATCTTTTTGAAATCTGATGTCTTTTTCAATTTCTCCTCATCCTCTCTTATGCTTTGTGGATACCACATGTTAAGATCACCACCTCAGAGGGGAATGGATAACCGAATATTATTAAAAAAATCCTTCTTCACATTGCACGCTGCAAGGAAAGAAGGATTTGTTATCAAATCAAGTACTAACGGTTTCTACAATCCCTCTGTCCTAGTCCTCGCGGATCAAGGCAGACAAACAAATTTTGCGAATATATAACATTTTTGGTGGTGTAGTTCCAAGTGGATACTACCCTTAGCAAAAGTATATCAAATTTTCACGATTTTGTAATATTTATTTCGATATCTGCCGAATAAATTTTGTGCACTTCCCCTTTTTCATCCTCTAATAATAAAACTCCATCATCTGTAATTCCCTTTGCTACGCCTTCAATAACACCCTGGATCGTTCTGGCACGTACTAACTTTCCTAAGCTGACAGCAAAACTCTCCCAAATTTCTTTAATTGGAGTAAAGCCTTTTTTTAAATAGGTATAATATAACCCTTCAATTTCTTCAAGGATTTGTTTCATTACATTCGTTCGACTTACTTCTTGTCCTGTTTCGATTGCTAGTGATGTTGCAATTTGCTGTAATTCTTCTGGAAAATGCTCAATCCGTTGATTGACATTAATACCGATCCCAACAATGACAGAATGAATACGATCTGGTTCAGATTGCATTTCCGTTAATATTCCAACGATTTTCTTGCCATTAAATAAAATATCATTCGGCCATTTGATCTCACAATCAAGTCCAGTTGCCTTCTGTATACCTCTGACAACACCAGCCGCTGCCAGCAATGTTAATTGCGGAGCTTGTTGAGGCGGGATCTCCGGCTTCAAGATGATGCTCATCCATAATCCGCTACCTTTTGGCGAATACCATTCCCGGCCTAATCGTCCTTTTCCGCCCGTCTGCTCATCAGCTACAACAACAGTCCCTTCAATCGCTCCTTCACCAGCTAACCGATGGGCCACTTCCTGAGTTGTTACAAGAGAATCTTTGTAAACAATTTCTTGTCCTAACGCTTTTGTCTTTAATTCTGCTTTAATCTCATGTTCTGAAATCGTATTTGGTTTATAGACAATTCGATAACCTCTGCGCGGAGCAGCTTCAAGCTCATAACCAGATTTACGTAATTCCTCGATATGCTTCCATACTGCTGTTCGAGAACAACCTAAATGCTGACTAATTTTCTCACCCGATACATATTGTCCTTCATGTTCAAGTAACATTTGTAACAATTTACCTCTCATTCATTTTCCTCCCCAAGCCAAGATAGTAACTCCGCTTTGCTGTTTTTTACCTTTCTCTCAACAACAGCTTGCTCAATTTTCGCTAAACAATTACCTAACCAAGGGCCCGGCTTTTTGTTTCTGTATTGAATCAAGTCCGCTGCAGATACCTGTAACTCTTTCCGGTCATGTATAGGCAAGGATTGATAGCTATCTTTAATTTCTTCTTCACTTATTGTTCGTTTTGTTCCAACAGCAAGTACTCTAGCTTTAGAAATACTTAATTCTAATCCAAGTTGATATAGAGTATAAGAATCAAGCATATTACTTGCTAGAATTTGCTTAACCTCTTTAATTAAACGGCTCGGTCTCTTCCACTGACGCAGTACAAGTTCGGGATCTTCATTCATATAGAAAATGAGTAACGCCCAATACTCTCGATCCTCTTTAAGCGATCGAATATCATTGTCCATAAGTAATACTAAGGCATCTTTTTTTTCGTTAAATACCGGTACATATTGATACAAACCCGTTTCAATAAACTTTTCTAATGCATAACTTACTGCTCTTCCTTTTATTAACTTTTCAAATTCAGCTGCAATCCGTTCAATTGAAATATGTCTAAGAAGAGGAGCTTGAGCAGTAATTGCCTCTTCAACACCATTATCTAATTGAAAAGAAAGTTGACTAAGAAAACGAATCGCCCGCATCATCCGTAAAGGATCCTCTTGAAAACGTTCTTTCGGGTTCCCAACCGTCCTAATCATTTTCATTGTAAGATCTTTTTGTCCTGAAAACGGATCAACCATTTCCCCTTCTTCTGTCATAGCTATTGCATTCATTGTGAAGTCGCGTCGACTCAAATCAGATTCTAACGAAGTAATAAAGGAAACCGATGCCGGCCTACGAAAATCTTCATATTCAGCCTCTGTACGAAATGTTGTTACCTCATAGGAACAGCCATTATGTCTAACAATCACTGTGCCGTGTTCAATACCAACTGGAATTGTTTTCGGAAAAATTCTCAACACTTCTTCCGGTGTAGCTGATGTTGTGATATCAACATCGTCAACTTCTTTCCCAAGCAAAGCATCACGGACTGCTCCACCTACAAAGAAGGCTTTATGACCATGTTTTTTCAACTCTAATAAGATATCCTTCGCTTGATAAAATGGCTCTCGCATTCCCTTTATTTCCTTTCTCTTATTTGTCATGAATTAATCGTTTATATATGGCTTCATATTGTTCCACAATAAGATTAGAATGAAAAACATCTCGCACTCTCATAACAGCTTTTTCGGACAATTCAGATTGAAGTGTTTCATTTTTTAAAAGTAATAACGCTTTCTTGGCAACATCGTTAATATCTCCAACATTCGTGATAAACCCTGTTTCCTTATCTACAATCACCTCTGGAATTCCACCTGTATTTGTCCCTATCACAGGTACTCCGCAAGCCATTGCTTCGAGAATAACAAGCCCAAAACTTTCTTTCTCTGATAACAATAACATTAAATCACTAATTGACAATAATTCCGAAAGTTTATCTTGATTACCTAAAAAAATCACTTTTCTTTCTAGTCGAAGCTCTCTAACTAATTTACAAGCTTTCGATTTATCAGGACCATCACCTATAAGTAATAGTTTTGACTCAACTTGTTCATTTATTTTTGAGAAACTTCTAATAACGTCATCTACACGTTTCACTGGTCTGAAATTTGAAATATGAATAATTACCTTTTCATTATCTTGAATAAGGTATTGTTTACGTAAATCTTTATCCTGATTACGATAATAGACTCGTTCATCAACAAAATTATAGACGACATCGATCTCCTTCTCTGTGCCGATGATCTCATTTGTTTGTTTTGCAAGATCATATGATACTGCGGTAACCGCATCTGATTGCTCAATGCCAAACCGAATCATATCGATTAAAGAAAGATCTTGACCAAGAACTGTAATATCTGTACCATGCAGTGTTGTTACAATTTTTAAATGGTGACCAACCATCTGTTTTGCTAAATAAGCACTGATCGCATGTGGAATTGCATAATGAACATGAAGAATATCCAGCTGTTCTCTTTTTGCTATTTCCGCCATTTTATTTGCTAAAGCAAGATCATACGGAGGATAGCGAAAAACAGAATATTGGTTTACCTCAACTTCATGATAATAAATATTAGGATATATTTTCCCTAATCGAAATGGCATACTAGACGTAATAAAATGAACGTCATGTCCTTTTTCTGCTAATAGTTTTCCTAGCTCAGTTGCCACCACTCCTGAACCTCCAACCGTCGGATAGCAGGTGATACCTATTTTTAATTTCATTTTCTCCCACCTAATAAATTATGTACTAAGATAGGTTTCTCACAAATAAAACCTTCCCCATAGCATACGCCTACTTCTTTTCCAAACAGTCTTTCACGATTTTCTACCGCTTGGATATAATCATTTGTCAGCGGTGTCTCTACTGAATGCTCAGTTTTAATAAACTGGCTCTCATATGCAGATAGAGCTTGTACCTTTTTTTCTATTTCCTCACTAATATCAATAATAAAATCTGGCTTATGAAAACCATTGATAAGATAGTAATAAAAACTATCAACTCGGTGTGCTGGCAGCAGATCACACTCTTTGAATTTTCCAATCCCTGCTGAGAAAACTGCTTCCTTTACAAGGGCTGAACAATGCCCATGATCCGGGTGGCGATCAACAAAGTATGGTGCAAAAACGATGTTGGGCTTATACGTTCTAATTAGTTTCACAACTTGTTCAATTTGCTCGTGATTCTCTGCTCTTAATCCCCTGTCAGGAAAATCGAGCTGCAATCTCGTTGAAACCCCTAATATAGAAGCAGATCGCTCTGCTTCTAATTGTCTTGTTTCTACTGTTCCATTTGAGGACAATTCAGCTTTTGTTAAAGAACAAATTCCAACGTTATATCCCTCGTTCACGTATTTCGCTATTGTTCCCCCCATACCAATCTCTATATCGTCCGGGTGAGCTCCAATCGCAAGTATATCTAATTTATCAATGTCTTTACTCATTCACTACTATCCCTTTCATGAATAATGTTACGCCATTCAAAATCCCCGCGCTTTAACCCTTTTACTAAAATTTCAGCAGTAGCGATGTTTGTTGCAAGCGGGATTCGATATACATCACAAAGGCGAATCAGGGCTGTAATATCAGGTTCATGAGGTTGAGCTGTTAATGGATCACGAAAAAATAGAACAAGATCTATTTCATTTGTTGCTACAAGCGCACCGACTTGTTGATCTCCGCCTAATGGACCCGAACAAAAACGAGTAATTTGCAAATTCGTTGCTTCCATTATCCGTTTCCCTGTTGTACCTGTACTGTATAACTGATGTTGATTTAATACCGGTTCATACGCGGTCGCAAACTGAACCATATCGTCTTTCTTTTTGTCATGAGCAATGAGTGCAATTTTCATTCTTTCCCTCCTCTAACATGATACGAAAATGAGTATTGCTACTCACATAACGAGACCCGTCTTCATTATTCAATAATATTTTCTAGTCCATAGACCAATACGTTTAGCTTCATAACAGTATCAACTGCTAAACGAATGCCAGGCATAAATGAAGATCGATGAATTGAGTCATGACGAATCTTTAACGTTTGACCTACTCCGCCAAAAATGACCTCTTGATGAGCAACAAGTCCAGGTAAGCGAATACTATGAATATGCATTCCCTCAAAATTCGAGCCTCTAGCACCTTCTAATTCCTCTTTCTCTTCAGGATGACCTTGTTCCTTTTTAGTACGGACCTCTGAAATGAGCTGTGCAGTTTTTAAAGCTGTTCCTGACGGTGCATCAAGCTTTTGGTCATGATGATGTTCAATAATTTCAACATCAGGTAAATATTTAGCAGCCATTTGCGAAAACTTCATCATTAATATTGCACCGATAGCAAAGTTCGGAGCTATGATTGCCCCTAATTGCTTCTCTTCAGCTATGTTTGAAAGTTCTTCAATGTCACTATCCGTAAATCCAGTTGTCCCAACGACTGGTCTTACTCCATGTTGGAAAGCGATTTCCATATGTTTACGCCCAACCTTTGGGTTCGTTAAATCAACAAGTACATCTGGCTCTTGCTCGGTAAAACATTGATCCATATTTTCATATATCGGTACGTCTAACGGTCCAAAACCATCAACATCAGCAAGTGTTTGACCATTATATTTTGAATCGACAACCGCTACTAATTCAAAATGCTCTGTTTCAGTCACCATTTTGACAGCTTCACTTCCCATTTTTCCTCTTGGCCCTGCAATTACAATTTTAACAATTTGTTCACTCATTCCATTTCCTCCTCAGCATCTTCTATTCTTGTCCAACGATCTTTATCTCTTGTTCGAAATTTCTCCATAACAAGGTCAAAGGCTTCCTGCAGATCAATATTTAATGAATTGGCAAAACAAATGAGAACAAACAAAAGATCACCCATCTCCTGCTCCATTGTTCGCTCTTCTTCATCGTTTTTTTTCGGTTTCTCACCGTAATAATGATTAACCTCCCGCGCTAATTCACCCAACTCCTCTGTCATTCTTGCTAACATTGCTAACGGACTAAAATAACCTTCTTTAAACTGACTTATGTATTGATCGACCTCATTTTGAATGTCTTTTACTGACTTTTGTTCCATTTATTCACCTCATTTTCTTCCTATCTCTCATGTTAGCTAAATCGAAGCAATTTGACAAATATTTCTCTTCACGTTGCTGTTAATTTTCCAATTCGATATAATAACTTCATTAATTTAAAATGGGGTGTACATATGATTCAGGCGATAAAAATAAAAAATGTTCTCTTTATCTTAATTGGAGCAGCAATCATGTCGTTTGGTATCGTTTATTTTAATATGGAAAATAATTTAGCTGAAGGTGGTTTTACTGGGATCACCCTTATTTTGTTTTTTATTTTCAATTTTGATCCTGCGATAACAAACCTTATCTTAAATATTCCTTTGTTTTTAATTGGTTACAAAATATTAGGACGCAATGCCTTTATTTACACATTGATCGGAACAATAAGTGTTTCTATTTTTTTATATATATTTCAACGTTATCGCGTAATTTCGATTCCACTCAATGATGATATGACGCTTGCCGCTTTATTTGCTGGGGTGTTCGTGGGCGTAGGACTAGGGATTGTCTTTCGCTATGGTGGAACAACTGGGGGAGTTGACATTATTGCAAAACTTGGTTTTAAATATTTAGGTTGGAGTATGGGAAAAACAATGTTTTTGTTCGACGCAGCAGTGATTGCTTCTTCACTAATTTACTTGAATTACCGTGAAGCAATGTATACATTAGTCGCTGTGTTTATCGGGGCAAAAGTCATTGACTTTATTCAGCAAGGAGCTTACTCGGCAAAATCAGCCATGATCGTATCAGAGAAAACAAATGAAATTGCAGCGACAATTTTGAAAGAAATGGACCGAGGAGCAACTATTCTTAAAGGAAAAGGGAGTTTTACTGGAACCGATAAAGAAATCCTTTATTGTGTTGTTGGTCGCAATGAGCTCATTCGCTTAAAAACATTAATTGAAAAAATAGATCCCCATGCTTTTGTTACCGTAAATGATGTTCAAGACGTCATTGGCGAAGGCTTTACATTGGATGAGAATAAAAAACCGATAAACGTTTAAGGGCGAGTTTAGAGTTTAGAATTACTGAGGGAGTACTGAAACTTTAGTTTAGAGTTTAGAATGTAGAGTGTAGAGTGAATGAAGGCGAATACACAATAAAGAACTTAAAAATAATTCTACATTCTAAATTCTTAATTCTAAATTTAAAATGAAGGGGCTCTGAACAGTCATTTTGTTCAGAGCCCCTTCATTTTTTTATTAATCGTTTTGATTCATCCCAATGTACATCAGAATAAATCTTACTAGTTCTAATACTGCTACTAATGCGGCAGCGACATATGTTAAGGCTGCGGCATTTAATACTTTTCTTGTTTCACGTTCTTCGTCATTACGGATAACACCTACGGATACAATTTGTTCCATCGCCCGATTTGAGGCGTTAAACTCAACTGGTAATGTGACTAACTGGAACAATACGGCACCCGCCATAAAAATAATCCCCAATAATAATGCTCCACTCCAGGATAATAAAATACCAGCCAAAATTAAAAAGAATGAGAAGTTAGAACCAAAATTTGCTACAGGCACTAATGCATGGCGAAAACGCAGAAATGCATAGTCCTCAGCGTCCTGAATTGCGTGTCCGACTTCATGAGCTGCAACTGCAGCACCTGCTACTGAATGACCATAATAATTTTCTTCAGATAAACGAACAGCTTTTGCACGTGGATCATAATGATCTGTTAAATGACCTTTTACTGGTTCAACAGAAACATTAAACAAGCCATTATCATCTAATATTTTACGTGCTACCTGGGCACCACTCATTCCAGAAGAATTTGCTACTTGTGAATACTTTTTATAAGCACTTTTTACCTTCATTTGTGCCCATATAGGTATTAAGATAAGAAGGGCAAAATAAACGATAAACGCACCCATACCCATTGTTTGCATACCTCCGAAGTTATTATTTTTCTAATATCAATTTTAGTCATACATGTGAATACTGTCAATAAATCTGCACTTAGTTTACTGTTTTACTTTTACTTTATTTTTTTCTGCCTGATATTTCTTCCATCCGACATAGGTTAGTGATACAACTATCATTCCACCAACCGAAATTATTACCCACCAAAGTGAAGGATCTGCGGAATCTTGTTCAAACCCTTTATAAAGTGAGTGTAAGTCTTTTTCAATCATATCTAGATGTTTCACTTTATTGGGATCACCGATAATCTGTGTGCGATAATTTTCTAAAAAACGAATTTGGGATTCCACTCTCTCAAAGTACTGTGGTTCAAGATTAATCATAATAGCTGGACGTATCATTTGATATTTACTTAAAAATTCATTCAGACGGTGCTGGAAAGCTTGGCCATCTCCCTTTTCGGCTGCTGCTTTCAACTCACTAAACGACGCTATCACTGATTTTTCAGTGTTTTTCCATAATGGATGATGTTCAGACACTAAAGCATCAACCACTAAACGAAACTGCATAACTGCATTGATTCGATCTGTAGGACTGTCTGAAACACTTGTCACTGCTCCCATTGCCTTTTCATAGCTTGTTGTTACAACACGCAATTGTGACATTGTAATCTCTTGATCTTCATCACGGATTTTTAAAAATTGCTCTGAAAAATAATTTAGCAACTGTTTCGCATCACTATATTTTTCCTCTTTGACAAGCTGTAATACCCGATCGGCTGTCTGATTTAATTCCAGCCATTTTTGCTGATTGTGCTGATCAGCATAACTAGGTGTTCCAATAGGATTAGCTATAATAATTACACTTATTAGTAAAATGACTAAAGCACGCATCAATGTCCCCCCTCTTTCTTCTAATTTATCCTATGAGAAGTAGGACAAGAGTAGACCAAGAAAAAGGACAAGACATACGAATTTAGAATTGAAAATTTAAAATGTAGAATTGTGAGGGAATATTCAGGATAAGATTTAGTTTAGAGTTTAGAATGTAGAGTTTAGAGTTTTTTTGGTTTTTTCACGATGGCTTCAAAGAAAAACTTACACTAATTCTACATTCTAAATTCTAAATTTTAAATTACAATTTAAGCTTGAGTCTTCTTTCCCGTACACCGAATAGGTAAACGATGGCGATTGAAAAGATACTTAACCAAAATGTGAAGTAGCCGATATGCGGAACGTATTCGTGTAAACTGCGCGATACCCATGGATGCATCATGAAGACATAATCAATCACATCATTATGTAATGTCCAAAGTGCCGCTATAATAAGATGACCAATTTTTATTCGGAAAAAAGGAGCATAAAGTACAGCTTGTACTGCCATTCCTAAATGAGAAAATATTAACATATAATTTTGCCACGTCAATTGATCTCCAGTAACCCCAGCAGCTATATTCATCACGACTGCCCAAATTCCGTATTTAATTAGGGTAACCGCTGCAAAAGCTTCCATTAATGGCCAATTTTTCTTCATAAAGAACAGGATGAGGACGATCAAAAAAAACAAACTAGCCGTAGGACTATCAGGAACAAACAATAAAAATTGACTGGGAGTGATCGCTAACTGATCTTTATACCACCAATACCCATAGATTGTTCCAAAAAAGTTAACAACAATTAACGCAAGCAGAACCCAACGTTGTCGAAATAGTAATAAAATAGTGTTCATTAAAAAATTTATCTCCTTTTATATTTAAATGCTATGTATTAGGATAGTTGAACTCTTATTATATCCCTTATTCCTTCAAAAAAAAGCTGACTAATTAAATAGTCAGCTTTCATCATTATTCAGGTTGTCCATCTGCTGAAATAAACTCAGCTAAAATTTGAAGTTCTTCTTCAGTACCATCAAATAATCCGCCAGGCATTGCACCTTTACCATTCGTAATAATCTCAATGATTTCTTCAGGTGTGTAGTCATGCTCAAACATTGATGGTGCTGCTGCACCACCCATCATGTTATCACCATGACAGCCAATACAAGACCCTTGAGTCGAATAGATTTGATATCCTTCTGCATCCGTATCAACTTCAACTTCTTCTACAATTTTTCCATACTCAGCTGCAGCTTCCCAATCGTGTTGAGCTACTGATTCCCAAGTAAGATAAATTGAAGAAAGTAATGCTAAAATCATTAATCCAGAAGCAATTGGACGACGATAGAAACGACGTTCCTTTCCTGTATCTAGGAATGGAGCAAGTAGTAATGCACCAAATGCTAGTCCAGGCATAATCACTGCACCAATAACAGTGAAATCACCAGAAACGTATTTATACTTCAATAATTGATATAAGAATAAGAAATACCAGTCAGGAAGTGGTATGTATCCTGTATCCGTAGGATCTGCAACGCGTTCTAATGGCGATGGATGGGCAATTGTTAAACAAAGATACCCAACTAAAAATACCGCACCAACCATCCATTCTTTTAATAGGAAGTTTGGCCAAAACGCTTCCGTTTTCCCTGGATATTCAGAGTAATCTTTTGGAATATTCGGCATTCTCTCAGCTGGAACACGAGAATCACCGACAAACTTCATCCCTTTACCCTTATGCATTGTTTTCCCTCCTTTTATATTATTTTCAAAGAACAATTAATTTTATAGAGGACCAGAAATACCTTGTTTACGAATCATTACAAAGTGAGCACCTAGAAGTCCGAATAAAGCTGCTGGTAGGAAGAACACATGAATCGCAAAGAAACGTGTTAATGTTTGCGCCCCAATAATTTCTCCACCTGCTAGTAATGTCTTGGCAACGCCACCAATTACTGGTACAGCTTCAGCAATTTGCAGACCTACAACAGTTGCAAAGTAAGCTTTCATATCCCATGGTAATAAGTACCCTGTGAATCCTAAGCCTAACATGACGAAGAAAATAAGAACTCCAACCATCCAGTTTAATTCACGAGGTTTCTTATATGAACCTGTGAAGAATACACGAAGCGTATGAAGGAACATCATTACGATTACTAAACTTGCTCCCCAGTGGTGCATTCCGCGTACAATTACTCCAAATGCTACTTCGTTTTGTAAATAATAAACGGATTGATATGCATTAATGATATCAGGAACATAATACATCGTTAAAAACATTCCTGATAAAACTTGAATGACGGTGATAAAAAATGTTAAACCACCGAAACAATAAACGAACGCTGAAAAGTGATGTGCCGGGTTAACATGCTCAGGCACTTCATGGTCAGCTATATCGCGCCAGACAGGCGTAATATCCAGTCGTTCGTCTACCCAATCATAGATTTTTTGTAACATGAATTACGCCCCTCCTTATCGTGCGATTGGTTTTCCTAAATAAAGTGTACCATCAATAACTTCCTGCTCATATACAGATAACGGAGCTGTTGGTGGTGTACCAGGTACGTTCGTACCATCTTTTGTAAATAAACCAAAGTGACATGGACAGAAGAAATGGTCAGGATTTGCTGCATCCGTATCCCAGTTAACTGTACAGCCTAAGTGTGTACAAATTGGCGATAAAGCAATAATTTGATCGCCTTCTTTATAAATCCAAGCTGATCGTGTTACTTCAGAAGTATACCAACCATCGACTTGCTCAAATTTAAAGTCTTTACGTTGTGGCTCAGTAGTAATATCCGCTACTGACATTACTGGAATCATTTCTTGATCTGCTCCTGCTTTAAGAGCTGGATCAATCGCAAAACGCACCATAGGCATTAACATACCAGCCGCCATAAAACCACCAACACCAGTTAAGGTATAAGTTAAAAATTGACGACGTGATACTTTGTGTTCTTTTTCACTCATCTTCTCTTTCCCCCCCAACATTATGGATTAAGTCCATCCGGACAATTTACATATATACTAGGACATACCAATGATAGCTCAAGATCTCATATACTGTCAATATGATGATGAGTAAATTTGTCAGTCTCTGCTATCTTTTGGCCCATTTTGCCACTTGGATGTAATAATAGGGATTAACTGCTTAATTTGATCCGACACTGTTTGCATTCGATACTTTTCATCCATATGCTCCAATGGAATAGAAGGCAGCCAAATCAAAGTATCGGACAAGTCCGTTTCAACGCTTTTCCACTCAACATCAGAAGTAATATAAACTATATGAGCAAACCCATTTCCTGTTAATTCTTTTTCCCAGCTTGTTAATCGTTCTACTTTAGATCTGATCGGTTCATCTTTTAAGTATGTAAATGGCGGGAACATAAAGATTCGTCCTTTGAACTGCCTCTCCAATTCATCAGTTATGATTGAAATAAACTCACCCATTGAAACCGTTAATTTCACATCACTTTTCCATGATATTGGTAATAACGGTATTACTGCCGTATCAACATACTCTTTTGATTGTAAATATGTATCAATTTCTTCAGCTTGCCATTTCATCATTTTCTTCCTTTCTTTTTAGTATCTCACATTGATCAATTTTAACACATTTGAAAAAGATTTCTTTCTTAAATTATCTCAATTTGAAAAAAACATGCTAACTTATTAAAAATATGTCAATTATGTGTCCGAATTAAGCGAATGCCTAAAAACAGGCATCAAAAAATGGCTTAGAGACATTCCCTAAGCCATTTGCCATTTATTTCAGTTGGTTTAACTGGTTTGATAACTCTATAAACCTTTCTCTATCATTTCGTTCCAACGCTTCATCAATCGCCTCTAATAGCTGTCTTCTTTGAAAATCCATCATAACCTTATCAAGGATAATCTCAGCTAAAACACTATTGACTTGGTTCGATTCATCATTAACTGGCAAAAATGGGTTTTCTTCCAAAACAGCCGCATATTGCGGATTTGTTTTTGCACCTGAAAAATTCAGTTGAATATAAACATCTTCGTCACTATTCAAGCGAATGTCATGAAAACATTTCTCAGCATCCATTGTTACATGCTGCTCTTTATGGTATGTAAATGGAATGCTATCAACATCATTTGCAGAAATAATTAACCCTTTAGGACAGTATTCTGCATGCTCTACAAAATGAACTTTTTCCATAAGTGCATCATCACTTAATAAGTAATTTAACAACCATGCACATTCCCGTCTTTTTAATTGGTGCTTATTAAGAAACCAATTAAGAAAATCCTTCTTTTCTACTACAGAAATGATGAAACTCATTCCAATCCCTCCCCATATGTCAATGTTTTTTTAATAACACCTTTTAGTATTCATTTGGGATAAGCAACGATTGATTAGTAAAAACAAGAAAAGACTATGACATGTAATTCTTAATATATAATTCAATATTGCAGTCAATAAATCCTGCTTTTTCTAATCATTTCATTGAGAAAGTTTTGTTTTTTACAGAGTTGTTAACATTGGATATGCTTTTGAGGGTGTAACATAAACTTCACCACTCACATCGATAAAACGAATAATTTCGAGGTGGTTAAGCATACCAAAAAGACGCTTAGTGATGATATCGTTTTCTGAATCAAAATAGTATTGACTAATACACGGCCGTAATATGTTGATAACCATTTCTGTAGATACGGCTTTCCCTTCCTGTAAGCAAGCTTTCAAATAAGAATACAAAAATGGAAATTGCGGAACTGCCTGCTTGTATAGCTTCAACCAATAACGAACAACGTCTTGCATTAATGCTGACGGTGTCATTCGATCAAGTTCCTTAATTTTGTCAGTTGTTACAAGCAGCTGTTCAGGTGATTCCTGAATCCAGCCCTTCATGTAGCAATAATCATATATTAATGAAAAACGGCTTGGATAGTGGTGGAAATGTCTGCCATAACCAAATCTCCACTGCTCATTTGGCATCTCTTCCTTCTTATCAAATTGATTAATTATTATATGAAAATCTCTCTTATGAAGAATTCCCGTCTTTGTTAATGGTAAGGAGCTTTCACTAATATAATCAATAAAAGTGAGAAGGTCATTACAAAAACTAAACATATTATCCATTCCGTCCTCTTGCGGGACAAAGAGTGCTGACTGTAACACCGGAAGTAAAGAAACTTCTTTTAAACGTTTCTTTACTTGTGCAGGAATAACATAGGAATCAATGACTGTCGGAAACAGCCACCCAACAGTTATTAATTCATTTAAGACTTTCTTATAATTGGACTTTCCGGTACTAGTCACCATTGCGGATAATTCCACTTTTGAAAACACAAACTTTTCGTGAAAACAACATTGCATAATAAGTGACTTTGCACTCTCTGATAAATGCATGAAGATCGATTGTGCTGCACCTTCATCTAACAGCTTAGGGTAAAGCTCTTCAATGACCTCTCTCTTTGAGTTTCGATTACAAGTAGTATCATATGTATTTAATAATTGTACGAGCTGATTTCGGTCTTGAAAAAGCAATGTTTCCATTAAATCCATAAAACCCCACCGTTCTTTTTTCTATTAGTATGAACGGATATTTCAATCTTTTATTCATTGAATGCAGAGTCAAGGTCAATAATTCTCTCTTCTATATCTATACGTGCCGGATCAAGCTTATACGCCTTTTTCAACATTTCTACTGCTTCTTTTCGATTGCCAATTTCTAGTAGAACATAACTATATTCTTCTAAAAACTCAACATCTTCCTGAAAATGAGAATATGCTTTTTTATATAATGTGCTCGCTTCATCCAATTGATCCTCTTCATACTTTGCATTCGCCAAGTACCAATCAAATAACGGGTCTTCTTCTCCGTATTGTTGACAATGTTCGATCAAGTCAATCAACTCAGAATACCTTTCTTCATGCTTTAATAATGCTGACAATGTTTGAATCCCTTCGAAATGAGAAGGATTCAATGCCAGTAAACGACGTAAATAGTCTTCAGCTTTTTCTGGATCCTTCATTTTTAAACTTAACTTAGCAGCAGCCAGTAACAGTGCTTCATTATAGTCATCAATCTTCATACCGTCTTCCAACGTTTGTAATGCTTTGTCAAATAGATGCTCTGCCTCATAGGCTTTTGCTAGATACGGGTATAAACTACTATAATCTGGATCAATTCCTTTCAACCGTTGAAATTGTTCAATTGCAACTTTATGTTGCTCAAGCTGATAGGCAGTATAACCATAACCAAATAAAGATGACACGTCAACTTGGTCTTCTAACCCCTGTTCATAGTAGGTAATTGCATCCTCGAATTGTCCACTTGCACTATATGCCTCTGCTAATCGAAGCTCAATGTTACAGTCCGGTAATTGCTCTCGTTTCGATAGTGCCTGTTTATAATAAGGAATACTTTTCAAAAAATCACCACGGTCAAGGTAAAATTCCCCTAATCCAAATGAAATAATTGGTTCTTCTGGAGCGTGATGTTTAGCGAGTTGCAGCTTCTGTTCTGCCACTTCGTCTAACCCTTGTAATTGATAGAGATCGGCTAATAATAACTGTGCCCTCAAATATTCACGATCATTACTCTTAATTTCTAATAACATTTCAATGGCTTCATCCTCTTCATCAAGATCGATCAATAATTCTGCTGAAAACACATACAGCTCACCTTCATCAGGGTATAACATAATAAGCTCATCAATAATTGTTTTAGCCTTATCTACTAAGCCCCAGTTATAATACAATTCTGCAATTGTATATTTTGTTTCATGGTCAGCTGTAGCCTCAATACTTTCTATCAATGAGAGCCCTTTATCTACATCACCATTTTCAACATATTGAATCGCTTGATTTAACGTTGTAGTCGTCATTAACTCTATCCCTCCTCAATATCCTTTTCCTCTATGTAAAAATATAAGCAAACGGTAACTGTTAATCAAAAAAGAAAAAAACTCCATTTTGAAATGGAGAACGTACTAAAAATTGTTTTTACATCCTTATGTGACATTCAAATGAAGTCATGAATCAACACCATAATAATGCGCCTCTGATATGGGGACAAAGTGACCTGGTACTTTTATTTGTATTTCTTTACCAAATCCAGGACGAATAAAAACTTGTTCTCCAGCTTTTAAAACCACACCACGCAGGACAACTAACGTAGGATTGCCCCTATCATATCGAAAATTTTCAAAATGATCAACAGATGAATCATGATAGAGCAGATAATCTATATCACTGCCAACGAGCAATTCCCCTTTTCTGGGATATAATCCAATCATTTTCATGAGCAGTTTTGATAATGGTACATAATCTTCTGGAAATGAAAGTGTCGTAGAGATTCTTTGTCTATTCATGATTACTTTCCAATAGTTATAAACCTTTTTAGGGTTTTCATTTAACGAAGAGTGTTCTTCATATTGAGGAATAATTAAAATTTGCAGAGGGAACATTGCTTCACGTATTCGTTCCCATTGAACAAGATCAATCTCCTCTAATTCAGAAAAGGAGACAAAAATAATTGGAATTCGCTCCTTTTTACAAATTCTAATTAGATTTGGCGTTAAGTTACGTAGTGATACAGAGAGACTGAGAACATAATCAATTGGACTATTAATCATCTTATGCCTGGCCCGTTTGATATCGGCTTTCAAATCTTTTTCAGTGTCATTTTTACAACAAACAATCACTGTTGTACATCCATTCTTAACTAATGTTTTCATTTCTTCTTTATAATTGCAGTAAGAATCCATTTCTAACAGTTGTGAATCTACTATAATATGACCTGGTGTTAATAGAAAACCCGACATATTTAGCCGCATGTATTTTAAACGGGGCATGCGATCAGAAAAGTATGACACTTTATCGTCTGTTACTAGAAAAGCTTTTTTGACAAATCGATCCTCTTCGGCTTTCATAACGTTATCAATAATATACTTCATTTCCCCTGCTCCCTTCATTCTTCTTATAGACAAGCTATGATTGAAAAACGAAGACTATGCAAAGGTAATCAAGAAAAACGAACCCAAACAAGATCAAACTTTAATGGAGCTAAAACAAAAAAATACCCTGATCGAACACAGTAAGCGCTTTCAATCAGGGTTAGCATATAATATGCTAAAAATAGTAGTATGGATAGGAGTGGAGAGAAACCATACGCTGATTTAATTATATCGAAGTAGAAAAAATAGTCAATACCATTTTCCGAAAAATTAGAATGTAAATATAATTAAAAATTTAAAATGTAGAATGTTGAATGTAGAATTTAGAATTTAGAATTTAGAATTATTGATTGTATTCCATGAAGTTAAAATAAAGAAAGAAAAGTAAGTGACTTAGGCACCTACTTTTCTTTCTATTGCTATTCTTTACGTAAACTCTTGAGATGTTCAAAAAATGTTGGATAAGATACCGCGATGGCTTCAGATTGCTTAACCGTTACCGGTTCAGATGTAATGCATCCAGCAATCGCCATTGTCATACCAATCCGGTGATCACCAAAACTGTCTGTTTCACCGCCATGCAGTGCGTTACCACCTCGGATGATCATTCCATCTTCAGTCGCTTCAATGTTTGCACCGAGTATTTTAAGCTGAGAAACAACTGTATCAATCCGATTCGTTTCTTTAACTTTTAATTCTTCAGCATCTTTAATAATCGTTTCACCACTCGCCTGCGTTGCTAATAATGCAATAATTGGAATTTCATCAATTAATCTCGGGATAATCCCTCCGCCTATTTCAATCCCTTTTAGAGTGGATGTTTCAATTGTTAGATCTGCTACTGGTTCATTGTTAACATCTTTTTCATTCTCAATCGTTAGTGTTGCACCCATTTCTAGCATTACGTCAATAATACCCGTACGCGTTGGGTTCATCCCAACATTCGTAAGTGTAATTTTACTATTTGGGATAATGGCTCCAGCGACTAAAAAGAAAGCAGCAGAAGAAATATCTCCAGGAACAACGATATGACGTCCTTTTAGCTGTTGTCCCCCAGTAACCGAAACCGTTAATCCATCATAGGTAACTTCTACACCAAATGCCTCCAGCATTCGCTCAGTATGGTCACGGGATTTCTCCGGCTCCGTTACAGATGTTTCTCCTTCGCTTTGCAGTCCTGCTAAAAGAATCGCAGATTTCACTTGTGCACTTGCAACTTTGGACTGAAATCGTATCCCCTTCGTATGACCACCACGAATGGATAGCGGTGTCAGGTTACCGTGATCACGACCATCGATTTGTGACCCCATCTCTCGTAATGGTACAGTTACTCTTGACATTGGTCGCTTCGCAATTGACTCATCACCAATAAGAACAGAATGAAATGGTCGTGTCGCTAATATGCCAAGCATAAGCCGGGTTGTTGTTCCTGAATTTCCTACATCAAGGATTTCAGCCGGTTCAGTTAATCCATCCCAGCCATTTCCTTCAATCGTAACCGTATCTTGATTTTGCTTGATTGAAACACCTAACTTTTGAAAGCAGGAAATCGTACTCAAACAATCCTCGCCTGGTAAGAACCCTTCAACCGTTGTCGTACCATTGGCAATTGACCCAAACATAACACTACGATGCGATATAGATTTATCACCAGGAACACGGATCGTCCCTGATAAACCTTTGCTTACTCGTTCAACTGTTTTTTTTGACACAGTTACACCTCCTAAGACGACAAATATGTTTCATAAAGCTGACCTTCGAGGGTTTGCTTCGCATTTTCGCGATCAGCATCCGAACGGAAACTTAGCCGTAATGCCCCCATAATGTCTTCTCTTGTTTCGATGATTCGTATATTTGTAATACTGATACTCTCATTCGCTAATATTCCTGTAACATCAGAAATAACCCCTGGATGATCTGGAACATCGACATAAAGATCATAAAATGAAGGAATCGCACCTTTTTTACGTACTGGTAAATCATCACGAAATTGCTTTGCTTCGGAAAAATATTGTTGAATCTCTTCTTCCTTTGAATCTTTGATAAGCGACTTTACATATTCCATTTCTGTTTGCCATTTATCAAGCATGTCTAACAAACAGTCTTTATTATGTAATAAAATATCCCGCCACATCACCGGACTTCCTGAAGCAATTCGAGTAATATCACGAAAACCGCCGGCTGCTAATTGTGAGACTAATGGATCATCGTTTTCAATTTTGGCAACCTGATGAACAAGACTTGCTGCAATAATGTGAGGAAAATGACTAATCGCTCCAGCAAGCATATCATGCTGTTTTGGTGTAAGCTCAATAAATTTTGCTTTTGTTCCTTTAAGCCAATTCTGTAATTGAATGACTTTATTAATATTCGTATTCTCCATTGGAGTAAGAATATAAAAGGCATTTTCAAATAGGTGTGGTCTGGCTGCCTCTACCCCACTTTTATGCGAACCAGCCATTGGATGCCCGCCTATAAATGTCACACCCTTTTCTTTAAGAATTGCCGCCTTCTCAAAGATTTGCTGTTTTGTGCTTCCGACATCCGTAATAATTACATCTTTTTTCAGGTCATACTTTGCGATTTCACAAAGAATGTCTGTTGTAATCTTTACTGGTGTTGCCAATACAACAAGATCAGCTTCTTTAATGCCTTCCTCAATCGAATTTACTGTTTCATCAATGATTTTCAATGAGCTTGCTATTTGCAATTGCTGTTCATTGACATCATAGCCAATCATATGAACATCGTGCTCTTTTCGAATCGCTAGCGCTATTGACCCGCCGATTAAGCCAAGCCCAATTAAAAATACAGTTCGCTTCACGGTAGCACCACCTAGCTTTTCTTTTTCTCTTCTATAAATGCCGTTAATTCTTGAATGATTCCGTCATTTTCTTCTGTACTTCCAACCGTTATACGGATATATGTCGGGAATCCAAGTGCTTCACCTGAGCGGACAATGTAACCACGTCGTAATAAATAATCAAATAATTCATTACCTGGATGGTTGAAATCAATTAAAATAAAGTTCCCTTGAGAAGGAAAATAAGATAAATTAAAATTTTGACAGAACTGATAATATTGTTCCAATCCTTCACGATTTTTCTTTTTGCATTCATTAATAAATTCTTGATCATCAAGTGCAGCACATGCAGCCACATGAGCCAATGATGTTGTATTAAATGGTGGTCGCGCAGGATCCAGTAAAGAAATTAACTCTTTTGATGCTACCCCATAACCAACACGCAGTGCAGCTAGTCCATAAGCTTTTGAAAAAGTTCGGAGCACCATTAAATTTCCATATTGCTCAAGTAATGGAATCGTATTTGGATAATCATCAGCAACTGCATATTCATAGTAAGCTTCATCAGAAACGACAAGAACATCTTTCGGTACTCTTTTTAGAAAAGAGAGAAAGTCTGTTTCATTATTATATGTTCCAGAAGGATTATTCGGATTACATACCCATACAATACGTGTATTCTCATCAATGGCCGCAAGCATTGCTTCCAAATCATGAACTCCATCTTTCAAAGGAATTTCACGAATCTCCGCACCTTCGATGATAGCATTATGGCCATATTGGGAAAAAGTTGGTGTTGCTGTGACTGTATTTGTCTCAGGAGTTAAAAATGTTCGACATAAAATTTGGATCACTTCATCCGAACCGTTACCAAAAATCAGCTGTTCTCCATTCACACCTAAATGGGCAGCAACCTTTTCCCTTAATGTTCTCGCATAACCATCAGGATAAATTGCTAGGCCGCTAACCGCCTCACAGATTGCATTCTGAGCTTTTTTTGATGATCCAAACGGATTTTCATTGGAAGCCAGCTTGATTACTTTTGTTAATCCTAGTTCTTGTTTCACTTCATCCATAGGCTTCCCAGGCTTGTACGATGGTAAGCCAATTATTTGTTGTTTCGCTTTCATTCCTTGCACCTCTCTCATCATTCATCTTCCATACTTTTTATGGAAATAAGCTTTTCCATATAGCGAGACGGCGGATTCAGCATATACTATGAATCCGCCTAAAGTTTTTTTAATTATACATTATAATTTCTAAATTTTAAATTTTCTTTTATTATCTCTATGTTACGATGAAATGAGCGAGACTACAAACCTTTTTATACGTGAAAGCGCTTCATCTCGACAATTTTTATCAAGCAGCTGATCTTGATGTGCTTCGACCTGCTTAATAATTGCACTTCCGACAATAACTCCATCGCAATAAGGCTCAAGGGCCTCAACCTGACTTCGATTAGAAACACCAAAGCCTACAGCTACTGGTATCTTACTATGTGTTTTAACTTTTTCTAAAAACAAGTTTACTCTCGGGTCAAATTCTTTTCTAACTCCTGTGACCCCAAGTGAGGAAACACAATAGAGAAACCCCTCTGCTTCTCTGGCAATCTTCTCAATCCTTTGATCAGATGTAGGTGCAACAAGGGATATATATGCAATGTGTTCTTCACGGCATCGAACTGCTAGCTCACGACTTTCTTCATATGGCAAGTCAGGGACAAGCAATCCATCTACTCCATTCTTTTTCGCTAATCCAAAGAATTTTTCGATGCCCATTTGTAATAGCGGATTATAATAAGTAAAAATAACGACCGGAATTTTCAAACCTCGCTCACGCATTTGCGAAACAAGTTCGATTCCTTTTTCAAGTGTCATCCCCTGAGCGAGCGCCCGTTTAGCAGATTCCTGAATCACAGGCCCATCAGCTAATGGATCAGAATAAGGAATTCCTAACTCTAATACATGAGCACCCGCCTCTTCCATAGTTAAACCTAGTTCTATCGATACCTCAGGATGAGGGTCACCGGCCATGATAAATGGAATAAATAGATTTTTTTCGTCTTGTACATAGTGTTGAAAACGTTCATTACTACTCACCAGCTTCTCCTCCTATCCGTTTCATTAGCGTATGAACATCTTTATCGCCTCTCCCTGAAAGACAAACAAGTACGCCATCATCAGGTGTCAATTGCTGCGCTCGCTCGAAAGCTTTCGCTAATGCATGAGCGCTTTCAATGGCAGGAATAATTCCTTCAGTCTTTGAAAGCAGTGAAAGTGCTTCTAGCGCTTGTTGATCCGTTACACTTTCATATTTAACCCGTTCAATACTTGCCAAATACGCATGCTCTGGACCAACACCAGGATAATCAAGGCCGGCAGAGATCGAATAAGGCTCGATAATTTGACCAACTTCATCTTGGATTAAGTACGTCAATGAACCGTGAATAACCCCCAAACGTCCTTTTGTAATGGTAGCCGCATGCTTGTCAGTATCAACACCAAGTCCTGCTGCTTCAACCCCGATTAATTTCACATCATCTTGTAAAAAAGGATAGAACATCCCGATCGCATTACTTCCCCCTCCTACACAAGCAACAACTTCAGTCGGTAGCTGACCTTCAAGCTCTAAAAACTGCTTCCTTGCTTCATCTCCGATAATCCGTTGAAAATCACGGACCATTTTTGGATATGGATGCGGTCCAACAACAGAACCAATTAAATAAAATGTATCTTCAACGTGACTAACCCAGTAACGAATCGCTTCGTTTGTTGCATCTTTCAATGTTTTACTGCCTGAAGAGACGGGAATCACTTCTGCACCTAACAATTCCATGCGAAAAACATTTAACGCCTGTCTTTCAATATCCTCTTCTCCCATAAATACTTTACATTCCAGCCCGAACCTTGCAGCTACCGTTGCAGAAGCAACACCATGCTGTCCGGCACCCGTTTCAGCGATAATTTTTTTCTTTCCCATTCTTTTTGCCAATAGCGCTTGCCCAATTGCATTATTGATTTTGTGGGCACCAGTATGGTTTAAGTCTTCACGCTTTAGATAAATCTTTGCTCCGCCAAACTTCTCAGTAAGGTTTTCAGCAAATGTTAATGCAGTAGGACGTCCTGAATATTTACGTAAATGCTCATGGTATTCTGCAATAAAACTTTCATCATTCATTGCCAGTTCCAGCGCTTGTTCTAGCTCATCAAGGGCATTCATTAATGTTTCTGGAACATACTTTCCACCAAATTGCCCAAAGCGCCCAAATTCATCCGGATAGTTCATCATTTATGTCAACCTCTTTTCTAATTGTTCAATCTTCTGCCTGTTTTTTCGTCCGTCTTGTTCAATTCCACTTGATAGATCAATCCCAATTGGTTTATACGGTAACAAGTCACCAATATTCTCAGGATTAATTCCTCCAGCAATCATGATCGGTACACTTTGCTTTTGCGCTTCTTCTATATAGGCCGGAACATATGACCAATCAAAGCGAATTCCCGTTCCACCCCACTGGCTGCTTGTTTTTTTGTCAATCACATAACCATCAGCAACCCCGGCAAATGATCTCATTAATTCAAAGCTTTCTTCGGTATGATGAATGACTTTCCAAACTGGACATGAATATCGTTCTTTCACGCTTTTCAGAAATTGAATCGACTCATGTCCATGTAATTGAAGGATGTCTAAGGATACAGAAGCAAATACCTTATCTAATTCCTTCAAGGTAGGATTCACAAATACACCGACTAGCTTTTGGTTTTCTCTTAGTGCTGTTGCTTTGAGCCATTCCTGTAACTGTTTTGCTTCAACTTGCCGTTTACTTTTCGCAAATACAACCCCAATATAATCGGCACCGCTGTCCACAGTCACTTGTATATCTTCTAATGAATGATTCCCGCAATATTTAAGCAGTGGGCGTGTCAACAGCATTCCCTCCAAATAAGTCAACAATGCCTTGTTCCGGTGTAGATGCTCTCATCAACGACTCCCCAACTAACATCCCGTTAGCTCCGGCTTTGGTAATAAAATCGACATCTTTTTTCGTATGGATTCCGCTTTCACTTATATACAGACTATCTTTAGGAAGAAGGTCAGCCATCTTCTTCGTTTGTTCTAGACTTGTCGTAAATGTTTTTAAATTTCTATTATTTACACCAATGATCTTTGGTGTAAATACACTCAACAACTCTTCTAATTCTGCTTCGGAATGGACTTCAACAAGGCACTCGAGTCCTTTCTCGTAGGCCAATTCATACAACTCATGTAACCGTTCCGCTTCAAAAATACCACCAATAAGTAAAATCGCATCTGCTCCAATTCTAACGCTCTCTTCTATTTGCAGAGGACTAATTATAAAATCCTTTCTCAAAATCGGTAGATTAACTGCCTGCTTTACAGCAGTCAGATAATCACGATGACCTTTAAAGTATATTTGATCAGTTAATATTGAAATCGCATCCGCGCCACCTTTTTCATAGCCATTGGCGATCTCTAGCGGTCGGAAATCTTCTTTGATGATTCCCTTTGATGGCGAAGCTTTTTTTATTTCGGCAATTAAACCAATCTGTCGGTTCGGTTGTTTAATAGCTTCATATAAAGATACATGTGAAAATTCTTTTTCCTCAGGAAGGGATAGCACTTCAAGCTCATCTATTTTTGTCGCAATAATTTGATTAAGCATAGCTTTGATTCTCTCCAGTCTTTTGTAATTTCTGAAACTGCTGTAACACTTGCCCTGATTCTAATGAGTGTTTAACCTGGTCGATACCTTCTTGAATTGATTCTACTCTTTCAGAAACATACAGTCCACATGCAGCATTTAAAATGATAATATTACGAGCGCTTTCGTTACTCTCTCCTCTTAATATCGAATGAATTAACTTCGCGCTTTCACTGCTATTCTTCACTTGAATGTCTGCCATATTCCCCCTTGGTAAACCAAACTGCTCAGGGGTTATCACATATCGGTTAACTATGCCATCGTTTAACTCAACGACATCGGTATGCGTCGTTATCGAACATTCGTCAATCCCTTCTCCACCAGTAACAAATAATGCACGCTTAGTCCCCAGTCGATTCAATGTATGTGCCATTTTTTCAGCAAATTTTGTATCAAATACACCAATAAGCTGATGTTTTGCTCTAGCTGGATTCGTTAATGGTCCAAGTAAATTAAATATCGTTCGAAATCCAATTTCTCGCCTAGGTGTAACTGCATGCTTCATCGCCACATGATAGAGTGGGGCAAATAAAAAGCACATTCCCTTTTCTTTTAGGGCTGTTACAGCTTCTTTCGGTGAACCTTGAATATCAATCTCTAACTGCTCTAAAACATCCGCACTTCCACTCTTCGAGGAAACGGCACGATTACCGTGCTTAGCTACTTTTACTCCGTTTGCCGATAAGACGATTGCCGTTGTTGTAGATACATTAAATGTCCCACTTCCATCCCCGCCTGTACCACACGTATCAATAATGTTCGTTTCGTTATGAGGGATTGTAATAACATGCTCTTGCATCGAACGAGCAAAGCCAACCATTTCATCAACCGTCTCGCCGCGAAAGCGTAAAATTGATAAAAGACTTGAAATTTGACTAGGTGTTGTTTCCCCGCTCATAATTTCATCCATCACTTGTTTTGCTTCATTTTCAGATAATGTAGCTCCTTCAACACATTTTTTTAACACTGATTTAAGCATGAGTATTTGCCCCCTTTTTTCCGAACATGTTTTCAGCTGTTTCGATCGCTTTAAGTAACGCTTTTGCCTTATTGCACGTTTCTTCATATTCCAGTTCTGGAACAGAATCAGCAACAATTCCAGCCCCTGCTTGCACGTAAGCTTTGTTGTCTTTGATCACCATCGTTCTAATTGCAATACACGAATCGACGTTCCCATCATAACCAAGATAGCCAATAGCCCCGGCATAAATATTCCGTTCCGTTGGCTCAATTTCTTGTAAAATTTCCATTGCCCTTATTTTCGGCGCTCCTGAAACAGTCCCTGCTGGAAACGATGCTCGCAGCGCCTCAATTGGATGAACATTTTTGGCTAATTGCCCGGTTACCTTGGAAATGATGTGCATAACGTGAGAGAACTTTCCTATCTCCATTAGTACCGGAACTTGAACAGATCCATATTCAGCAACTCTGCCTACATCATTTCTTGCTAAATCGACAAGCATATAATGTTCTGCTCTCTCTTTTTCGTCAGCTAATAATTCTTCTGCCAACTGTTGATCTTCTTCCTTTGTTTGACCACGCCTTCTAGTACCCGCAATTGGATGAATTTCAACATGACCGTCCTGGATTTGAACCAGCCTCTCAGGAGAGCTACCAACTACCTCCTGATCACCTATTTTTAAATAAAACAGATAAGGAGAAGGATTAATCATTCTAAGAACTCGATACAGCTCTAATCCTGTTACTGTAATTTCTTTTTCAAATCGTTGTGAAAGGACCGCTTGAAAAATATCGCCTGACCGAATGTATTCTTTAATTTTTTCAACGTCTTGCAAAAATTTGCTTCGTTCATAGTTTGATTTTACGGATGTAAAGTCAACATCGGTCACCTCAGATGGCGGACTAAACAGTTTCGTCTCTTTCTTCATAGAAGTTATCTTACTTACAATTGCTTCAATTCTTGCGATTGCACGATGATAAATACTTTCACGCTGTTGCTCATCTTTATTTTGAACACGTGCATGATGAATCATATATAATTCCTTTTTTGTATGGTCATATGAAATAATCGTCTCACAAAAGATAAAATGATGGGTTGATTTTTGCGCTCCTTTTTGTTGTTTTCTCAGTACAGGCTCAAACTTACTAACTGCGTCGTAAGCAATATAACCAACAGCTCCACCACGAAATGGAATCGGTGTATTTACAGGCTTCACATTCAAGTAGGAAATGGCACCATCAAAAGCTTGTTGGAAGCTTTCCTTTGCAAACAAATCACGGCCTTGATTGTCTTTTAAGACATATTGATCATCATGTTCTTCCAATGATAAAAATGGATCCAGCCCAATAAATGAATAACGTGACCATGGTGATTGCTCATCTTTACTCTCCAGTATAAAAGAAGCTTCGCCTTCGAGTTGTTGGAAAATCTGTATAGGGGTTAATGTATCAGCAAAGAAATGGCTGACAACAGGAATTGTATGATACATTTTTGCATCAGCTAAAAATGAAGGTAATGTAGTTTGATTCATGTAATTCTCACCTCTCCATATGGATTGTGAGAATGAAGAAAGAATTGAAGGAAAAAAATATGAAGGAATAAGGTAGCTATTCAGAAATAGAAATAACAGCATCTAGTATGGGCCGAAGTATGCATTATTAAATATAAAAAACCCTAAGACCAAATAAGCCTTAGGGTAGAAAAGACCGTTTACATCCTCTACTTCCTCAGCTCAGCTCTACTCTACTCTCCTCAACTCAACTCTTACATTCTCAACTCTTCTAAACTCTAACTCTTAACTAAATACACTGTAATCAAAAATAAGTCATGAATTCACTATATTTTCTAAAAACTTTACTTATGATAAACCTATGTTACCTTGATTACCTATCTTTTGTCAATTGTAAATCTGGTCGTAATTTTGTAGCGTCTTCTAAATAAACATGCTTAATTTCAGATTGAGCTTGTTCTGAATTCACAGTTAACATGACACGGATACAGTTTGGCAAGCTGTTAGGAACGGGTATTTCCTGTGCACACATAACAGGAACATACTGCCATCCTTCTAATCCTCGCATTGCCTTGGCTGGAAATGTAGCATCTAGATCATGTGTAACAGTGATTAATACTTGAGCAACCGCTTCTGCTTTCACATGATTTTCTTTAATTATTTCATCGAACAATCGTTTTGTCGCCTCTAAAATTACATTCTCTTCGTTTTTTGGAACTGTAATAGCTCCTCTAATTCCTCGAATCATTCTAAATCCCCTCCTGTTTCTTCAGTTAACAGTGCCAATAGCTCTTTTTCAGCAACTGTAACCATTTCAACAGTTCCAATTTGCTTGATCAAAACCATCCGGATTGCTCCACTTTGTGCTTTTTTATCCTTTTTCATCGTTGAGAGTAATCGGGATGGTGACAATTCATTTGGAATGGTTGTCTTATAGCCATATTTCATAAACCAGTCTTCAATCTTTTTTACGTGTAAGTCAATTCCGAAAATTCTTTCGCTAAGTTTCATCGCAAAGATCATCCCAATCGCTACTGCTTCACCATGACTGATTTTCCCATAGCCTAATTCAGTTTCTATTGCATGAGCAAGTGTGTGACCAAAGTTTAAGTATGCACGGATGCCAGTTTCCTTTTCATCTTCATGAACAACTTCGGCCTTAACTGAGATTGATCTCTTTAAGAGTTCTTCAGCTATTTTTCCTTCGATCATCTCAAGCGAAATAATATTTTCTTGTAACCACTCATAAAATTTTGCATCCCAGATGAAAGCATGTTTCATCACTTCAGCAAAGCCTGACCGCCATTCTTTTTCCGGAAGGGACTTTAACGTTTCGATATCATAGACGACCATTTCAGGTTGATAAAATGCACCGATCATATTTTTTCCTAAAGGATGGTTCACAGCCACCTTTCCACCAACTGAACTATCATGGGCAAGTAATGTTGTCGGTACTTGAATGAAAGGGATCCCCCTCATAAATGTCGCAGCGACAAATCCTGCTAAATCTCCAACAACTCCACCACCTAAGGCGATAATTAACGAATGGCGATCTAACCCCTTACTTAATGCAAATGTCTGGATTTCATAATAATTTTGAAAGGATTTTGCTGCTTCACCACTAGGAATGATATATTCATATACTGTATAAATGTCAGATAGTCCCCCTTTAATTTCATTCAAATAAAGGGGAGCAACGACATCGTCTGTAATTACTAGCACTGATGAAGGAGTCAATTGCACTTCATCTAGTAATTGCTTTAATTGAAAACGAAGTCCTTCACCAATATAGAGCGGATATTGTTTTGTTGATGTTGTAATTGTTAACTTTTCCATTAGAACTGCCTCGCGCGCTCATTATGCTTCTGAATATTTTCAGCAATCTCTGTAATTTGATCATGACCGAACTTTTCAAGTATTGCATTCGCGATTTCCCAAGCAACAACAGCTTCAGCTACAACACACGCAGCTGGTACGGCGCAGCTGTCTGAACGCTCGATACTCGCAGCAAATGGTTCTTTAGTTTCAATATCAACACTTTGAAGCGGCTTATATAAAGTTGGGATTGGTTTCATTACACCTTTAATAACAATCGGCATCCCGTTTGTCATCCCGCCTTCAAGACCACCTAAATTATTTGTTTTTCTTGTATACCCATGTTCCTTATCCCAAAGGATTTCATCATGCACTTGGCTTCCAGGTCTTCTTGCAGCTTCAAAACCGATTCCAATTTCCACACCTTTAAACGCATTAATGCTCATAACAGCTGCAGCCAGTTTTCCATCTAATTTACGATCATAATGAACATGACTGCCAAGACCAATCGGTACTCCTTCAACAACAACTTCAACAACGCCGCCGATAGAATCTCCATCTTCCTTCGCCTTATCAATGGCTCTCATCATTTCTTCGCCAGCCTGTTCGTCTAAACAACGAACTGGAGAAGCCTCTGCACGTTCCTGTAATTCCTCTATTGTTGAATATTTGGTATTTTTTGCTTGGACGCCACCAATTTCTAACACTTGTCCTGCCACTTTAATACCAAATGCTTTAAGAAGTTTCTTTGCAACCGCTCCGGCAGCTACCCTTACTGTTGTCTCACGAGCCGAAGAACGCTCTAAAATATTACGCATATCTCTATGATCGTACTTAATTGCACCATTCAGATCAGCGTGACCAGGACGCGGACGAGTTACTTGACGTTTCACTTCGTCTTTTTCTTCCTCTGGAATTGGATCAGCACCCATAATTTTCTGCCAGTTTTTCCAATCATTATTTTCAACTACGAGCGCTATTGGTGCTCCTGTTGTTTTTCCATGTCGAACACCGCTTAGAATTTGAACTTGGTCTTTTTCAATTTGCATTCGGCGGCCACGTCCATAACCTTTTTGACGTCTAGCTAACTCTTCATTTATATCTTTTTGCTCTAGTTCAAGATGAGCAGGGATTCCTTCTAAAATTGTTGTTAATTGTGGTCCGTGTGATTCTCCTGCAGTTAAGTATCTCAATGATCTCCACTCCTCCTCGTGTCTTTAACGCTTTTATGCACTAAATTATAACATACCTCTTTTTATTTGTCTTTCACAAATTCAACCGAAGAGAACTATGTTCGCGTCAAGTGCTTTAAACCATTTCTTCACTAACATCTGCTAATTATTTCATTACATTCATTCCTAAAAAACTATTTATCCTATTATTACGAAAAATAACTGCTTCGTCAATGAAAGTGTGCAAGAATTTTCCGAAATTAATTGCTTTTTCGATAAAAAAACGTATCTTCCGTAAAAAATTGATAGCTCTGTGGATTAAAGATTTGTTCCGTACTGCCAACAAAGAAAATACCATCTGGTCGTAATGCACTACTAAATTTTTGGTAAAGTTCATGTTTCGCATCCTCAGTAAAATAAATCATAACATTACGACAGACAATAAGGTCGTAGTTTATGTCGAAACGATCCGCCAATAAATTATGCTGTTTGAACGTCACTGTCTTCTTAATATCGTCGCTAATTTTATAGCCCATTTGATCTTTTTTAAAGTACTTTTTTTTCATTTCATCCGGAACTTCTTTCAGTGAACGGTCTGTATAAAAACCAACTTTTGCTCGCTCGATAATGGCACGATCTAAATCAGTCGCTAATATGGAAATTTCACGAATGGGTAAAAATTTCGATAAGATCATTGCTAATGTATACGGTTCTTCACCTGTAGAACAAGCTGCACTCCATACTTTTAAACGTTTGTTACGCGACAGAAGCGTTGGAAGAATCTTCTTTTCGAGCACTTCCCACCGTTTAGGGTTGCGATAAAATTCAGAAACATTGATCGTCATTCTTTCTAGAAATTCCTCAAACATTTCCTCATCTTTTAGCAAACCTTCGAAATAAGTTAGAAAATCTTTATAGCCTCTTTTTTCACGTAATGATGATAAACGACGTTTCATTTGTGCCTCTTTATATTGAGCTAAATCAATCCCTGTTTTTCGTTTAATATTTGTTATAAACTGCTCATAATCACGATCCATATTTACTGTTCTCCTCATCTTCAACGACTATTAACTTTCAACTTTCAACTATTAATCAATATGTAGAGTGTATCGATAAACATAGCAAATAATCAATAACAAAATGGGACTGGGCAAAAAAATTTCACAAAAAAAAAGCCACCAAGTGATGGCTTTTTTGCATATTTATCTTACACCCACGTACTAATTGTTTTTTCATACGTGTTAAGCTCTTCTTGTTTAAAGAAGATACCAATTTCACGCTCTGCACTTTCAGGAGAGTCAGAACCGTGAATCACGTTCATAGCCACTTGAACACCATAATCACCACGGATTGTTCCTGGTGCAGCATCAGCAGGGTTTGTTGCTCCCATCATTGTACGAGCTGTAGAAATTACGTTTTCACCTTCCCAAACCATTGCAAAGACTGGTCCAGAAGTAATAAAGTCAACAAGTTCTCCAAAGAAAGGACGCTCTTTATGCTCACCATAATGATTTTCAGCAAGCTCTTTTGAAACCGTCATCAATTTTGCACCTACTAAATTGAATCCCTTTTTCTCAAAGCGAGATACAATCTCCCCGATTAAATTACGTTGTACACCATCAGGTTTAACCATTAAAAATGTTTTTTCCATTTGTATAACCTCCACAAACATTGCTGTTAGTATGTATTTTTTGTCATTAGCAGACTTTTTGATTGTAACAAAAGTTCAAAAAAATCGCAATAGATAAGAAAAGCGGAAATAGTTTAGAGTTTAGAGTGTAGAGTTTAAAGTTATTTGATGGATTTTACTAAGATGTCATCCTCGAAAGATCTAACTAAGAACAACTTAACTCTAAACTCTAAATTCTAAACTCTAAACTATTTTTCGGTTAGAATTTGCGTCTGCCAATATATTGCGCAATTTCATACAGCGCTGATTTCGCTTGGATATCAGGTAACTGTTCTAATGAAGCTAATGCCCGGTCCAAGTATTTATCACTTAATGATTTCGAATATTCAATCCCGCCGGATTCTTTAATACGTGTAATAATTGAGTTCATATTTATCAATTCAGCTTCATCCTGCTTTACTGTAACTGCAATCATCTCTTTAATACTTGGATCTTTCTTCATAGCATACAGTGCGGGTAACGTTACATTCCCTTGTCGCAAATCACTTCCAGCAGGCTTTCCTAACTCTTTCTCTGTCCCTGTAAAGTCAAGAATATCATCAGTGATCTGAAATGCCATTCCAACATTATAGCCAAAAGAGTAAAGTAACTGCTGATCACGATTTGATGCTTCTGATACTAATGCTCCCAGTTCACAACTCATCGCAATGAGTAATGCTGTTTTTCTTTTAATTCGTCGTAAATAAATACGCAAATTTTGATCCCAATTATATTGATAACGAATTTGTTCGATTTCCCCAATTGTCATTTCATAAATCGCACTTGATAACGTACGGTGAGCCTTCGGATTATCAAATAATGTGATCATATCGAGAGCAATCGCAAAAATATAGTCGCCAGTATACATTGCTACACGATTGTCCCACTTCGCTTTAATCGTTTTTTTCCCTCTTCTTAAATCCGCTTCATCAATGACATCATCATGAACTAATGATGCTGTATGAATCAGTTCAAGAGGCACAGCTACTTTTTTGATCTTCTCAAGATCATAGTTCCCAAATTTCGCAGCTAGAAGAACAAAAACTGGCCGTATTCGTTTTCCTCCGGCTTTAAGAAGGTGGGTAGACGCCTGTTTTAAAATTGGGTGCTTAGCTTGTATTGTTGCTTCTAATTCTTTTTCAATTTTTGCTATATCTGATCGTAAAAACCAATAAATATCTGTCAGTTTCATTTCGTCCACCTTATATTGAAAAGCATAAGCCCCCGGTCCCTACACACCTCAAAATGCCTGGCACTAGAAGCTAGATATCTTTATTTTTAATTGTTATACATTTTATATTGAGTGACTGAGGTCATACATATTGCAAATTGAAAGTTTCTTGACCTCTTTTGGTATTAATCCTAATTCATATGCTAATCGATAGTAATAAATCAGTCCTTCTTGTTGTTTCTTACTAAAGTCATAGCATAATCCGCTAAAATAGTTTTCCCAAAATACAGATGATCCACCAATTATAGATTTGATGTGTGTGATCATCGGTTGAAACTTTTCTTCGATACTCTGCTTTTTACTTGCTAATAGTCCCTCATATAACAATGAAATGAGTTTATCGTTTTCAGTTAGCACTTCATTTCGTACTGCCAATACAGCAAATGTCATAGGATAACCGGTATAGCGATGCCAAAGTTCACCTAAATCATAGCGATAAATATTCTTGTCATTTTCCCAGCTTGTTAAAATGGCATCGTCACCTATAAGCAGACATGCATCGTGATCAGACATCATTTCTTTATAGTTTGGGCTCATTACCTTATACGTTACGGAAAGATTATTAAATTTCCCTAAAATAATTTTTAATAAATTTACAGAAGTAGCTGAGGTTGAAGTTAACGCTATTTTTTTTCCGTTTAATTGCTCAATAGGAAGTTTCGAAAAAAGAAAAATTGAACCTACAGCGCCGTAAGATGAAACCGATAAATTTGGCATTAAGCTAAACTTGTCAGCATTTTGGGCATAGGCAAAAGAAGAGATACCTCCTAAACTAACAGTCCCATTTTCCATTGCTTCATTTAACTTAGCCGGTATTTGAGGAACGAAAGAACATCCCTCATTATTCAATTTTTTTCGATCTAAATAGAAGAATAACGGTAAAATGTTTGTATAGCTAATTTCACCAACTACTAAGGACATATGTCTTCCCCCCAATGGGTAAATAATTATGTTTCAACTATCCGATTGAATTTTAACCAATGCAGGCGCGTACACGTACCGGTTGCT
The DNA here is from genome assembly GCF_052119505.1 of Anaerobacillus sp. MEB173. Classification (NCBI taxonomy): domain Bacteria; kingdom Bacillati; phylum Bacillota; class Bacilli; order Caryophanales; family Bacillaceae; genus Anaerobacillus; species Anaerobacillus sp. MEB173. The sequence continues at coordinate 81,979 of NZ_JBJMAU010000004.1, forward strand.
GATTAATTCCTTTATATCAATACAGTCTGCAATTGCTTTTATTTATAAAAGCATATCTCCTATCGTGAACACTAACATTACGATACTTAAAATTCCATTCATTGTAAAGAAGGCAACATCAACTTTTGATAAATCTTGAGGTGATACTAAGGAATGCTGATACCACATAATTACACCTGAAACCAATACCCCAAATAAGTAGACATACCCTAAATTTGTAATGAAAAATAGCGATAATAAAGCAATAAAACTAATCACATGAAATAACTTAGCTAATTGTAACGCCTTTGCAAGTCCAAAACGACTTGGGATTGAATACAATCCAACACTACGGTCATAGTCCGCATCTTGGGTTGCATAGATAACATCAAACCCTGCCGTCCATAAGGCCACACCAATGAATAATAAAAATGCTTCCCACGTTAACGTTCCCGTTGTCCCTACCCATCCACCGAGTGGTGCAAGTCCAATTGTAATCCCTAGCACGAGGTGACAAGCCCATGTGAAGCGTTTCGTATAGGAGTAAATCACTAAAAAGAATACAGCTACGGGTAATAAATAAACTGCAAGTAAATTTAATTGATAAGATGAATAAAGTAATAAGGCAAAAGAAACAATAATAAACAAAATAACCTCTACTTGTGAAATAAGACCAGCAGGAATTGCTCTGCCAGCAGTTCTCGCATTTGCTTTGTCAATTTTAGCATCGATAACACGATTTAGAGACATTGCTGCACTCCTTGCACCAACCATTGCTAATGTGATCCATAACCACTGTTGCATTGTAGGCCATGTATCATTTATGACAATGCTCCCAAGTATGGCTCCCAAGAAGGCGAATGGCAACGCAAAAATAGTATGTTCAAATTTAATCATTTCCAGAATAATTTTTAACTTTCTAATCACAACGATGACTCCAGTTCTATTTATTATTTTCTCCTCGTTTATATCCTAAATGCATGCAAGCTACTCCACCAGAATATGGTTTCACTTCAATATTTACAAACCCAGCGTCCCTAAATAATTGAGCTAACTCTTCTCTTCCTGGAAAGTTCATTGTTGATTCCTGCAACCATGAATATTCCTCATAACTCTTTGCAAACATTCTTCCGAATACAGGCATAATTCGTTGAAAATAAAAATAATAAAGCTGTTTAAATCCAGGAATCGTAGGTTTCGATGTTTCTAAACAGATCACTTTTCCACCTGGCTTAACGACCCGGTTCATCTCTTTTAATACCTGCATATAGTCAGGTACGTTTCGAAGTCCAAATCCAATCGTAACATAATCGAAGGAATTGTCAGCAAATGGCAGCTCCATTGCATTTCCATGAATAAGCTCTGTATTACCGAGATTCTCATGAGTAACCTTTCGCTCACCTATTTTGAGCATATTTTGGCTGAAATCAAGACCTTTCACATTTCCACTAGGTCCTACAGCCTTTGCCAAAGCAATTGTCCAATCAGCTGTCCCGCAGCAGACATCAAGAGCACTTGCACCTTTTCGGACATCCATTCGTTTCATTGTATCTTTACGCCATGCCTTATGCCGCTGAAAGCTAATGACGGAATTCATCATGTCATATTTTTTATAAATCGATTCAAATACTTGATGTACTCGTTCTTCTTTTGATTGTGCCATCCTCTTACCCTTCTTCCGCTACTTTTTCCTTTATTAAGCCTGCTTCGACAAATAATTGCTCGACTCGTTCGTGAATATATGAATGCAATGACTGATACGGATGTAATTGATTGAGTAAGGTTTCTCTTGAACGCTCAATATAGACATCACACATTTGCAGTAGCTGATCGAATTGCTCTTGTTGAAATAAATGAGTTTTCTTACGACGTTGCTGGCCAAAATGTTCCTGAGAAATTTTTGACATAAGTGGACCATAGTGCCCGATTGCTAATTGTTTTCTTTCTCCAAGTAATCGCTTTAGTAAAAAGAACTCTCCCAAAATCGATTTCCAATTTGAAATATTATAATGATCAGCAACCTTTTGCAATAGATCGGTCTCAATCATTCGGATATTATTAAAGCTTTCATGAAGAGACTGGTCATTTTTATAAAAGCTCATCTTACTTTCATTAATTTCTTTAATTGATAACGCTAATATACGAATCATTGTTATATCATCAATTTTTGAAAGAAGATAATAGTATAGACTACTATAATAATCTCCTGCAAGAACCGTTAATTGTCGATGTTTCTTGATTACATTAGTAGAAATTGTACTGAGGGAAACTTTTTCGTGGGTATCTAATGCTGCCTGCACGAGCATCGTAGTCAAAACATATTCTTTTATGCATTCTTTCGATTCTTCATTGTCTTGCAACATCGTATACAAAAAAAAGAATTTATCATCATCCACAAATGGAGGATCAATAAACTTCATCAAATAAGGGTGTTGTAATCGCTTATAAAGTCTATCTTTTAATTGTATAATCTCATTACTGTAGTCTTTTACTGTGGTCATACATTAATCCCCCAATATTTGTTTCTCCATTGTTTCTCATCCTTCTCTCTTTGAAATAACGTGAAATAGGTAACAAACCAAATCAGACAGTATCTCAACTAGAGTACTTTTTCTATGTTGATTTTTTTCAACAACGTTTATTATAACACAATTATTTTGTGTCAATAAGTCCAGTATAAAAAAGGAGAAACTTTACTGCTGTAATTAAAATCACATGAAAGTGATTATTAACATAACAAATAAAAGCAGGTTATCCTGCTTTAATTAAACTTCAGTATCCATTTCACCATGGCTTGTCTGTATAATTGCTTTCCCTCTAATTTTAACTGCTGAAGTATGCTCAGTAAATTGAGCAATCATGACCTCACCTTTATCTAATTTTTCAGAATGGTGAAACCTTGTATCTGAACCTCTCGTTAAGCCAATGACATTTACACCATTTTCCTTTGCCTTTATTACTATAAAATCATTTGAACTCACGGTAACCCCTCCCTCTATGTTGAGCTATAAGAAGTACTCTACGCAACTTGCTATTCTTCTAATATGGCCCAAAAGGCAACCGTTGTCAATACAATTACCAACCTTTTAAGACAACCATCCTACATGATAATTACATAAGCAACGATCACCCCAAGTATGATAAGGGCAATCGGAAATAACCAAGTAAACAATTGTGATCTGACATTATTATTCATCACCTTCACCTCGTTAGTAGGGTAACCAAAAGAAAGAAGAATATTTGAACAATAGTCGCAAAAAAAACTAAGGCAAAATGCCTTAGTTCATTATCCTTTAATAAAAGAAAGCACTTCAGCTCTCGCTGATGCATCTTCAGCAAATACTCCTCGAACAGCTGATGTTACTGTTTGAGCTCCAGGTTTCTTTACCCCGCGCATCGTCATGCACATATGCTCTGCCTCAACAACAACAATCACACCATGGGGGTCTAACGTTTCCAGTAAGGAATCCGCAATAGTCGATGTTATTCTCTCTTGCAGTTGCGGACGTTTAGCAACCGCTTCAACTGCACGAGCTAATTTACTTAACCCAGTCACTTTGCCACCTCTAGGAATATAGCCTACATGTGCTTTACCGAAAAAGGGCACAAGATGATGCTCACACATCGAAAAGAATGGGATATCTTTCACTAGTACGAGTTCCTCATGCTCCTCTCCAAATACTGTAGCAAAATGCTCTTTTGGATCTTGATTTAACCCTTCAAAAACCTCAGCATACATTTTCGCTACCCGTTTCGGTGTATCTAACAATCCCTCTCGGTTAGGATCTTCACCAATCGCTTCAAGAATCATACGAACAGCTTGTTCAATTTTATCATGATTGACATTACTCAACATTTGCTCCTCCATTCAACATCATCCATTATCTATAGTAAAATCATTACTCGTCAAAAAATTCTAGCACATGTAAAAGTTAAAAGTAAAGAAAATGGCACTCCCTTACATACTAGCGTATCCAGCTAATAAAAAATCATGTTCTTTCCACTAAAAACGTGCATATAAAATCATAAACAAAAAGAAAGAGCCGCTTTACGTAAAAGCGACTCTTAGGCCCTATATGTATCCTTACTTAACTGCATCCTTTAGGGCTTTTCCCGGTTTGAACGCTGGAACTTTACTTGCAGCGATTTCAATTTCTTCACCTGTTTGTGGATTACGTCCTTTACGAGCAGCACGTTCACGAACTTCAAAATTTCCAAATCCGATTAGTTGAACTTTGTCACCTTCTTGAAGAGTATTTGTAATAGCTTCAAATACTGCATCAACAGCGCTAGTCGCGTCTTTTTTTGAAAGCTCAGTTGCTTCTGCAACAGCATTAATAAGATCTGTTTTATTCATGCCATTCACCTCCTCCCAAATATAAAAAACCTTTATGGTTAGCGATATTTATACTATCCTTTCGTTAATCCAGTGATAGTATAAAAACTGTTATTCATTTTCTTAGCCAAATACACATTTTTTATACGTATCTAATAAAATATTGGATAACAACGCTTATATTAAACGATGATAAGTAATAATTCAACAACTTTTGAAGAAAAAAGTGGTTTTTTAAGACATTTTCCCCGCTTTTTACATGTTTTTCTTATTTTTCACTTCAAAAATCCTCAATGAATCGTATCATAATCTTTATTCGTTAGCAAACTTTAACAAAAATAAAAACTCCCGGGAGAGGGAGTTTAAAGATTATAGGATTATTGCAATAAGACCGCCTGAGCCTTCATTAATAATTCTTTCAAGGGTTTCCTTTAGTTTATACCTGGCATTTTCTGGCATTAGAGATAATTTCGCTGAGATACCTTCTCGGACAATTGAGTTTAATGAGCGACCAAAAATGTCGGAATTCCAAATTGAAAGAGGATTTTCCTCAAAATCTTGCATTAAGTACCTCACTAACTCTTCACTTTGCTTTTCAGTACCGATAATCGGGGCAAATTCAGACTCTACATCAACTTTAATCATATGAATGGAAGGTGCAACTGCTTTTAATCTAACACCAAAACGTGATCCTTGACGGATAATCTCAGGTTCATCAAGGCTCATATCTGTAATAGACGGAGCTGCTATACCATACCCTGTTTGTTTCACCATCTTAAGTGCTTCAGCAACTTGATCATATTCTGCCTTTGCATAAGCAAAGTCTTGCATCAGCTGCAATAAGTGGTCTTTTCCACGAATTTCAACTCCAACTACTTCTTTTAAGATTTGATCATAAAGATCGTCTGGCGCATAGAGGTCAATTTCAGCTACACCCTGCCCCATTTCAATACCAGCTAGGCCAGCTCGTTCAATAAATTCATAATCACTAAACTGGCCGACAACGCGGTCTACATCTCGTAATCGCTTAATATCTTGAACAGTTTCTCTTACAGAATCCTCATAACTTTGGCGTAACCAATGATCTTCACGGAGTACCATAACCCAACTTGGTAAGTTCACATTGACCTCATGAACTGGAAATTCAAATAATACTTCACGCAGAACACTATTAATATCATGTTCAGTCATACTTTCAATACTTAGCGCTAACACAGGGACATCGTATTTTTCCGTTAACTGATTTCGCAGTTGTTCTGTTTCAGGGTGTTGCGGACGAACCGAGTTAATGACCACAATAAAGGGTTTTCCTACCTCTTTAAGTTCATCTATTACACGTTCTTCAGAATCTACGTAATCGGCTCGTGGAATTTCCCCAATTGTTCCATCCGTTGTGATAACAACACCTAAAGTCGAATGTTCTTGAATTACTTTTCTTGTACCAATCTCTGCTGCCTCTTGAAATGGAATCGGCTCCTCATACCATGGAGTATTAATCATTCTAGGGCCATTTTCATCCTCATATCCCTTAGCCCCTGGAACAGCATAGCCGACACAGTCAACTAAGCGGATATTCACATCTATTCCTTCATCAACCTGCAGAGAAACGGCATTATTCGGTACAAACTTCGGCTCAGTTGTCATGATTGTTCGACCTGCAGCACTTTGAGGTAATTCATCCTGTGCACGAGCTCTATCTGATTCATTTTCAATGTTTGGAATGACGACTAACTCCATAAACTTTTTAATAAATGTGGATTTTCCGGTTCGGACTGAACCTACCACCCCTAAATAAATATCGCCTCCAGTTCGTTCAGCGATATCTTTAAAAATATCAATCTTTTCCACGTGATCCCCTCCCGATCAATTTATTGTTTGGGATATACTCCTCGAAACACCTATTAACTTTGACAGTATATACTTATGATGTTGTCCACCAAATATGACTTCTGCTTTAAAGAAAAGTTCTTGATCAAAAGCGAACTTAAGCGGATAAGTAGAAAAACGGGGCCTCAAAAAAAGCATCACCTTCTTACATCGCTCACCTTTTGTGATGGACTTTTATATACTCCAATTTATTCAATTGCCTTAAAAACATAAAAAAGACCCCCTTCTTTTCTGTATTTATATGAAAAGAAGGGGGGAATATAACTAGTAAATTTTATTGAACATCACTTTTTTTCCTAATCTCTCAAGAAAGTGGGCCTTCCATCTTCAATTGTGTATGATAACGAAAACACGGGGACAAAATGAGAGTTATCTACTAAAATCGAACGAATATCATCACCTGAATCAAAACTATGATCATAGTTTTCTAGTGCTTGTAATAGATCAATTGTATAATCAACGACGACCGTTCCTCGGTTATCGATAATTAACGGAAGTTGGTGATCTGGAAAAAACGGACTCCTAACAGTCGGTGGTTCTTTGTATCCTAATTGTTCTACATCAAGTGCAAAGATACCGACATCAAGAACTTCAGCTACAGGAGCAAATTGATGCTGACTTCGATACTGATTGACTTTCATTTGTAACTCTTGAATATAACGTAATGTTACAAGGTCAATTAACTTTACCTCCGGATCAGTTTCTACATTGATCAATACATATTGAAACACTCCTCCATTCTCAAAAGAATTTCCTGGAGCATTTTGCATATAGCGAGGAACAAGTTGTCCAAAATCAATTGGATACTTTTGATAGATTGGTGTCTCCATGTCGCGAGTCTTTATTGGCAATACACCCGTATCTTTTCGAAACTGATTAACTGCTGATTGAACCGATACAATTTGATCCTCATATGGAATTTGATTTTCTGCCCTTTGTTCACTCGGATAAAAACATCCAGATAAAAGAAGAAGAGCAACTGTTGATAATACTACTATCATGCTGTTTTTCATTAAAATCATCCTTCAACTTCAATAAAATAAGTATTCCTAAACCCTGCTACTGTTTTTATCCTTCAATCGGCCCACTAAACACAACTAAGAACACAATAAGACCGGAAATAACCATACATATAAACGAAATCGTTAATACAAGATTTTTCCAAAAGCCCTTTAACTTCTCTCGACCAAAAATAGCTGCAATAACAGATACAAACATAAGAGCCATTGCAACAAAAGAAATATACATCTTCAGCATTCCAGGTGACATAAAAAACCTCCAAAAACAATTTAGAATGTAGAATTTAGAATAAGCGGTAGTGATTCTAAGATGTATAAAAACATCAAAGAATAACCTCAAAATAATTCTACATTCTACATTCTAAATTCTACATTTTTTTCATTTCCGTTGATATTATAGCATATTGCTATAGGGTTGTCCTATGTTCGAACGTCAAAAATAAAAAAGCTGGAGAAGAGGGGGCATCTATCTCCAACTTAACTAAATACTTCCGTACTCAAACAGCCCTAGTTTGATGTCGGTTCGTTTCAGTATATGCTTTAGGAATGAATAGAGTATCGAGCATCAGCCTAATTTCGCATTTATTTTTGCCCAAACATCTTTGCAAGAGTAGAAAAATCCATCGGAATATTATTATTAACAATAGCCTTTACTAGCTGATCTTCTTTTTCTTTAGAAACGGGTTTTCCAGCTAACCTTGCTACTTGTGCGATTAATTGCCGAACAGCTTTTTCATTTTTTAGATCAGCTTGACTTACTGAATTTGCCAGATTTAATAGATCATTCGGATTAACATTCGTTTTTTTCTGAAGATCATCAAAAAACGGGTTGTTTTTATTTTGCAAGTGAAGTCCTCCTTCATACTGTGATCAGAATATCGTATGCAAGGAAAAGGACTTTGTGCCTGTCTAAGGCTTTTGCCACAAATACACCTAGGCACTTAATTAGACAATAATCCAGTTAAATCTTCTACCTCATGAGTTTTTACTCGCCCCATTAATTCTTCTACTGCTTGTTTCGGTTCCTTCCCGTTAAACAATACATCATATAATACATTCGTAATCGGCATCTCCACTTGTTCACGGGCTGCTAATTGATAAGCTGCTTTTGTAGTACGGATTCCCTCAACGACCATACCCATGCTTTCTAACACTTCATCAATGGATTTCCCTTGTCCCAGTAAGTTTCCAGCCCTCCAATTACGGCTGTGAACACTTGTACAAGTAACAATAAGATCACCTAAACCAGAAAGACCGGCAAATGTTAATGGATTTGCACCCAATTTAATACCTAACCTAGAGATCTCTGCTAATCCCCTTGTCATTAAAGCTGCCTTCGCATTGTCTCCATATCCTAATCCATTCGTTAAGCCGGCACCAAGTGCAATAATATTTTTGAGTGCACCGCCAATTTCAACACCAATCAGATCATCGTTTGTATACACGCGAAAGTTTTGATTCATAAACAAATCTTGTGTACGATTTGCTGCATCAACGTCAGTAGAAGACACGGTCACAGTCGTCGGCTGTCTAAGGCTTACCTCTTCAGCATGACTTGGCCCAGACAGGACAACAATCGGTCCCCGGTATTCATCTGGTATTTCCTCTTCAATGACCTCTGAAACCCGTTTTAAGCTGTCTGGTTCGATCCCTTTACTTGCATGAACAATCATTACTTCTTTTGTTATTTTCTCACGAATAAGTGGTAAGACTTCACGCATCGCCTTTGTCGGAACAACAAGAAGAATTGTATCGGCCTGGTCAACCGCCTTCGCAATATCTGTATAGCCAACAATTGTAGCTGGCAAGGTGACTTCTGGCAAATATTTATGATTTGTATGTTTTTCATTAATTTCTTCAATTTGCTCTTTATTTCTTCCCCAAATTCGAATAGCATGCCCATTATCTGCCAAAACAAGCGCCAGTGCACTCCCCCAACTTCCTGCTCCAATTACAGCAATCTTGGCCATATAATCACATCCTTTAGTAAATGATTATGAAACGTGATAGATCAAACGGTTTTCTTTTCCCCAATTTTACTTTCTTTCCCTGTTAATAGCCTCTGTATATTTGAACGGTGGCGCCAATAAGAAAGTAAAGCCACAATACATAATAAATAAAAATAACCAATAGGATAATGATCAAATAAAGTAACCGACAATATTGGTGTTAATGTCATAAAAGCAAGCGATCCTAATGAAACATATCGAGTTGTTGCGATAATAATAATCGTAATAATTCCTGATATTAATGCCGGAAAAAATGTTAAGCTTGCAACTACACCAATTGTTGTAGCTACTCCTTTGCCACCACGAAAACCATAATAAATTGGCCAATTATGACCAATGATTGCTGCTAATCCTGCAGAAGCAGCAATCATACCAGTCTCTACCAATATTGAAGAGGATGAAACGAATTGTGATCCAGTAATCCAATAGGCAATAAATACTGCTGCTACCCCTTTTCCTGCATCAAGCAATAAAACTGTAATTGCCGGTCCAACCCCCAATACTCGTAAAGTATTTGTAGCACCGGCATTCCCACTCCCATGTTGCCTGATGTCGACCTTTTTAATCTTTTTAGCAATAATATAACTAAAGCTGATCGAACCTAGGAGATAGGCGATAATGATAGATAAAACGAGCCCCATGGAACCCACCTCCATATCTACTAATCATTTTTCTTTCTTGCAATAATCTTAATTGGCGTTCCTTGAAACTCAAATGTGTCCCGAAGGCGATTTTCCAAAAAGCGTTCATAGGAAAAATGCATTAACTCAGGTTCATTTACAAAGAAAACAAAAGTAGGCGGTTTAACAGCCACTTGAGTTGTATAATTAATTTTTAATCTGCGCCCTTTATCTGTCGGTGTCGGATTCATGGCTACTGCATCCATCACCAAATCATTTAATACATTTGTCGGTACTCGTAAAGAATGATTTTCTGATACCAACTTCACTGTCGGTAACACGTGCTGTAATCTTTGTTTCGTTTTTGCTGAAAGGAAGAGAATCGGTGCATACGATAAATATTGGAAGTGATCACGAATTTTCTGCTCAAATTCGCGCATTGTTTTATCATCTTTTTCAATCGTATCCCATTTGTTGACCACAATAACAAGTGCTCGTCCTGCCTCATGAGCATATCCGGCAATTTTTTTATCTTGCTCAATAATACCCTCTTCAGCATTTAACACAACAAGAACAACATCAGAACGCTCAATTGCTTTTAACGCCCTCAAAACACTGTACTTTTCCGTACTCTCATATACCTTCCCGCGTTTTCTCATTCCCGCTGTATCAATCAGTACATAGTCTTGTCCATCCTTCGTGAACGGTGTATCAATAGCATCACGTGTTGTTCCAGCTATGTCACTGACAATAACTCTTTCTTCCCCTAGAAGAGAATTTACGAGCGAAGACTTCCCTACATTCGGTCGACCAATTAAAGATATACGAATTGTATCTTGATCATAATCTTCATCATCATCATTAGGAAAATGTTTACACACTCCGTCTAATAAATCTCCTATCCCTAAACCGTGAGATCCTGAAATTGCAATTGGATCCCCCATTCCTAAGGAATAAAATTCATATAATTGATCTCTCATTTCAGGGTTATCAATTTTATTAACACCTAACACGATTGGTTTTTTTGATCGAAACAGGATCTTAGCTACTTCTTCATCGGCAGAGGTAATTCCTTCCCGACCATTGACAATAAAGATAATAACATCAGCTTCTGAAATCGCTAATTCTGCTTGTTCCCTCATCTGTTCCAACAACGGTTCATCACTAATTTCAATTCCACCTGTATCAATAAGATTAAAATCTTTGTTTAACCATTCCGCAGAACTATAAAGTCTGTCACGGGTTACTCCAGGCATATCTTCAACAATGGCGATCCTCTCACCAACGATTCTGTTAAAAATTGTTGATTTCCCTACATTTGGTCGGCCAACTATTGCCACAACTGGTTTTGGCATACATTCACTACCTTTCTACTTTACACATACAAACTTTTATAAAAGAAACCCTTCCTGTAATTCAGAAGGGCATAGCTAATCTATTTTACCAAAAATAAGCAAGCTTCGCCAACACTGATCATTTAATGCTTTACGACAATAAACAATTCTTCACTTATTTCATGGGCAATGCCGTCTGTAATTGCTTCAAGTGTTGATAACATTACTTCCATTTCATCCTTTGTATCACAATGGAAGGTCACTACACTTCCTGACACTTTCTCTCTTTTTGTCGTAACAACGGCAAGAATAAACTTATCTAATTCCATAATTACTTTAATTCACGCCCTTTCTGATTTGCCTTTGACTCGGACGGTATACGGATTGCATTCTCAAGGACTGGAACCTCCCCAATAACTGCGATTGCTTTTTCGGTATCTCTAACTTGCGGCAGTGTAAAAACACCTATTCTTCCGTCATCTAAATCACGCCGGACTAATGGCACTAATGAAGGTGTACCATCATCTTTAAATACACCGAGCGAAACAGACATGTCATGTAGAATCGCTTGACGTTGACCAACGTTGGCAAGTGTCGCTCGCACATTAAAATTCTTCGGTTCAACAATGAACCCCATTCCATACTTCATAATATCCTTTTGCTTATTCTCTAAACCAATGTTCATAATGTGAATATCTTCAACATAAAGGTTAGGACCATCAAACCTTAATTCACCAGCTCTGATATCAGCGATTTCCTTCAGTTTTTTCCCTGACATAAACTTTTTAGATATTAGAATCGTAATAATTCCAACAACTACCGCTGCCCAAAAATTAAAGACAACATAGGCGATCGTTGTCGTAAGTGAGGTAAATATAACGAGATAATTTCGCCCTTCAAAAGCCATAGCGATTCCCTCAATATATGTTTTACCTCTTGGCACAAGTTCCTGTTCATCTAATTTTTCTAATGTATTTCGCTCCATGTTACGGACATCTCGAAATTGTGATGCAGCAATCGTCAAAAATGTCACAGCGGTAAATTCCCTTTCCATAATTGACGGTACTGCAATCGTACCAAGAGCTGCTGCTAAAAAGCCTAAAGCCAAATGAATGACCCTTCCGTGTGGATATGTAGGATATTGTCGGTAATCTGTCTTTAGCATGTCAATTCGAGAAATAAAGCCTACTACAATTCCAAAAATGATCGGGTATGTGTATTCATCCATTAATAACCACGTCCTTCTTCCTTTGTTTTTTTTTGAAGTATGAATCTGTGTACTCAACAAATAGCTCAAAGGAATACCATAAGTAAGTGAAGATTATAGCGATTGCAAGCATATCAAAGAAAGCTAGTGTTCCGATCGGCTTTTGATAATAAATGGAATGTAACACGACAGAATAAACCACTTCACCTTGGATAGCACCAACTGTAAGGGAAACAACCCTCAAGTATTGGTCTTTAACTAAGAATAATGTCAAAACAACTAAAGTAGTTGCCAACATTAACGAATAATCGAAAATTACCCATACGGGGTCATACAGTGCAAACAATGAAAAACTTACATAGGCAAACGCTAAAATAATACAAGTTATGAAGTAATATAGTAACTTCAGAAAAGCCAGCTTCGATAGTAAGAAATATCCAATAATAACACTAAAAACAAATGCTGCACTTACTTCGTATCCAAATATTCTAAGTTCTGTTATTGAAAGGGCAATGGTTACGAGAATAACGATTGCTGTATACATTCGGCTTTTTGTTTTTGCCATAAAAAATGTTGCAATAACCCATGCACCCCATCCAATCCAATAAAAATAAATCCCATCCATGAACACTCACCTCCTATCATTTCCATTATGGTTACATTTCATGAAAAATAATCTTATTTCAGAATTTTTCTTTCAACATGATCGATTGCATAGACACTTTAACAACTACGAATACTTTTAAAGAAAGGAGGCTTTTCTATGGGACAAGATCGTCAAGTAAAAAAATCAAAACAATCACGAAAGTATGAATCAGACCGTGACCAAAGCCTGCACTATCCAGGAGCCGCAAAAATGGAAAGCCCAGAAGAGGCGAGAAAAAGACAGAGAGACCGTTAAAGATCAATGTATAATTTAGAATTAAAACCTTCGCCTGCACTTTCTTTGAAGAACTAAAAAAAGATTCCAACAAATTTGTTGGAATCTTTTTCATTTATGTCAACTTAGAATTCACCAAAGAGGATTTAATTCTAAATTCTACATATTCAATTCTAAATTTTGTTTTTGTTACTTCTTCTGCCCTCTCATGCCAAATATCTTTGTATTGAATCCTCTTTGTTCGAGCCAGTGGTACGTATCTCCACTTATGACTAATGGGACTTTTTGGAGTTGGGGTATTGTTGTTACACCTAATGCCGTCATGATTAATTTTAAGTCCTTATGAAGTTCGTCCAAAACTGCTAATACCCCGTCGCTCCCTTTATCCGTTAATACTTTTAGTATATATCCGGCTAATCCAACGGCCGAGGCACCTAGAGCAATTGATTTGGCGATATCCAGACTTGTTTGGATCCCGCCTGAACCTATAACCGAAGCAAACGGTTGATTTGACTTCACTTCAACAATTGAACAAGTTGTTTTAATTCCCCAGTCATCAAAAAATGAAAGTGGTGTTTCACGACGGCAATTTTCAACTTTTGAAAAATTGGTTCCCCCAAATCCACCAACATCCATTATCGTTACGCCAGCGTTTGCTAATTGTTGAGCGGTTTCTTTACTCATCCCAAATCCGACTTCTTTCACAATTACTGGCACCGATAATGCAGTAACAATTTGTTCGATCCGTTTAAGTGCATCTGTAAAGTCACGATCTCCCTCAGGCATAACAAGCTCCTGTATGACATTTAAATGAATTTGTAATCCATTTGCTTCAAGCATATCAACTGCCTGTTTCGCTTGTTCAACGGTTGCTTCACTTCCTAAGTTAGCAAGTACAAGCCCATTTGGATTCATTTTTCTAACGATTTCATACGTTTCTCGCTGTGTATGGTCTTTAATTGCACTCATTTGCGAACCAACAGCAATTCCAATGTTACATTTTGCAGCCACTTGAGCTAATTGACCATTGATCTCTTTCGTTCGCTCACCACCACCGCCAGTCATTGCATTAATAAAAATCGGTGAACTAAGATCGAGTTCACCGATTTTTGTAGATAACTGGATTTCATCCACAGAGCAATTTGGCATGCTTTGGTGAACGAACTGTACATCATTAAACCCATGAGCCCGCTCTTGTCCGACTGCTAATGCATGTTCAAGATGGTCAATTTTTCGTACTGTCCGATTCACACGTCATCACCTATTTACAATTTTATTTATACTTTTTCAGTTGGTCACCAATCATGTCACCTAAAGAGAAACCAGTACTTTCCTCTTCACGCTGGTATTCATTAGATTCAACAACCGTCTCTTCTTCTAATAGTTCACGAATACTTAATGAAATGCGCTTTTCACTAATATTCACATCAAGAACTTTCGCTTTAACTGATTCACCTTCTTTTAAAACTTCGCCAGGAGTACCGATATGACGGTTAGCGATTTGGGAAATATGAACAAGTCCTTCAACCCCTGGAGCTACCTCTACGAAAGCACCAAATGACACAAGGCGTTTTACAACCCCTTCAACAACATCGCCTTGGGAAATTGTAGATGCTACAGATTCCCATGGTCCTGGTAATGTTTCTTTAATTGATAAAGAGATTCGGTCATTCTCCACATCAACTGAAAGGACTTTTACTTTTACTTTATCTCCTTCTTTGACGACCTCTGAAGGGGTTTCAACATGATGGTGAGCCAATTGTGAGATATGTACAAGCCCATCAACTCCACCAATATCAACAAACGCTCCAAAGTTCGTTAAGCGTTGAACTGTACCTTCAACAACCTCACCTGGTGTTAATTCACTTAATGTTTTTTGTTTTGCTTCTTTTGCCTCTTGGTCAAGAACAGCGCGTTGAGAAAGGATAAGTTTGTTATTTTCACGGTCTAGTTCAACAACTTTCAAACGAAGAGTACGTCCTTTATACTCACTGAAATCTTCAACAAAATGACGCTCAACAAGTGATGCTGGAATAAATCCGCGAACACCCAGATCAACAACTAAACCACCTTTTACAACATCAGCAACAACTGCTTCGATAATTTCACCTGTTTCCAATTTTTCCTGTAATTCAGCCCAGGCCTTTTCAGCCTGTACAGCACGTTTTGATAAAACAAGCTCTTCGTCTGATACCTTTAAGATTTTTAATTCTAACTCCTCACCATCTGACACAACATCGCTGACTTTTTCAACATGAAGACTAGAAAGTTCACTGATCGGGATCACACCATCGACTTTATAACCAACATCAACGAAAGCTTGTTTATCTTCTACTTTAGTAACCTTCCCTGTTACTACATCTCCTACAGAAAAAGATTTCACTTCTGTCATTTCATTATTCATTTCTTCCACCATTCCAATTTGCCTCCTTCAAAGACCCGTTTGATCGGGAACATCAACTAATTTTATAAATAACTTTCACTATCTGCGAAAGAGATTTACCTAAATCTGCTCTCAACTGTTGTTTACTATAAAATTATATGTATTTCTAGCAAATCGAGAATTATATCTCGCTTTTATGTTGCTCAATTAACTTTTTTATTTCTGACATAATATATTCAGTTGCTTCCTCTGCAGAAATTTTCTGCTCACGGTACGCTGAAAAATCTAACGGCTTACCGTAGATCATCTTAAGCTTTTTAAATGGTTTATAATCACCAACAATAGCACAAGGCACGACTGCAGCATCGGTTTTTAAGGCGAAAAAACCAACTCCGGCTAATCCTTTCCCTAACTCCCCGGTTTTACTTCTCGTTCCTTCAGGATAGATACCGAGAACATGACCTTCTTTCAAAACTTTTATAGCATGTCGTAAAGCTTGCTTATCACTCATACCCCGCTTTACTGGAAACGTTCCGATCTTTGTTAGCACCGTTTTTAATACTGGGATTGAAAACAGTTCAGCTTTGGCCATAAACAAAACCTTACGTTTACAAAACGTCCCAAGTAATGTCGGGTCCAAATTATTAATATGGTTACAGCAAAGGATGACCCCACCATCTGCAGGGACATTATCAGCACCAATAATTTCTACACGGGACATTACATTAAAATAGCCCCGGAAAATCGTCCGACCAATTTCATATAGATTCATAGCATCATGCCCTCTCCTTAACGAGAGCTAAAATATCCTCAACCACTTGGTCAATCGACATCTCAGTCGTATTAATTTCAACAGCATCAGCCGCTTTTCGCAATGGGGCCACTGCTCGCTCAGAATCTCTCTTATCCCTTAATGCAATTTCTTCTTTTAATTGCTGCAGGTTAGAATCAAACCCCTTAGCAATATTTTCCTCATGACGCCTCTTCGCACGTATATCAACTGATGCAGTTAAAAAAACTTTTACCTCAGCCTCTGGTAATACTGCTGTTCCAATATCCCGTCCATCCATTACTGTGCCGCCAGCTTTTGCCAATTGTTGTTGTCTTCGCAACATTTCATGACGAACAGCTGCATGACTTGCCACAATGGAGACGTTATTTGTCACTTCCTGGGAACGTATTTCATGTGAGACATCAATGTTATCTAGTTCAAGACTTTTACCAGTACCTAGAGGATAAAGCTCAATTTTTGTTTGATCTAATAATTCTTTTAATTTCACACCATCATTCAAATCCACTTGATGCTGTAGAGCTTTATAAGCTAATGCACGGTACATCGCACCCGTGTCAATATATAAGTAGGATAAGCGTTGTGCAACTAATCTCGCTACAGTACTTTTCCCAGCGCCAGCAGGCCCATCTATGGCAATGTTAATTTTCTTCATGATACACCCCTATGTGAGTTACAAGTTCTAACCCTATCCTAAAGGGTATAAGTACGAGAAAATTGTGTTGATTTACGATTTTCACTTCAAATTAAAAATCAAAACTGATCTCGTCTATCAACGAACTGCACACTTAATTATTGTAACTCAATGTTAAAAATCTAGTAAGTTAATAGTAATCATACCATATTCATGAAAGATGGTCTAATGTTTCCAATGCTTTTCCAAAGATTGATTAAACACCCCTTCATATTGCACTGTTTTACTTACATATGGTTTAATATCCTCTTCTTGTACGAGAAATTGAGATAAGACTAAAAAAAGCAAATGAATAATAAGTAGCTTTAGGATGAATTTTTCTATTTTATTTATATATTCTTGCTTCTTCATTAAACATTCCTCTTTTTGCAAAGATTTTTTGTTAGTTTTTGTCACTTTTAGGCATAATATTCTAAAAATCTTCTTTATTCTTTTTCCTTTTAAGTTGTAATTGTCTTTCAAAACAATAGCGAATAACAGTTTGTCTATCCTGTTCAGAAATAGTTACGAATTGCAGGGAGGCCCTCTCCATGTCCCCACTTTTATCTTTGTATACCCGAATTACTTTGCATTCACTATGAATATAATGAATTTCCCCTGATTGCGTATGTAGTACTAACCAGCAATAAATTGCAGAGTTCGGATATAACTGCCGGTTTGCTGGTAAAACAATAGCTAGACCTCCACCACTAATATCTATTGTGATTGTTGTAAATGGTGAAAACTCATCATTTTTCGGGTGAACTGCTACATCAATACTTGTCTTAACTCTTACATATTGTCTGCGTTGTATACGTCTATATGTGCTGCTGCCAGGATCCTTTAAAATTAGCATCGGAATATTATCGTGCCTTCTACCTTCCACCTCAGTTTCAAATAAATAGATCGAACGATCCTTACTAATAAACCATGCCTTAAATTTTGTTCCATTATTAAAAAAACCTATTTTTTTTGTTTTCTCATTTATGGGATAATCAACTAATAGTTTCTCATTTATTCGATCTACAAGCCTACATCTAAAACGTTTTTTGTCTTCAGATTCTGATTCAAGCACCTCAAGAAAAATCGTATCTCCCACTTTTAACAATTAAAAAACTTCCCCTCATCATATAGGTAAACACTCTATCTGTATCTATTATCTCATGTTTCTAATAAAAGAAGAAGCCAAAAGTTGGCTTCTTCACTACATCCCCTTATCATAAATAGGTCATTCGAATGATAAATATGGTATTAACCGTTTAATTATTAGGTATATCAACTCATCTTATGCGGCGTTCTCATTATCGTATACCGGCTCAGCATTTCGTAACTTTTCTACTTGTTCCTCACTGCCATCTTCGGCATTTATAAATATACGATAGGTATCATTGTTGATTGTACCGAATAATTCATAACAAAGAACTTCTTCACCAATATCGTTTTTAATTAAAGCAATATGATCTTCCATTACCTCTAAATTTGGATTAACCTTTGTTTTTGCTTCTTCAATGTCTATTTTTGGTGAATTAAGATCCCGATCCCTATGATTGGATAAATAACTCATTGCTTCATATCCCACTATATCACCATTGTCAAGAGCAACTTCTAAAACGACTGAATCGGAATAAACCCTTACGTTGTTTTCCAAGTATACAAAATTAAAGACACCGATTTTGTCATACTGTTTACTATCAACTAATTGCATATTTTCAATCCCTCGTTGTTCGAGGAAAGATTTCGCTTTTTCAGATGCTTCGTTTAAACTAATCTGCTGCTCTTTAACATCACGATGTTGGAGTGCCCAAACTGGGTGTCCACCTTTCTTTGTAATATCGAGAAACATATTGGCCTTAGTCTCTGGATCATCGACCGATAAACTATAAGCTTTGTACTCTAATCCATCACCTGTTTCATTTACATCAATCTTTACATGATCATCTAGATTAAAGAAATCCATTGCGATTTGTTTTGCACGTTCTTCATTGATGTCTTCACCTTTTAAGTTTTTACTTAGATCCTCATCATTTTCAAGCATTGCAGCCATATCTGCACCCCAGTCTACTTCACTGAATCCTTCTACTTTTTCATCGACTAACTTAAACCCGTTGATGATTTCATTGTCAAGAGGTTCTTCTGATGACGCCAGCGCTAACTCTACATCCATCCAACGCAAATTATTTTTTAGTGCTAGCGATTGAACATTACGAAGTTCATTTTGAATCTCTCCTGAATTTTTATAAAGCTGTTGTAATGTTTTATATTCGGCGTCGGATAATGGTTCATCATTTAAATCACGTACTGCTGTACGATAAGCAAAGTTTCCTATATTATGAAGAAACTCTTCTGTTTTATTAAATGGCATCAATGCAAGTGGAAGTTGCCCTAATTCACTTTGCGCCTGTGATGTTATTCTCCATACATCTGCTAACGAGCTTGATAGATGGTTTCTCGAATTCATCGCTAATGTTGAACCGATTTCATCATGCAGCTGGTCAATATGATATGTAAGTTCACCAAAAGCCCGCTGATAATTATTTTCGGCATTAATTAGTATTTGGTTTTTTTCTTGGTGCTCTTGATAACCCCAGTACCCTGTAGAAACGATCGCTACTGCTAAAATACCAATTAAGATTGATCGTATCATTCTTTTTCACCTCCATTATTTACAGAAAATATGTTTCCCGATTTTTTTAATTTGCGGTCTTGTCCATATCCATCCTGATGTTGCCGTATCCGGGTTAAAATAATACAAAGCATGACCAGTTGGATCTTGACCGTTTATCGCATCTAAAACGGCGCGTCTAGCTGTATCATTTGGAGTTAACCAAATTTGACCGTCTGCTACTGCTGTAAATGCTCTCGGCTCAAAAATGACACCATGTACTGTATTTGGAAATGTAGGACTATTTACGCGATTTAAAATAACAGCTGCTACTGCCACTTGTCCAATGTAAGGTTCACCTCTTGCTTCCCCATAAACAGCGTTTGCCATAATCTGAATATCATTTTCCGAAAAACCTTGAGGTACATTAATTGCTTTTTGAATATTCGCCTCATTATCCTGAGGTTCAGCTTGTTCAGGTGCCGGTGCTGGTGTTTCTTCTTGTGGCGGTGTTTCCCCTGCAGGCGTCTGACCTCCTTGTGGTGGCTGGTCTTGCTGTGGCGGCGCTTGATCCGCTTGACCTCCCTGTGGTGCTTGGCCTTGTTGAGGTGTTTGACCACCTCCTTGTGGTGCTTGACCCTGTTGTGGTGGCGTTTGACCTTGTTGTGGTGCTTGACCCTGTTGTGGTGGCGTTTGACCCGTTTGAGGTGTTTGACCTCCTTGTTGTCCTTTCTGTGGCGATCTCACCCCACCTTGACCTTTCGCACGATCTTTACTTCCTTTTTCACCTTTCTGAATATGGTTTGGCACCCCGCCATAATGAGTAAACTTGCGCCCTTCATTCAATGCCTTATGAACAAATTCCTTGTCATACTTCGTTGAACGCATTAGCATATCTTTCATTTTAGGCCCGACAAGTCCATCAACTTCAAGGCCAAACTCATGCTGATAGTTTCTTACTGCCCAATACGTCTGCCAACCAAAAACTCCATTAATCGTTCCATTATAGAAACCGATATACTGAAGCCTCGCTTGCAATTCAACAACATCATCTCCTGTTGCCCCCTGCTGTATCACCTGGTCTGTGAATGCTTCAGCTGGGTGTTGTTCAGCCAAAACAAATAACGGTACAACAAGCATTAGGCAAATAAGGGGGAACTTTATAAATTGACATGTCTTGCTCATGCTGCATAGCCTCCCTAATCTTTTTTATTTGCTTTTTTATGCTAGTAAAAAATGATATGGATAGTGTTTGTATCCAACCAATTTTTATACAAGTTAACCGAGAATTGCAATTTAGAATTTAAAATGTAGAATTTAGAATTATTTTGCTTACTCTGGTTGCAAAACAAAAAAAGAGTTATTGCTCCATTCAGCAATAACTCTTTAACAATTTCCTATTCAAATTGACCGACGTTAAAATATCGCCCTTCTGGGTGGGCGAAGACCATCGCGGTAACGGATGCTTCCGGCTCCATCATAAATCCTTCAGTTAATTTCACACCAATATCCTCTGGATGAATTAAACGGAAAAGCTTTTCTTGATCTTCTAAGTTAGGACATGCTGGATAACCAAATGACACTCGAATGCCCTGATATTTTGCTGAGAACAGGTCTTGCGTTGTTAAATCAGGCGAATCTGGAAAGCTCCATTTATCACGCATAAGCTGATGCGTACGTTCAGCAAACCCTTCTGCCAGCTCTAATGCAACAGCCTGAATTAAATGACTTCGTAAAAAGTCGCCACTCTCTTTCGCTTCTGTTGCTTTCTGGCGTACACCTTTCCCTGCCGTAACTGAAAGAAAACCAACATAATCCATTTCTCCACTTGAAACTGAACGAAGATAATCAGCTAAGCAAAGATACGGCGCTTTCTCTTGCCGAGGGAATGAGAATCGCTCAATCACTGTTTTGGCGTCATTAGGATCATAAATAAGAATATCGTTTCCTTCGCTTTGCGCAGGGAAAAATTGATACATCCCACTTGCCGAAAGTAGACCAGTTTCATTTGCTTCAACTAGCAGTTCATCTACTTTTTCTTTTAAATCTACGGCCTTTTCATTACCTTCAGCTAAGAGACGACTTACTTTTCCTTGTAAGCCCAAATGCTTTCCAAGTAACGTTTGTAAATTAATGTACGGTTTCAAATGAGTAAGTTTATAATCACGTAATACATGACGTTTCAAGTCTGGAGGTGTATGAACAGCGACTGCAGTTGACACATCAGATCGAACTGCAACTGCTGTTGCTGTGTTAGATGATGGAAGAACTTCAGTTTGTACATTCATACTTTGTTGTTCTTTTTTCTCTTTCATTTCTTGCATTAATTTTGCACGTTCTTCTTCCTTATAGAGACGGTTGGCGATATCCAAACCATTCATTGCATCTTTTGCATATAGGACAAGACCTTCGTATTCAGCGGCAATTTTTGTGTCGGTAAACTTCCTAGTTAACGCAGCACCACCAACAAGAATTGGAATTGAGATATTCTGCTGACGTAAGTCTTGTGCGGTTAAGACCATTTGCTGTGCCGATTTCACAAGTAACCCTGAAAGACCAACTGCGTCAGGTTTTTCTCGTTTAATTGCTTCAATTAATTCATTTGATGTTACTTTGATCCCTAAATTGACAACTTTAAATCCATTATTACCAAGGATAATTTCAACGAGGTTTTTCCCGATATCGTGAACATCACCTTTAACAGTAGCAAGTAAAATTTTTCCTTTACCACTGTCGTCAGCATCTTCTTTTTTCTCCATAAATGTTTCCAAATATGAAACTGAGGCTTTCATTACTTCCGCACTTTGCAGAACTTCAGCAACAATCAGCTCATTATTGTTAAATAGTCGTCCCACTTCTTCCATTCCGGTCATCAATGGCCCATTAATGATGTCAAGTGGTGCTTCGTATACCTCTAATGCCTTAGCTAAATCATCAATTAAACCGTCCTTTGATCCTTCAACAACATAATTAGCAAGGCGCTCATCAAGTGTCATATTTGTTTTTGGTGTTTTATCAACTGCTTTTTTTCCACGGTAAAAAGCAGTGAATTCAGCTAATATCTCATCCGTTGTTTCAAATAAAAGCTGTTTAGCCATGTCCTTTTCTTTATCAGAAATGGAGGCATAGCGCTCCAGTTTTTCAGTATTAACAATTGCATAATCAAGTCCGGCTTGTGTACAGTGATACAGATAAACTGCATTTAAAATCTCTCTGCCAACTGGTGGCAATCCAAAGGAAACATTACTAACACCGAGTATTGTCAGACATTCTGGCATCGCCTCTTTAATTAAGCGGATTCCTTCCACCGTCGCTTTTGCAGAACCAATATATTGTTCATCACCCGTTCCAACCGGAAAAACAAGCGGGTCAAAAATAATATCCTGAGGATTTATATGATATTTGTTCACGAGCAGGTCATACGAACGCTTGGCAACTTCCAATTTTCGCTCTGCAGTAACAGCCATTCCTTCTTCATCAATTGTACCTACAACAACAGCAGCACCAAATTTATGAATAAGCGGTACTACTTTTTCAAATCGCTCTTCACCGTCTTCTAAGTTAATTGAATTAATAATCGCCTTTCCTTGCGAATACGTTAATGCTTTTTCAATGACAACATCATCTGTAGAATCAATCATGAGAGGAACTTTAACTTTATTGATGACGAATTTTAAAAATTCTTCCATATCCTTAAGTTCATCACGATCTGGATCTGCCAAGCAAATATCAATGACATGAGCACCACGCTTCACCTGAACTCTAGCAATTTCCGAAGCTTCTTCATATTTGCCTTCAGCAATAAGTGTTCTGAATTTTTTTGAACCGATAACATTTGTACGTTCCCCAACAAATAATGGACGCATGCTATCATCATAAAGTAACGGTTCAATTCCAGCTACAGCAGGGAGATGACTCTCCTTAAGCTGTCTTGGTTGATAATTTTTCATTGTTTCAACGATCGCTTTAATATGCTCTGGCGTCGTTCCACAACATCCACCAACAAGGTTTAACCAGCCTTTTTCAGCAAAACCAGCAAGCTTTGTTGCCAGTGATTCAGGTGACTCATGATAGTTCCCTTCCTCATCAGGTAGACCTGCATTAGGATAACAGCTAACTGCAGTTGTTGCCAGCTCAGATAGTGAACGAACATGATCTCTCATAAACTCTGGTCCAGTTGCACAGTTTAAACCAACAACAACTGGCTTCATGTGCTCAAGCGAAACATAAAATGCTTCAATATTTTGACCGGCCAAAGTTGTCCCCATTGGCTCAATCGTCCCAGAGACCATGATCGGAAGCTTTTTCTTTAATTTAGTAAAGGCTTGATCAATACCGATGAACGCTGCTTTTACATTACGCATATCTTGACTTGTCTCTAGAAGAAGGACATCAACTTCGCCTTTAATTAACCCGATTGCCTGTTCTTCATAAGCAGCAATTAGTTCCTCAAAAGTTGTACCTCCAGTAACTGACAGTGATTTCGTTGTTGGTCCCATTGCCCCCGCAACAAAACGAGGCCAGTCAGGTGTCGAAAACTCATCTGCAACCTTTCGAGCTATTTGTGCTGATTTAATATTGATTTCTTCTGCGAGATGCTGAAGATCATAATCTGCAAGAACAATATTTGTCGCCCCAAACGTATTCGTTTCAACGACATCCGCACCTGCTTCAAAATAAGCACGATGTATCGTTTCGATCACATCAGGTGCTGTTATGTTTAAGTATTCATTACAGCCTTCATACTCTTCTCCGCCAAAATCATCTGCAGATAAATTGGCTTGCTGAAGCATAGTTCCCATCGCACCGTCTAAAACAAGAATTTTCTTCTTTAATTGTTGTTCAAATTTAGTAACATCCATTGATGATCGTCCCTTCATTAAAAAACAATTTATAATTTATAATGTAAATTATAAATTATACATTTACTTTAAGCTTCTAACTCGACTCTTCGCTCTAGCTTCCTCTTTCTCTTTTACATATTTTGTAAGCTCAACTGTCATATTGTAGCGGAAAAACGGAGTAATAATATATAATCCGTTAAAATATTCAAAGGCAACATCGATTAATGATTTGGCAATGGCCAAACCTTCTTGTTCACCTTTTTGTCGATCTTCCCCGCATGCTGCCATTGTTTGGCGAATCTCATCCGTTAGTTTAATGCCAGGTACTTCATTATGAAGGAACTCCGCATTTCTAGTACCTGTTAATGGCATTATCCCTAAATAAATCGGTGCATTTAAATGCTTAGTCGCTTCATAAATCTCAACTATTTGCTTTTCACTGTAGACTGGTTGACTCATAAAATAATCCGCACCACATTCAATCTTCTTCTCTAAACGTTTAACTGCTCGGTCGAGATGACGGACGTTCGGATTGAAAGCAGCCGCTATTGAAAAGGAAGTCTTCTGCCCTAACGATTTCCCGGAAAATGATATTCCTTCATTCATTTGCTTCATCAAATGGATCAAATCAAACGATGACAAATCATATACTGATGTTGCTCCCGGAAAGTCTCCAACCTTTGTTGGATCTCCTGTAACCGCTAATACTTGATCAATACCAAGCGTATGAAGTCCAAGTAAATGGGATTGTAATCCAATTAAATTACGGTCACGACAAGTAACATGGACAAGTGGCCTTGCATTTAACTCATTTTTTATAATTGAACCTAATGCCATATTACTAATTCTTGGTGATGCTAATGAGTTATCAGCCATTGTCACAGCATCTACGCCTGCAGCATTCAGTTGTTTTGCACCCTCGATAAATTGTGATGTATCCAGAGTTTTCGGAGGATCTAATTCAACGATAACAGAAGAGCGCTGCTTCACAATTGCATGAAGCGGCTTTTCACGCTGCTCCAAAATAGTAATTGACTCTTTAGGAACACTATGTCGTTTTACGACTTTATGTGTAACAGGAGCTAATCCCTTCACAGCATTTGCCATTGCTTCAATATGGGCTGGCGTCGTTCCACAACAACCACCGATTAATCGGACTCCCTGTTCACGCAGACTCAATGCACTTTCGGCAAAATAATCCGGATTTGATTGATAAACAAATCGCCCATCACGATAATCAGGCAAGCTCGCATTTGGGTAGGCTGATAAAAAAGCACGATCCGGCAGTGGCACTTGTTCGAGTGAACGAATCATATGATACGGGCCCATTCGACAATTCAACCCGACAATATCCGCACCGAGATCAATTAAGGAATCAAAGGCTTTAGAAAGTTCTACACCATTTTGGAGCACCCCAACCTCTTGAAGTGAAAGTTGAGCAATAATGGGTAAATTCGTTTCACTACGAGCGATTTCCAATACTGCTTTGAGCTCATGATAATCATAGTATGTTTCCAAAAGAACACCATCAATATCTTCTTCAGCTAATGAAAAGAACTGCTCCCGAAAGCTTTGTTTAATTTCTTCTAAATCAATTGCTTCCTTCTGAAAACCCCGAATTCCACCTATGGTACCGAGTATATAAGCTTCGTCACCAACCGCTTCTTTTGCTAACTTTACAGAAGCTTTATTGATATCTTTTACAACTTTCTCCAAACCATAGCGAGCTAATTTAATGGTATTTGCTGCATACGTATTTGTTTGTATTACTTGAGCCCCAGCTTTAACATAAGCTTGGTGGATCTCTTTAATTTGTTGACCATGGGAAAGGTTCAACTCTTCAAAACAGCGGTCAATTTGCTTTGAGTACAAGAGCGTCCCCATTGCTCCGTCCCCGATCAATACCTTACTTTTTAAATCTTCTAACAGTCCCATATTTTTACCCTCTCCCATATGAAAAGACGTCTCATCCTAATCTATCATACAACTTTTTAACCATTAAACTTGCTCTTTTTGACGCAATTTTGCAAATGCCTGATCAAAATCTGCAATTAAATCGTCAACCTTTTCTAAACCGACTGAAATACGTAATAATCCATCACTGATGCCTCTTTTTTCACGCTCATCTTTCGGCATTGAACCGTGTGACATTGTAGCCGGATACGAAAGAATGGATTCAACTGCACCAAGACTAACAGCAAAAACAGGAATTTTTACATATTCTACAAACCTCTTAACAGCTTCATAGTCTTCTAATTCAAATGAAAATACCGCTCCATGCCCGGTTGCCTGCTCTGCTTGAAGCTGATAGCCCGGATGAGTTGGAAGCCCGGAATAATAGACATTCTTTACTTCAGGTACTTCATTTAGCCATTTTGCAAGAACGTCAGCAGCCTTGGATGAGTGCTCCATACGTATGTGTAATGTCTTTAACCCGCGCAGAACAATCCAAGCATCTTGAACACCTAACACTGCCCCAAACGAGTTCTGTAAAAACTTAAACTGACTGGCTAATTCATCATCATTGACTACAGCCAAACCAGCAATTACATCACTATGGCCACCAATGAACTTCGTAGCACTATGAAGGACAACGTCTGCCCCAAGCTCTAATGGACGTTGTAAGGCAGGTGTCATAAATGTATTATCAACAAATGTTAAGCAATTGTGTTGTTTGGCTAACTTCGAAATTGCTTGAATATTGGTAATCTTTAATGTAGGATTTGACGGTGTTTCCACATAAAGAACTTTTGTATTTTCTTGAATATTAGCCGCGACTTCTTCAAGGTTAGTCATATCAACAAATGTATGTTCAATTCCGAGTCTAGTTAGAACTTGGGTTACAAAACGGAATGTTCCGCCGTATACATCCTTCGTTAAAACGACGTGATCACCTTGTGATAGAATCATAAATGAAAGAGAAATAGCCGCCATTCCTGAAGAATAAGCAAAACCGTGGCTGCCTCCTTCAAGACTGGCAATCGTCTCCTCAAGAGCTTCCCTCGTAGGGTTACCAGAACGCCCGTAATCATATGGTCCAAATTCTTCAACACTTTTCTGATGAAACGTTGATGCATGCTGAATCGGTACACTAACTGCTCCGGTTAGTTCATCGTATTTATGATTGTTATGCAATAATCTCGTTTGAAAACTGTAAGTTTCGTTACTCATTCTCTCCACCCGCTTCCTTTGCTTTCGCAAATGCTTGATTTAAATCTGCTATTAAATCCTCATAATGCTCAATTCCTACTGAAAAACGGAGAAGTCGATTACATACCCCGTATGACATCCTAACTTCCTCAGGAATATCCATGTGAGTCTGCGTAGCGGGATACGTTAGTAAACTTTCAACTCCACCTAAACTTTCAGCAAAAGAAATAAGTTGCAAGTTTTGTAAAAATGGATTGACCCAATTCTCATTTTTCACTCTAAAGGAAATCATCCCGCCTCGACCTGCATAAAGAACATCTGTAATGCAATCATGCTCAGACAAGTAGTCAACAATCTTTTTTGCATTCTTTTCGTGCTGTTCCATTCGAAGAGCTAATGTCTTCATCCCTCTAATGACAAGCCAACAATCAAAAGGTGCTAACGTCGCTCCAATTCCATTGTGGTAAAAGAAGATCTTCTCACAAAGTTCTTCCCCTTTTGCAACGATAAGACCAGCTAGAACATCATTGTGACCAGCTAAATATTTTGTTGCACTATGAATCACAATATCCGCTCCATCCAGGATTGGCTTTTGGATATACGGGGTATAAAACGTATTGTCCACAATGAGTAATAGACCATGTTTCTTAGCGACTTTACTTACTGCCGCAATGTCTGTAGATTGCATTAATGGATTTGTTGGGGTTTCAATAAAAATTGCTTTCGTCTTTTCGTTAATTAAGGTTTCAAACTCTTCTATGTCTCTACTGTCACCATACGTAAACGATAGTCCCCATCGTGTCCACCCCTGTTCAAACAAGCGGTATGTACCGCCATAAAGATCTTGGGATGTTAAAATTTCGTCTCCCTGTTCAAATAATGATAGAACGGTTTGAATTGCAGCCATCCCTGAACTGCAGGCAAAACCTCTATCCCCTTCTTCCAATTTGGCAATTGCCTGCTCTAATATCTCACGAGTTGGATTACCTGTTCGCTGATAATCATATCCCGTTGATTGACCTATCCCTTCATGCCGGTATGCAGTAGAAAAATAAACAGGAGGATTAATTGTACCTGTTCTTGTTTCACTTCGATTGCCGATTTGCGCTAATGTCGTTTGTACATTCTCTTTACTCATTTATGCTCTCCTCCTATGTAGTTCCTCGTATGTTATAAACGAAAATTATAATAGAAAAGCCTTCTTCTAAAAAATAAGAAGAAGGCGTACTTTGTTACGTCACTCCTCTTATCTTTCAAGTTGCTTCAGCAACTTGGTGGAATTAGCACCTGACCAATATAAAAATTGGCTGGTTGCTGAGATATCATAGGGCCATTCCCTCCATCTCTCTTGATAAGAATAATTTTAAATTCTGAATATTAATATGTTGTAATTAAATTACACTAAATTTTGAATTAATGCAATAGTATTTACATCATTTTTCTAAGTTTTTATCATGAAAACGCTTTAATATACGAAAGCGAAACGGCTTATACTTTATTCAGGTGAAACATCAATTTCCAGTTTCTCCTCGTTGCCACAAACACATCGTTTAAATCCCGTGTCATACCCACCCTCTTTGTTAGGTCGCCCTCTCAATATAAACTTTTCTCCACATTCATTACAACGAATGACTACTCGATAACGCTCCGCGGCCATAAAACACATCTCCCCTTCATATTAGTACGTATTAACATAATGACCAAAGTCGGATGAATTTATAATTAAAAATCAAGTTTAGAGTTTCGAATGTAGAGTTTAGAGTTATTTTCATGCTATTTCAAAGACGCTTCTTAAGTAAACTTCGTTGAATTAACTTTCAATATTCTAAACTCTAAACTCTTCACTCTAAACTCTCCACTCTATTTGCTGCTTTCACTTTTTTCAGTGCGAGCCACCAGAGGAATACCATAAACGGTATCATTATATAAATCCAATTCGTATGAAACGATAACAGAATATAGTCATATGTGCCATGGAAAAGCCAAGGAATAAATAAGGATAAGCCAATCCAAAATCCTTTCCGGTGTCCTTTTTGATCAAACTTTGCTTTTCCTAAATAATAACCCATCAGCACACCGAACAGAGCATGACTTGAGACTGGTAATAAAGCACGTCCTAACGCTTGTTCAAGTCCATAGGCAACTAAGTAAAAAATATTTTCTATACTTGCAAACCCTAAAGAAATCGCCACACTGTATACTATCCCATCATAATGCTGACTAAATTTCACATGCTTATATACAGTATAGTATAGGATAAACCATTTAAAAAACTCCTCAAAAAACCCAGCAATAATAAAAGCCTGAGCTAATGAAGATGTTAAGAGACCCTCTTCTTGAAAAGCATATTGAATAACCATGATCGGAAATACTAATAGTGACCCTATAATAAAACTGCGTATCACCATACCAATAGGCTCTGATTCAAATTGGTCTTTCAAATAAAAATAGCAGAGTAATGCAACTCCAGGTGCAACCCCAGCGGAAATAACAGCAAACATGAGTAAACGTTCCCCTTAGCTTTCATTGAATTTATTGATTGTCGTATGTAGAAAATTATGGTATGAATAATGAAATAAAAACATCATCTATGCTAATGGTATCATGTAATTTTTATTATGAAAATGTACAACTGTTACGAACTATCTATGAATTACCAAATCATTGGAGGTCTATTATGAAAAAAATTTTAGTCATTCATACTGGCGGGACGATTGCGATGAGTGAAGATGAGGAAACTGGTGCTGTAAAACCGGGCGAAAAAAATCCTTTGCATATAACTGTACAATCATTAGCTAACTTTGCCTATATTACGGAAGAGGATTTTCTTAATTTACCCTCTCCGCATATGACACCTGATCACATGTTTAAATTAATGATACGTATCACCAAACGAATTGATACTGAGCATTTCGATGGAGTCGTTGTTACTCACGGGACCGATACATTAGAGGAGACAGCGTACTTACTTGATCTTCTGTTACCAACTGAAGTTCCTGTGATCGTGACTGGAGCAATGCGTTCAAGTAATGAATTAGGATCAGATGGTCCACATAACTTAATTACTGCCGTCAAAGTTGCAGCCCATGATGAAGCGAATGGTAAAGGGGTTCTTGTCGTCTTTAATGATGAAATACATACAGCTAAGAATGTAACAAAGACACATACAAGTAATGTCTCGACGTTTCAAAGTCCACAATACGGTCCAATTGGGATCGTGACAAAACGCGGTGTCTTTTTCCATCACGTTCCAAAATCAAGGGACCGTTATACAATTAAGCAACTATCCAAAAAAGTGATCCTTTTAAAAGCCTATGCAGGTATGGACAAAGAACTACTTCAGGCTGTTAACCAATTGAATATTGATGGGTTAGTGATTGAAGCTCTTGGCCAAGGAAACTTACCTCCGGCTGTTGTCCCTGATTTAAAAAAACTGTTGGATAAAAAAATCTCTATCGTTCTCGTCTCCCGAAGTTTTAATGGCATTGTGCAAGATACTTATGGTTATGAAGGCGGGGGTAAACAATTAAAGGATATGGGGATTATTTTTTCAAATGGATTAAATGGACAAAAAGCAAGACTGAAACTGATGGTCACATTAGAACAAACAAACGAACAAGCCAAACTCCAAGAACTATTTCTAAAATAAGTTTAAAAACGGTGAAGTTTAAAGTTTAAATAAGAAAACACAGGTGTCAAACAGTTGCGATACCTGTGTTTCTTCCTTTAAGGGGGGTGGGTTAATTTTCTTATAATGTTTAATTAACTTTTAACTTTTAACCGAGTTTTCTTAACATGATTTCCTTTGCAATCAAATCTCCATGAAACCGGCCATTTTCAATAAAAATCTCATTTGCATTATTACCAGCTGCAATGACGCCAGCTATAAATATTCCTTGTATATTCGTTTCCATCGTTTTTTCATTAAATAATGGACGTCCTGTTTCCGCTTCAATTCCGACACCCATGTTTTTCAAAAAAATGTGATCTGGATGATACCCAATCATGGCAAAGACAAAATCAGCCTTTGCATAATGTTCTTGACCATCGTGCTTATAGAGGACAGTATCATCTGAAATTTCCTTCACATTTGCACGGAACACCATTTTTATTTTTTCATGATTGATTAATGAAACAAATTCCGGCAATATCCACGGTTTAATACTACTAGAAAATTCATTGCCACGATAAAGTACAGTTACACGTGCACCGACTTTCTCTAATTCAAGCGCTGCATCTACAGCCGAATTTTTTCCTCCAATTACAACAACATCCTGATCATAATACGGATGCGCTTCTTTAAAGTAATGAAATACATGTGCCTTATCTTCACCGGGAACATGCAATTGATTTGGATGATCATAATAACCTGTGGCGACAATGACAAATTGCGCATCGTATGTACAACGTTCCTTCTTTCGATTCCACGTCTCGACAACAAATCTATTCTCCGCTTTTTCAACCTTTACAACTTCTTCATATGTTTGAATACGGAGCTTTTCCCGTTTGGCAACTTCACGATAATATGTAAGTGCATCATTTCGCTTTGGTTTTCTTTCAACAGTTAAAAATGGAACCCCGCCAATCTCTAATTTTTCGCTTGTACTAAAAAATTGCTGGTGTGTTGGATAACGATGCAATGCATTGACGACATTTCCTTTTTCAATAATTAATGGTGTTATCCCATGGCTTTTAAGAGCAATCGCAGCCGCTAAACCACATGGACCTCCTCCAATAATAATTACCTCTTCCATTCCAATTCGCCTCCCTCTTTTATAGTAATCATCCCTTTTAAAAAAATCAAAGAAGATGGTGATTTACAACAAAAAAACAAGTGAAATCATTTTACCATTCCACTTGTTTTCTGACGTTTAAATATTAGATCCACCCTCTGAACCTAGAAGCCTCTGCCATTTTTCGAACGCCGATCATATATGCTGCTAAACGCATATTAACTCGTCTTGACTTTGATAGATTATATATATTTTCAAATGCATTAACCATTACTTTTTCAAGCTTTTGTTCAACCTCTTCTTCAGTCCAGTAATATCCTTGGTTATTCTGTACCCATTCAAAATAAGAGACTGTAACACCACCGGCACTTGCTAGTACGTCTGGAACTATTAGAATATCGCGCTCTGTTAATATTGAAGTTGCTTCAAGAGTTGTTGGACCGTTAGCAGCCTCGACCACGATACTGGCTTTTATGTTATGTGCGTTTTCTTTTGTGATTTGATTCTCAATAGCTGCCGGAACAATAATATCACAATCCAACTCGAGTAGTTCTTTATTTGTAATCGTATTTTTAAATAGCTTAGTTACCGTTCCAAAGCTATCGCGACGATCAAGCAGGTAGTCAATATCAAGTCCCTCAGGATCATGCAGGGCACCATATGCATCTGAAATTCCAACTACCTTGGCTCCAGCATCATGCATAAATTTTGCCAGGAAGCTGCCTGCATTTCCAAAACCTTGAACAACAACTCGAGCACCATTGATATCAATTCCTTTTTTCTTTGCTGCTTCACGAATACAAATCGTAACTCCTTTTGCAGTAGCGGATTCACGACCGTGTGAGCCACCTAATACAATCGGTTTTCCTGTAATAAAGCCAGGAGAATCAAATTCCCTAATACGACTATATTCATCGAACATCCAAGCCATAATTTGTGAATTCGTAAATACGTCAGGGGCGGGGATATCTTTGGTTGGTCCAACAATTTGACTTATTGCCCTTACATAACCACGGCTTAACCTTTCCAGCTCTGCAAAAGACATTTCACGGGGATCACAAACAATTCCCCCTTTTCCTCCACCATATGGCAAATCAACAATTCCAGCTTTTAAGCTCATCCAAATCGAAAGTGCTTTTACTTCTTTTTCGGTGACATTTGGATGAAATCGCACTCCTCCTTTGGTAGGTCCAACTGAATCATTATGCTGAGCCCTGTACCCTGTAAAAATTTTTGTAGAGCCATCATCCATCTTTATCGGTATTCGAACTGTCATCATTCTCAATGGTTCTTTCATTAACTCATATACTTCATTAGGGTAGCCCAGCTTCTCAAGCGCGTTACCAATGACTGTTTGTGTGGAGCTTAACACATCCATATTTTCACTATTAGGACTGGTTACCTTTTCTTTTTCTCCCATCACATTCACCTCAAAAGTTAATATCTCTATCTTTACACATTATAAACATTCATCTCTTACTATAATGAAAGTTGTACATTTTTTCCATAGTCTTTTTATGTCTAACCTTATTTTAAACAATAATAAATAAACTACTCAGGCAAAGTCACATTACAAAACTTTGCATTACTGAAGTAACAGAAAAAGGGATGTCTAATAAGCAACATTCACCTCGACGAGGAGAGCTGTCACTTATGAGACATTCCCTTTTATTAACTCCAATATATTACTTCTTTAATGAAAGTTGAATGAGTTTTTCAATCATATCATCGTATGATAAGCCAATTTCTCTTGCAGCATCAGGATATAGACTTGTTGGTGTCATCCCGGGCAGTGTGTTGACTTCTAGTATTACTGGTTCAGACCCATCATGAGGGACGATAAAATCCACTCGTGAATATATATCGCAGCCTAGCACTTCATGAGCTAATTGAGCATCTCTTTGCAAACGTTCAGTCATCTGATCAGCCAGCCTTGCAGGCACAATGTGCTCACTCATCCCAGGTGCATATTTTGATTCATAATCATAAAAAGCATTTTTAGGAACTATTTCGACGACCGGCAGTGCCTTTACATCGCCTTTGTTCCCCATAACAGCAACTGTTACTTCTTTCCCGGAAATGAATTCTTCTAACAATACGGTTTCATCAAACTTGAAAGCTTCATCAATTCCACCCAAAAGTTCGTCCTCATCATTTGCAATCGTTAATCCAATTGTAGACCCTTCTTGATTTGGCTTAACAACAACTGGATATCCTAAATCATGAGCAAACTGAGTACGATCATAATTATAACGATATAACACCTTTTCCTTTGCCACTCGAATTCCGGCCTTTGCAAAGAATGTCTTTGATTTCGCTTTATCCATTGCTAATGCAGAGCCTAAAACACCTGAACCAACATAAGGAATTCCTAACATATCAAGCAGACCTTGAATTCTTCCATCTTCTCCAAAACGTCCATGTAAACCGATATAAATCATATCTGCGTTTAAGCCAATAATATCTGATAATCGGTCCGGGTGAAAATCAACCCCAACCACTTCATGTCCTTTATTTTTTAATGCTTCGATTATTCCTTTTCCAGAAGACAAGGACACTTCTCGTTCTGCAGATGTTCCACCGTACAATACAGCTATTTTCATTATTTCCCCTCACTCCTATAGAATCTCTACTATCATTATATTCGCCTGATTTTCCTGCGTACCTTGTATCTTACATATGCTAACTTTAACAAAACCTATGTATAAAAACTCATACAATATCATACCATTTATTTTTTATCATGACAGTACTTCGTCATTCGCACAAGATAAAAAAGAGGATTAGGGGGCACATCTTTCTATAAAACAATTAGCCCTGAATAGAAGAATCCCTACAAGCAAGTCCTGTAGGGAAGCATTCGAACCCGAAAACACGGGAAATTGGGCTAAACTAATCAACGCAACAATTACTTATCTTTTACGAAAATCGTATACAAATGGTAAATAGCATCATGTTCCATTAATAATTTCCCATACTCTACCACACGATGAGAAGTTGTTGTAGACGGATCACCAAATTCTGCTAACAGCGCAATAAACGCATTTATATCGAATCCTTCGAGGTCCGTTTCATCGAACTGCATATAGAATTTATTGTTAAAGGAATAAAGCTTTCCACCAATAACACCAAATGAGTAGATACGTGATGATAAGGAGATTACATCTTCAAATGTATTGAATTCATAAAATACATCATCACTTTCATCTAAAGTGACTTGCATCTCAATAAACCCTTCATCATAATCCTCATCTAGATCATTAGCTTGACTTCCTTTTGTAACAATCACAACCATTCCTTGCGCTGGCAGTGCAAACACTTCTACTGCAATTGGTCCATCTGCTTTAAACCCTAATTCATCATTAGCCTCAATCATCATATCGTGAAAAAGCTCATGAACTTTTGGAATGTCTTGCCAGATCTCATCTTTAGAAATCCCTCTTTCACTCAAGTCATCAAACGTTAAAAAGATTTTTATCTTATTATAGTTCAAACGTTCTAAACGCATCCCTGACCCTCCTTACCTCCAAAAATCCAACAGTGTACTATAGAATATGATTATTATAAAAATATGGTTCTTTTTAAAGATTAGTTTACAATTGATTTCATTCAAAAGACAAGCATTATTTGTCGCAATAGTCGTTTTTTTATATCCAAAAATCGAGTAATTCTCCCAATCATCAAGCTTCTGTATTTTTTCAATCATTATGTTTGTTTTTCTCACCTCTCCTGTAAAGACCCTTCTTCAACATTTCTTTTTCCCATTCTTGTTTTGATAGGCCAAAGATATACTCCTTATATGTATTTCTTTCATTTTCTGATAATCGAGTTGCGGTTTGTCCAAGTAAACAACAATATATCGTAGTTGTCTTTACATGTTGGCTTTTAGTGAAAGCAATTGCCTCTTCTAGTACATCTATATTGTTACAACATATAAATACGTAGCTGGCATTTATTTTAGAGGTAACAAAATCAATCTCTTCAATTGAAGACTGAATGTATGTTGTTTGGAAACCACTGTAGCGTAAATAGAATGTAAATAGCTGGCATTCGACTTCATTTTTTCGATTCGCTCCGTAAATAATTACCATTGGCATCCTTGTGCTTGACGGAAGTGAATGGTTGATTAATGAAAGTCTACTAGTTAGAAATGAACAAATAAAGTTTACTTGTGCTTGCACTAATTTATCCGTACCATGCAAATCTTGTACTTTGCGTACAACACCACCGAAGATATCAAACACTACCCTTTCAAATTGGTACATCGAAAAAGCCTGCTCTATAATTTTTCGTGCTTTACTTTCCTGAAATGTAGAAAGGGCCTCAAATAAATCACTCACAGTTTTTGTTAGAAAAGAAGTTGAATCACCCACTATGCCTTGAAAGACTTCCCCTTTTTCATACAATTCAATAGCCTGACTAATTGTAAATCCTTCTTTCACTTTATCTATTAACCACGTTAATATCGCCAAATGTTGATCTGAGTATAAACGATGACCAGCTTCATTACGACTAGGTTTAATAATTTGATAACGTCGTTCCCATGCCCTTAGAGTTTCAGGATTAATTCCGAGTTTTTTTGTCACTGCTTTCACATTATATTTACCTTCAGATGACATCTGCTTCACCTAGGTCCATTTGTCTTTAATGTAAATAGATGAGTTTCTGCTCTTGCACTTAAGCGCAACGGGACGCTCGTTGTACCATAGCCATTACTGACAACGAGAATTCGGTCACCGATTTTTTTTATGCCGCCTTTTTCTCGTATTCCATATCCAAAGAAGCGAATTTGACCACCGTGGGTATGACCACTCAAGATTAATGAAATCCCATCATCCTCTGATAGCTTCTCGGTAATTTTGGGATCATGACTAACAAGAACTCGAAATCCTTCTTCACTATCCTTTAAGGCCAAATCAAGCCGATCACGATGATGACTAACATCATCAACACCGAGCAATACAAGTCTTGCTCCATCCTGTTCAAAATATACGGCTGTATTATCAAGAATTTTAACCCTTTGCTCTAGAAACAATGCATCAAGCTTACGAAAATCAGCTTCATAATCATTGTTCCCCCATACAAAATAAGTGGGGCCAATTTGTTTTATTCTCTTTATATTCTCTTCTACTCTTTCGAACGGAACTTTTTTTTCTGTTAAATCTCCACCTATAATGGCAATATCAGCCTTACCTTTGGCCTTCTCGATAATCTCTGTGCTAACCACTCGCTTATGAATGTCAGAAATAAAAAAAAGCTTTGTCCCGTCAAATTGACTAGGTAAGCCATCCAAATAAAGTTCTGTTTCTACGAGTAGATTTTTGTTGGCTTCCTTCCACATATATAGTAATAATCCACCTGAAGCGAATACTACAAAAAGTAGTAATAAATATAGCACTACACTGTCCCCCTATAGTTCATCAAAGTACGATTGTTCTTCTTGTTTATCTTTTATATCCATTATACTATAGTACATTGCCATAATTAATGAAGCAAGCGTAACCCAAACATGAATAAATAATAATAAGCACAGACACAGAATGATACTAAGCATGACTATTTTCTCTGACCGATGCAAGTAAATCTGTCGAAGTCGTATATGCTTCCCAGTAGTTATAATGACCTTTTCTAGGAACTCTTTAATCAAGGAGGCAAACGCTAGAAATCCACAAATGAAGCATACAACTGCTCCCAACAAATTAAACGGATTGAATATAAGTGCGGATAAATAATTCGATAAACTAAATGAATCAACAGTGGGAAAAAGAACAGTGGATAAATAAGTACAAAAAACCCAGCCAAGCAATAAAAAGAATTTCCTTCTCATTGTATCAATCCTTGTTTTGATTTTAATAAAAACCATCCATAACTTTACCTTATTCTATAAAAACAAGCTCATGACAACATTATTCATAACATGAAAAAAAGTGATAGCATTTTTTCCAAAAATCGGTTGGTCTAATCCATTTTCAATCGTGTAAAGCTAATGAAGAACATATTAATAGGAGGTTTGAAAACATGAACGAAACATATTCAATTGAAGATTTAAAAAATTATGAGGAAGTTATGAGAGATATTACTGCTTTAGAACAAAAAATCGAAAAAGAAACTGGAAAGCATGTTGCATTAATTGCTTATACTGACAAAGCTCAACAGTAATCCATTTAAAATGGGCTATCTCAAAATTAACATCCACCTCGAACCAAAAATAGAGAAATAGATCTGTATTTTGTAAACGTTCAAGGAGAGGTGTCGCTTAAGAGAGAGCCCTTTTTTTAATGTTAATTCGTGTTTATTTGATACCAAAATGCTCTGGTAAAAGCGCTCGACTTAAAAATACAGCCAATTCATCCCGTTGGGTCGGTTGGCTGGGGGCGAAAAGTTCAATGGAACGATATCCATTTGTAATTCCGTTAGCCCGAAGCGCTTGGATTGCCTCAAAAGCCCAGTGCTCGGTGGAAACGTCGGTAAATTCGTTCGTTGTTTCACCTTTGAGTCGAAATGACCGTGTCAGAAGGGCTGCCATTTCTGCACGAGTTAATGTTTGATTAGGCTTAAACGTTTGATCGTTAAATCCAATAAATAAACCTGCTTCTACACTTGCCTGAATTGCTTCATATGCCCAAAAATCCTGATTCACATCCGAAAAAGCCAATCGACCAGGCTCAGTTGGGTAAAGGTAAAAGACTCTTGCTAAAATCGCTGCAGCTTCTGCACGTGTAACATATTGTTTAGGCATAAACTTTCCATCAGGATAACCAGATAGAAATTCATTAAGACTCAAGTAAAAAATTTCTTCACCAGCCCAATAATCATTTGGGATGTCCGTGTAGGTTTGTTGGAGGTAGTCGTTCCACTCTTGATTAGGATTTGATTGATTCAATAAAACAACATGCTTCATATCAGCAGCATTTGTTATAGCTTCAGGAATAGAAGTTTCCACTTTTGGATAAGTAAGGACCATCGGAACAGGTGTATAAGGTGCGGGAGACTTTAATGAATAAGAAATAATCATATGTCCTTGAATGAAATTCGTTTCAATTATAGAAATTTCATATCCCCCAGATGGCTTTTCACCCCATGATAATTCAATTTTTTGATCATTGACTGATACTAACACTTCATCGTGGATTGAATTACGATCAATGGATTCTTCATTGACAATGATTACTCTATCAATTGTTCTAGTATCTTCAGGTAATAACGAACGTGCCTCTGGGTATGTAATCACAGTTGGGTACATTTTATCTGGATCAGGAGTTTGTAACGAATAGGTCACTAATAAACTGTTATTTTCATAGAAAACATTTGTAATCATAATAGAATAACCAGCAGTTGACTTTTCACCCCAAAATAGGGCAATTTCCCTATCATCAATTTGGTACGACACGCCATCTGCATTTTGATTCAAATCATTTGATTCCGCCAAAGAAGCCTGACACAAAAACAATGAAAAAAACAAGAAAACCGTTGTGACCATAGCCGTTTTAATAAGTTTACGAGGTTGCCTTATATCCATTCCCTGTCCTCCTTTAAAAATTGAAAAAAAATATTTACTCCTGACTTGTCCACATTATAACAGGGAAAAAAAGTAAAAAGAGATTTTCACGAAAAGTTACCGAATAATGACATGTTTCTCAAAGCCCGCCAACATAGAAAGACAAAAAACTATTTCTTACTGCATTGCACTCTCCTGATTTTTTGATTATATATAACCATCATGAAACACATGACTTAACAGTTCCTCCCTTTTGTTGTAAAATTGTAACAATTAGAAAAAGGAGACGAACGCCAATGCAAGCCCAACAAAAAGAACGAATTGTTGAAATACCGCAAGAAAAGACAATGTACCGTATACTACTGATTATTGGCTTTGTCCACCTGCTCAATGACTCAATCCAAGCAGTTGTACCAGCCATGTTTCCAGTTCTTGAACAATCAATGGGATTAACCTTTACACAATTGGGTCTCATTGCTTTTGCTTTAAATGCAACATCCTCATTAATTCAACCCGTTATTGGATTATATACCGATAAAAAACCATCTCCATATGCATTGCCTATAGGTTTATGCTTTACTTTTTTTGGAGTACTCGGATTAGCCTTTGCACCTTCATTTTGGTTTGTCATCCTTTCGGTTACCTTTATTGGATTGGGATCGGCAACCTTTCATCCTGAAGGTTCCCGTGTTGCTTACATGGCCGCTGGCAAGCGTCGGGGTTTCGCACAATCAATCTACCAAGTGGGAGGAAATGCAGGGCAAGCACTGGCACCATTAATTACCGCCCTTATTTTAGTACCTTTTGGACAGTTTGGTGCAATTTGGTTTACAATCGTTGCTGCACTTGCTGTTGGTTTGCTCGTCTACATTGCAAGATGGTATTCTGAACAGGTTAAGCTGAAGCCATTACAACCAAAGAAAAAAATAGCAGCTTCAACAAATAACAAGCTTAAACATCGAAATGTCATTTTGTTTGCAATTAGTCTATTAATCTTTCTCGTGTTTGCTAGATCTTGGTTTCATGCTGGAATCACCAATTTCTATGCTTTCTATTTAATAGAGCAATTTGGATTAAGTATTTCACAAGCACAAGTATATATTTTTATTTTTCTGGCTGCCGGGGCATTAGGTACCTTTGCTGGTGGTCCACTCGCTGACCGATTTGGAAAACGTAACATGATTATGCTTTCCATGCTGGGATCTGCACCACTCGCTCTTATTTTGCCACATGTTGGACCACTGCTTACTTATCCATTGCTCGCGATTATTGGATTTATTATTTTATCTAGCTTTTCAGTATCAGTTGTTTATGCACAAGAACTTGTACCAGGAAAAATCGGAATGGTCTCTGGATTAATTGTTGGTCTTGCTTTTGGTATGGGTGCCATTGGTTCTGTTGCCCTCGGATGGTTTGCTGATTTATTTGGTCTTACGAATACGATGTTATTCGCGGTCTCGCTCCCGTTAATTGGTATCTTGACGATGTTTTTACCTTCTGATCAAAAGTTAAAAGAATTAAATGAGCAGTCTTAAACAAGAACAGGATCCATCCTCTATTTCGAGGACGGGTCCTATTCCTATTCATGGTTGAGTATTGAAGTAGAACTTAAAAAGAAATGATGCCCCCTATATTGTAAATGACTTGCTATTTGAAACGTTATCCTAAACGAAACACGATGCCGTGACCACCCTTTGGATACTCCCATTTAATATTTTGATGAGGACAGCCAATACGGCAGCTCCCGCACTCATGGCATCCTTCATAGCCAACGTGCATCCGGATATCTTCCCATTTATATACTTCTGCAGGACAAAATACTGTACAGATTTTATCAGGACAACTCGTTAAACAGATTTCGTTGTCAAGCACATGAAGATGCGACTTAGT
Organism: Anaerobacillus sp. MEB173; assembly: GCF_052119505.1. NCBI lineage: Bacteria > Bacillati > Bacillota > Bacilli > Caryophanales > Bacillaceae > Anaerobacillus > Anaerobacillus sp. MEB173. Next base: position 123,813 of record NZ_JBJMAU010000004.1, read on the forward strand.
ATCGGCATTAAATCGGACAAGGTACTGCTTTTCTTCAATCGTCTGACCCTTCTTCTGCTCACTCATTACATAACCTCCTCATAGCGGTGTCCATAGCGGTGTCTGTCACTGTTCATGGACAAAAACCTCCTTTGTCCACGAGTGGTGTCTGTCACCAATTACTTGTCACCAATTACTTCATTACTTTCCATGCTCGGAGTACATCGCGGGCAATTTTCAGTTTGTCTCCAGCAGAGCCCATCTCTTTTATTATCTTCTTTTGTTTATCTCGTTTCGGTGTACCGTCAACCGTAAACATTTGACTTGCTGCCTTATTCATCATCGGAATATATTTTTCAAAATACTGCGGGAACTTGTCAAAGTGATGGGTTGCATCTTTGTATTTCTTTAAATCTTGGCCGACAAAGCTGTTCATTAATTTCACACGGTACGTATCTAACATATTTTCCGAGAAATCATTGGCCTCTTTGGCAAGCAGTACTGTTTCAGCAGCAAACCTCCCTGACGTCATTGCCATATTTGACCCTTCCCGATGAATCGCATTAACGAGTTGAGCAGCATCACCAATGACAATAACCCCATGCCCACAAACTTTTGGCATTGAATAATATCCGCCCTCCGGTATTAAATGAGCAAGGTATTCTTGTGGTTCGCTCCCCTGAATATAAGGGCGAATCATCGGGTGGTTCTTTACATATTCAAGCAATTCATAAGGTTTTATTTTGTGCTTTATTAATCCTGATAGCAGCGTACCAACTCCTAGATTCAAACTGTCTTTGTTCGTATATAGAAAACCTGTCCCAAGTATCCCTTTTGTTGCATCCCCAAATAATTCAATCGTACATCCTTGGTCTTTCTCTAAATTAAAACGATCTTCAATAATTTTGCGATCGAGCTTTAGTACCTCCATTGTGGCAAGCGCTACTTCATCTGGCTTAAATTCTTTATGAAACCCTAGTGATTTTGCTAGAAGAGAGTTAACACCATCCGCAAGAACAACAACATCAGCATACAAATCGCCATCAGGACGGTCTGTGCGTACACCAATGACGCGACCATCTTCAACGATGCACTCCAGAACAACGGTTTCACAAACAAGTAATGCCCCTTGCTCAACAGCTTTTTGGGCAAACCACTGGTCAAATTTCGCTCGCAAAACGGTAAAATTGTTATACGGTTCTTCAGCCCATTCCAATCCTTTATAGCCGAATGTAATTGCAGATTGTTCATCTAACATCATAAATCGCTGCTCAACAATTGGGCGCTCAAGCGGTGCTTCTTTATAAAATTCGGGGATAATGTCCTCCATCATTTGCCGATAAAGTACACCACCCATGACGTTTTTCGAACCTGGGTATTCACCACGTTCAATTAGTAAAACATTTGCCCCTGCTTTTGCTAGCTCATAAGCACAAGCTGTTCCCGCAGGACCAGCACCTACAACGATACAATCAAATTTTTCCGACATTTGTTTCCCCCCTCTTTTTTTGATGTCTTTTTTAAGTGCCTGTCACCATTCATGTGTCACCATTCATGGACAGATTGTCTATTATTGTCCACTTGCGGTGTCTGTCACCGGTTTTGAAATTGCTCGATTAATAAAGGGACGATTTCATGGGCATCACCAACAATTCCGTAATGACTTGATTGAAAGATCGGTGCATCTGGGTCTTTATTAATTGCAATAATTAAACCTGAATTTTGCATTCCTACAATATGTTGAATCGCACCTGAGATACCAATCGCAAAATAGATCTTAGGGGTAACAGTAACCCCTGTTTGACCAACCTGGTGGTGATGGTCAATCCACCCCGCTTCGACGACATCGCGGCTCGCTCCTACAGCAGCACCTAGGACATCCGCAAGCCTGCGAATAAGGTCAAATCCTTGCTCACTTCCCATGCCCTTACCACCGGCAACGATAATATCCGCCTCATCGATAGATGCTTTTTTCGTCGTTGCTTTGACAATTTCTAACACTTTTGTGCGAATGTCTTCCTCTCTTAACGAAATAGTCTCATTGATCAATTCACCACTTCGGCTCGGATCAGGTTCAAGTGCCTTCATGACTTTTGGTCGCACCGTTGCCATTTGAGGCCGATATTTTTTACATAAAATTGTTGCCATAATATTCCCGCCAAAGGCAGGCCGACTTGCTAATAGGAGACCAGTATCTTCTTCGATATCCAAAATCGTCGTATCCGCCGTTAATCCCGTTGGTAAATCTGTTGCTACCGCACTGGCTAAATCTTTTCCCATTGCCGTTGCACCATACAAGATTACTTCGGGCTTATATTTCTCACTGCAATGAAGCAGTGCTTTCATATATGTCTCAGTACGATAATGTTTGAAAATCGATTGATCATAGACATACAATTTGTCTGCTCCATATTCAAACACTTTACTTGCTAATTCGGTCACATTTTCACCAATTAAGACACCAGCAAGCCCAACTCTACGTTTATCTGCAAGCGCTCTGCCCGCTCCAAGCAGCTCTAGTGAAACCGGGGCTATTTTACCTTCTTTTTCTTCGATAAAAACCCAAATATCACGATACTCTTCAAAGTTCACAGTGCTCCCTCCTCACGTCGAAACAGTTCTTTCTTTTCCATCAAAATGCCTAACAGGTGTTCAACTTGCTCTTTTGATGATCCAGTAAGCATTTTTCCACCTTTTGGTTTCTCTGGTGCCCATACTTTCGAAACGATTGTTGGAGATCCTTTTAAGCCAAGCTGTTTACGATCCACTCCATCAAGATCGTCTACCGCCCAAATGGTTGGTTGATACCTGGCTGCTTTTAACATATTTGGCATCGGAGAATACGGAATCTCATTGATTTCTTTTTCAACAGAAAGGAGACATGGTAACGTTGATTGAATCACTTCATGACCATCCTCAACCTTACGATGGACAATCATCTTCCCTTGTTCCTTATTCACCTCAACCACTTTTTTGACTGAGGTAAGCGGCGGAATATCAAGTCGACGAGCAATGCCGGGACCCACTTGACCAGTATCACCGTCGATCGTCATCTTCCCGCAAATGACCAGATCGACCGGATCAATATTTCCGATTTTTTCCAATGCTTTATAAAGGGCATAACTTGTCGCAAGCGTATCTGCCCCTGCAAAAGCACGGTCTGAGATCATATAGCCCTCATCTGCACCAATTTCAATACATTTTTTAATTGCTTTTACTGCTGGCGGAGGACCCATCGTTAATACCGAAACCTTACCACCATATTTTTTTTTCAATCGAACAGCTTCTTCTACAGCATGTGCATCATACGGGTTTAAAATGGCTGGTGCACTTGCCCGATCCATCGTGTTTGTCTTTGGATTCATCTTGATGACCTTCGTATCAGGTACCTGTTTAATACAAGCAACAATATGAAGCATGGTCATTCCTCCTCTATAAAATCAATCTTTCTTTGTTTTTTACGTGATGACCGGCTATAAAGCCATTTCTATATGTATATAAGGGTTAGGACGAAAACATGTGAAGAATCACACGATTTCCAACTTGTTTATCACTCTGGGGCTACTATCTTTAACTCCTTACCACTATGAAAACATTTCAAAAATAGTAAACTACTATATAAATAGATCCGAGACATTCCATTTATGACAACCTTTTCGTAGTGCCAGTCACCGCAAAAAGACATTTTGTCATAATGTCCACTAATGGTGTCTGTCACCAATCAAAAAAAAGCTTTACTTAAATCAGTATTTGTAGTAATATTGTGAAAATTGCAAAAAGGAGTGATGTTATGCCGAGAAAAAACCGATACTGGTTTCCAGGAGCGATGTACCATATTACAAAACGCGGAAATAGAAAAAGTCCCCTCTTCTTTGACGATGGTGACCGGAACAAATATTTTGAAATCCTTGAAGAAACACGAACCCTTTATCCATTCCTCCTTCACTCCTACTGCTTAATGACCAATCATATTCACCTCCAACTCGAAACCATTGATGATGAAATTAGCATCATAATGAAAAAAGTCAACACTACCTATGCCAAATACTTTAATAAAAAGTACGACTATGTTGGGCATGTCTTTCAAGGTCGTTATAACGCCGAACTGATTGACTCAAAGCTATATGAAATCGACGTAAGTAAGTATATACACCTTAACCCCTGTGTAGCAAAAATGGTAATAAAACCTGAAGACTACCGTTGGAGCAGCTACAAAGCATACATTTTCCACGAACAAAACCCCCACGTTCACACCAAAAGAATTCTTTCCTATTTTCCAGAACCGCATCTTTACTACTATAAATTTTTTGTTGAGTCAGAAGTATACTATTCCTTTAGTCAAATTCAAATCGAACGTTAGCTATTCTATATAATAAATATTACTTAAGGAGGTAGATTTATTGGCTGCTACTATTTTTAGCTTTGCTATTAAAGGTGTTGACGGTTATCCGATAGAAGTTGAAGCTGATACAGTACGTGGAATAAAATCAATATCAATCGTTGGCTTAGGAGATACAGCAGTTAAAGAAGCAAAAGAACGGTTAGAATCAGCGATCATTTCTAGTGGTTTTCAATATCCAGAGCAGAAGATGATTATCAATTTAGCCCCCTCTCATATGAAAAAAAGCGGGTCACATTTTGACGTCCCAATGGCAATTGCACTCCTAAAACAAACGAAACAAATCAATATCAGCCTAGATTCATTTGCAGTAATTGGCGAACTTTCTCTTAACAGTGTTTTACGACCTTGTTCCGGAGTGCTGCCGATGACAATCGAAGCAAAAAAACAACAGTTTAAACACATGATAGTGCCTCTTGAAAATGTACAGGAAGCCTCATTAGTGAAAGAAATACAGGTTATCGGCTGCCATAATCTTCATGATGTCATCCAAACATTAGCTGGAAATCCTCCCTCTCACCCTTATCCATTGAAATCTACCCCTCCCTTTGAACCCATTGACAAAAATATAGATTTTTCCGACGTAAGAGGACAACAAACATTAATTGAATATATGACTGTTGCGGCTGCAGGGGGACACAATTTCCTCATGATCGGTCCACCTGGTTGTGGGAAATCGATGATTGCTCAACGAGTTCCCTCAATTCTTCCGCCATTGCACGAAGAAGAATCTCTTGAAGTTACAAAAATCTATAGTGTTGCCAAAAAACTGAATCATCGGAAACTAATCCGGCAGCGCCCTTTTCGTGCCCCTCACCACAATGCGTCAACAAATTCTTTAATTGGTGGTGGTACATTGTCAATGCCAGGAGAAATTTCTCTTGCTCATAATGGTGTCCTTTTTCTTGATGAAATTGCAGAGTTTCCTAAGAAAACGCTTGATGCACTTCGTCAACCGATGGAGGACCGGCAAGTAACAATCAGTCGAGTACAAAGTTCAAATACTTACCCCGCAAATTTCATGCTTATAGCCGCCATGAACCCGTGCCCATGTGGCTACTTCGGATTAGAAAAATGTCGTTGCAGTGATTACGAGGTCCTTAAATATCGTAATCGACTATCCGGACCTATTTTGGATCGAATTGACATTCAAAAATATGTTAACTCGATTAACATTTTTGAATGCAATGAATCTAGTTCATCATCAAAGCAAATTCGCGAAAAGGTTTTACTAGCAAGAGAGTTTCAGCAATTTCGCTATAAAGGATTACCAATTCGATGTAATGCAGAATTAAATGCTTCATTACTCCAGCAATTTTGCCAATTGAATGAGGAGTGCGAGACTTTAATGAAGAAGGCATATAACTATTACAATTACAGCGGACGAACCTTACATAAATTTTTAAAAGTTTCAAGAACCTTTGCAGATTTAGATCAATCAGAAGAGATTCGAAAAAAAGATATTTTGGCATCGCTCATGTCTCGTGATCTTGATCGCGAACGAAAAAATATGGCTATATTTTAATGTTCAAACTACGATTTCTATAAAAGATTCTTATATATCTCGTACATTTAAAACAACTCAAAATCACCAATTTTCTATGAAAGGAAGAGTAATTTGCTCAAATACTGGATATGGTTAAGTGAAATCCCTGGTGTCGGACCTGTTTTACAAAAAAGACTGCTACAAACGTTCCTAACACCAAAAAGGATATACGAAGCTGAAAAAAGTGACCTAATGGCTATCGATGGAATTGCTGCAACTACAGCAAATAAAATAAAAAAACAACCGCTCGATCGCGCTTATCAAATTATTGAAAATTTAGAACGTACCAAGATCGGTACTCTAACATTCGAAAACAAAAACTACCCTGCCAAGGTAAAGGAATGCAAGTGTTCACCAATTTTACTCTATTATCGAGGGGCAGAACTAGTAGAAAGAGGTGTTTCAATCATCGGTTCAAGAAGATGTACGAGTGAGGCAAAGCGCGCTACAGTAGAAATAAGTACTGCTCTCGCTAAGGGCGGATTTCCAATTATTAGTGGATTGGCCAAGGGGATCGATAGCTATGCCCATCGTTCCTGTTTAAATGCAAAAGGATATACAATAGCCATCCTCGCTCATGGTCTTGACCTTTGCTATCCTAGAGAGCATCAATCGTTGTTTGAAATGATTATCGAGCAAGGAACGGTCATTTCCCGATATCCACCAGGAACACGACCGCACCCGAAATACTTTGTTGAACGTAACGCTTTAATTAGTGCTTTTTCAACAAAGATAATTATCATTCAAGCTAGTGAAAATAGCGGAGCATTAACTACTGCTTCTTTCGCCAAAGAACAAGGACGTGATGTTTTTATCGTGCCGCATTCAATCTATATCCCTGAAGCCAGAGGATCCAACGCCCTCCTAACAGAAGGTGCAACTCCCATACTTAACACTTCCTCTCTAGGGCTGACAAAAGAGCTCCCCAACAAATCCTCGCATCGTTCCCCTTCGAACGCACATCTTTCAACCTTGACAACCATTCAAAAGAAAATCTTATTAAACATACCTGATGAGCCAATCTCGATTCAACTTCTCTCTCATAAACTAAAACTCTCCGAAAAAGATTTGATAGAACAATTGTCCATACTAGAATTAGAAAGTGTAGTTATGATTCAAGGAACAATGGTTAGGTGTCTGTCACCATAGAAAGACACTTCCCTTCCTTTTGTCCACGGGAGGTGTCTGTCACCAGAATATGATAGAATAGTAAATCATACATCTACGAAGGGGTTACAACTATGTTTTGGGAATTAATCTTTATTTTTCTTATTATTTTAATTGGGAGCTTCATCCAAAGTTCTAGCGGCTTTGGAATGGGGCTTTTTGCTATGGGGTTATTGCCGCTTATTTTACCGCTGAAAGATAGTTCATTACTTGTTATCTCAATGATTACACTTGTATCATTAAGCGTTGTCATTCGTTTGTATAAATATATTGAACTAAAAGGGTTTATCGTAATCTTAATTGCCGCATTAAGTGGAAGAGTCCTCTCTTTCCTTTTTCTAACTAGTTTTGATGAGATTGACGTTCTCAAAAAATGGTTAGGATTCTTATTAATCTCGATGGTCTTCTATCTACTATTTAATAAGAAAAGACAAGCCACTTACTCGATCATATATCCGATTGTCCCGATTATTTTGGGCTTTATCGGTGGTTTTATAGGTGGTGTATTTGCTGTTGGCGGTCCTTTTTTTGTGTTTTATTTTATGATGCTATATAAAGAAAAACATAGCTACAACGCAAATTTGCAAACAACATTTTTTATAAGTAATCTCTTAACAATTGTCTTGCACTTAGCTCATGGTGATCTCAATTCTAACTTTCTCCTCTACTTTATTATCGGGGTTCTGAGTGTACTCATTGGGACGAAAATAGGCTTGCATTTTTTCGAAAAAATCTCGAGGGAACAAATTCAAAAATACGCCATGGTCATTATTTTCCTTGCAGCGTGTAATCTCATTTTCCTAAGTTAACCTCTTTCTATAAAACCTGCTATCACTTCCGATTACTCTTTACAAAACATTAAAACAATAACAACAGAAAATTTATATTGAGACTCTATAATTAATAATGAGAGGTTAATATTTTTATGCAGGAAAAATGAAGGAGGATTTATTTTGGAAGCAGGAAGAAAGGTATTATACAAACAGAAAATTTATGAGCTGTATTACCTTTATAACAGTGGTTATTGTGAAATAAAAAGAGACTTGTACACTGTTGAATTAGTTCACCAATCTGAAATACAATTTATCAATGAAAAAGGAGAGTAGCTTCATATACAAACTACTCTCTTTTCTAAGGTTAACTATTTCTCTATCATTTATCTATTTTCAAAGTAACTTTACCGAAGTTTTGCCCTTTTTCAATGTAAAGCTGTGCTTCTGCTGCAGCTTCTAGTGGGTAACATTTATCAATATACGGGGCAATTTGATGTTCGTTAAAAAACTGAAGCATCTCTTGGAAATCTTGCGGACTTCCCATTGTCGACCCTTTAATATCTAAATGCTTAAAGAAAATACGAGGCAGAACGAGCTCTTTAATCGGTCCACTTGTCGCACCAAAGTTTACGATTCTTCCTGCAGGGTTGGCTAGATTTAGCATATGATTAAAGCTCTCACCGCCAACACCATCAATAATCACATCGGCACCACCTATTAACTTTTTCATTTCTTTTACCCAATTTTCAGACCGGTAATTCACCCCACCAGCTGCACCGAGTTCTTTTGCTTTAGCTATTTTTTCGTCACTGCTGGAAGTAACGTACACCTTCGCACCTTTCGCTACAGCCATTTGTAAAGCAAATAGTGCTACACCACTACCGATTCCAGGAATGAGAACGGTTTCACCTTCTTGTAAATTTCCTCTTGTCATTAAGGCACGGTAAGCTGTTACACCTGCTAAAGGAAGGGCTGCTGCTTGCTCCCATGATAAATATTCTGGCTTTGGAAATACGTTTTCCGCAGGAACTGTTACATATTCTGCATATGTACCATCGGTTGGCATTCCTAAAATATGAAAATTCGGACCATTGTAAGCTGGATGGTCTCCCCAGTTTAATCCTGGATTAATAACTACTGCATTTCCAACTTCATGCTCTGTCACTTGTTCTCCAACTGCCACGATCTCACCAGCACCATCTGCACCAAGAATTGAAGGAAGTTTCATTCCCGGATACATCCCATATGTTATCCATAAGTCTCTTCTATTTAATGACGCATACTTAAGACGAACTAGTACTTCGCCTTGCTTTGGAGATGGAATTGCTACTTCCTCATATTTCAGTTGATTTGGCCCACCTATTTCTCTTAATACGATCGCTTTCATCGAACTCCTCCTCTTAATATAAAAGTAGTAACATTATGCAAAACAATTGACCGAGCGGTCGATCAGGTTACCGCCAGGAAATATCTTAATTTTCACTATATTATAAAACTACTATTTTTTCAATCGGTGTCTTTCACACAAGAAAGACAAACTTCCTTTTTGTCCACAAGCGGTGTCTGTCACCAATCACTGTGGCACCAATCACGTTTGAACAAACTATGAATAGAATGAAGTACACCGATAATTTTTGGATGCCGAATACTCGTTTGATAATTGTAAAAATGAAAGGAGTTGATTCCTATGGCCAAATATAAGCGGAAACCCGTCGTTATTGAGGCGGTCAAAATTACACGCCCTATCACTATTGAAACGGCTGACGGTACAAAAAAAGGGCAACCTGGTGATTATTTAATCACCGATCAAAACGGTGAACAATACCCCTGCCCTGCAATTACTTTTTTAGAAACATACGAACCTGTGAAGGAACGTATTGATATTTCAAAGCTTAAACGATTGTGCGGGAAAGTATTTTATGCAGTAAAAAGAAAATCGATTGATCTTTTACAGCAAAAGTCGTAACTCGATGAATTAGAGAAATTAAGAGGTTTGCCCAAATCACTTAAAAACAAAAAAATTCACAAAAACTACATAGGTTATAACGAAAAATAGGCAGGTTATATTTTACATTTTCATTGACAACAAACCTATTATTTTGTATAAAATAACTAAAAGGTCAAAATTGATCAAACTTGTTTTATAACAGGAGGGATTCAACGATGTTTCCGTTCTTTTTTAACAAAAATTTTCTTAATTCAATGATGAACAATTATCAAACATTTGAGATGAAGGCACCAAATGGTTCTGTTTATCGTTTTTCTTCTAATTCAATCGATCAAGAAACCTTTAATAATTATGCCAAACAGCTAGAAAATGCGACGAAAAACAATGATCAAGAAGCATTCGATCAAATATGGCAACAGTTAAAAGCCAACAGTGGAGTTTCAAACTTGGATAAAGAGTTTCAAAGAATCCATGAAGAAATGAATTCATTCTTTGAACAAATGAATCCGTTTTTAAATCACAAACAGCCCTTACATTTCCATCATCCAAAACTGTTAACAAGTGAGACAATTGATGAAAAGATTAAATACCATCAAGAAGAAATTAAACGATTACAAAGCATGAGAACAAATAACAGTGAAAAACAACGAAATTTATTAGAAGGAAAAATTTCTAAATTAAGAGTCAGAATGGATGAAAAGTTAAAAGAGCTTTCTGAAAACCTGCATGACCCCGCCAAAAAACAACAAATTAATGATGAGCTAACTTTGATTCACAGAGAAATTAAACAGTTAGAAAATGAAATATCCAGTTTGTAAACAACAAAAGCCAAATCCAAATAAGTTTGAGAATAGGATTTGGCTTTTTTGACTCTTATTTTAGAAAATTTGCTTGACGCTTCTCTAGAAATGCCGATATTCCTTCTTTTCCTTCAGGGCTGGTCGCTCTCTCAGCTAGATAGTCTGTTTCCATTGCCATTTGGGATTCAAGAGATTCCTGTAAAGAATGTGAGAAAAGTTTTTTCGTCGCACCAAAAGCGTTCATAGGCCCTTGAGCTAGTGATTCACATACTTCAGTAGCTACAGCTGCTAATTGCTCATCCTCAATCACTTGGTTAACGATTCCCCATTCTTTAGCCTCATTTGCGTCTAATAGCTTATTTGTATACATTAATTCCAACGCACGTCTTATCCCGACCAATCGTGGTAAAAAGTAACTTCCTGAACCATCTGGTGTTAAACCAATTTTATTATATGCCATCACAAACTTTGCTTGATCTGAAGCATAGACAAGATCACAAGCACAAGCAAGACTCATTCCAGCACCGGCAGCTACTCCATTGACGACCCCAATAACCGGCTTATTCATTCTAGCAAAATATGAAATCGCCTGATGCAAATATGAAGTAACCGCTTTCAAATGAGAGCCTATTTCTTCTCCTTCACTTGCAAAGCTTTTTAAGTCACCGCCAACCGAAAATTTATTGCTTGCTCCAGTTATCATAACTGCACGAATGTTATCATTCTCTGAACAATGAATGGCTACATCCATTAACTCTTTTGCCATTTGTAAATCAAGAGCATTCCCAGCTTCAGGACGGTTGAGTGTAATGATTCCGACATAATTTTTTACTTCCAAAAGTACATGATTATTTTCCATATGTATCCCTCCAATATATCTAAATATAATTTTATTTTAACAAAATTTGTAGATAAAAGTAGGAATATTTAAAAAAAATCGATATTAAAAACAAATAAATAGCTAAAGTACATGGATTACATGTACCTGTAACCATCCTAATAAACAGAGTGAGGGTACCCACTGGCTGCCCTCACTCTCTATTTGTGTTTTAGTGTATTTATAAAGATTCAATATCCACACTGACTATATGTTCTATTTGCTTTAATTGAAAATAGATATCGGTTGTATAGCTTTTTTCATGCACTAAGATGATCAAGTCTAATTGCTTATATTCTTGATCTTTTAAATCCCTGACTCTCACTTTTCTTGCAATCATTTTATTCTTTTTCATCTCTTTTAAAATCTCTGTAAGTTTCTCCTCATTATCAACAATTATTCTAGCTTTTAACTCCTTTTCTTTTAACGGCTTTACCCCAATTAATTTTAATAAAATCGGTAACAGCTCAACCCCAACCATCATTAAGATTAAAGCAACTGCTGCCTCAACAAAGAATCCTGCACCAATCGCAATACCAAAACCAACAGAAGCCCACAAAATGGCAGCTGTTGTAATTCCTGAAACGACATCGTTATTACGAACTAAAATAACACCTGCACCTATAAAGCCAATCCCTGATATCAATTGTGCAGCAAGCCGTAATGGATCCATCATTGTACTATCTGTCATTTCTGAATAGATTTGGGCTGAATATATACTTACAATGGTAACAATACAGCTCGTAATACAAAGGACAATCGTTGTTTTTAGCGATGCATTTTTTCGCTTTAGAGATCGTTCTAATCCAATTATTGCTCCAAATACAAAAGCTATAATTAATTTTAAATAAATATCCTGATAGTTTATATTAGCATTACTAATCAAAATGTCCATAGAATCCACTCCTTGGTGTCACCTTCTAAAGACAAATATACCACAATTGTCCATGGGTTATGTTGTCTGAAAATCATGTTTATAACTTCTTCATCATTTCTTCCTAATATAAAATTAAAAAGGATGTCTTTTTTTCATCTTCAATAATTCCTGCTCATATTGTTCTGTTAATTCGTTGATCACTTGTGCTATTGGAGCAATTGTTTTAATTGAACTAATCCCTTGTCCAGCAGACCAAATATCTTTCCAAGCTTTTATCTTTGGATTTGTCATAGAAGAAAAATCAATCAATTCTTTTTTTTGTAAATGATTTGGGTTAAGTCCATTTTTCTCAATACTGGGAATTAAATAATTTGCCTTTATTCCACTAAAAGCATCTGTATAAACAATATCTTCAATTGTTGAATCAACAATCATTTGTTGGTATGCCTTATTTGCAAACGCCTCTGTAGTCGGTATAAAACGAGTCCCCATGTATGCTAGGTCTGCACCTAATACCTCAGCAGCTAGAATATCCCTGCCAGTCGAAATACTTCCGGCCAGAATAAGTAATCCATCCCAAAATTCTCTCACTGCATGAATGAAAGCCATTGGATTATACGTTCCTGCATGCCCTCCTGCTCCACTACATACTAGAATGAGTCCATCTACCCCAGATTGAGCAGCTTTTTTTGCATGTTTTAATGTACTGACATCTGCAAGCACTAAGCCACCATACTCATGAACAATACTAACCACCGAACTTGGATTACCAAGTGAAGTAATTACTATAGGTGGTCTATAATTTCTAATCATCTTCATATCAGAATCAAATCTTTTGTTCGTATGATGGACGATAAGATTTACAGCCCATGGTGCAATTTTTTTTGATTGATTCTCATTTTTAGCTAAAGCAACTTCACGAGAAATTTGTTTCATCCATTCTTCCAACACAGTTGACGAACGAGCATTTAGTAACGGAAATGAACCTATAACACCGGCTTTACATGCTTCAATAACTAATTGCGGGCTTGAAACGAGAAACATTGGAGCACAAATAATTGGTAATTTCAAATGCTTTAGTAATTTACTAGCTGCTGTTTGGTCCATTATGCTCACCCTTTCTTAGGCTTGTTCAATGATAATGACTGACACTTTATCCTTCATTACTCAAGTTTCTATATGTTTATGAAGTGTTCCTGCAATATCCTCCCACACTTTAAAATAATAGGTTATTTAACACCATATCAATAGTGTTAACCTGTTTCATTATGGTATAATACGCTAAACAACCCATCACAAAGGAGGATGTTTTATGTTTCAATCACCAATAGGGCTATTTAGAATTACCGGTTTCATTGAAGGACTTTCCTTGCTAATTCTTCTATTTATTGCGATGCCACTAAAGTACCTTGCCGGATTTTCATTCGCTGTTACAATTGTTGGCTCACTTCACGGTCTATTCTTTGTTCTTTATATGCTTGTTGTTGCCTATACTACATACAAAATCAGATGGTCATTCAAATGGTTAGCTGCATCGACCGTAGCAGCGTTTATACCTTTTGGAAATATCATATTGGATATGCGATTACAAAAAACAAAATATTGGTCGCCTGTGATTAATAAAGAAAAAGTCGGCCTAAACTAAAAAGAAAAGAGAGTTTGCCGTAACTCTCTTTCCTCATGTAAATGAACCTCCACCAACAATTACCACATCGCAGAACTTGAATTCTGTTCTACTTTGCGGTAAGATAAATCTTGTCATTAACAAACAAGACAACAACATATCCTACGATGTTCGTAAGCTCATTTTGTTTTGAACCGTACTGTTTTATAGGGATTCTTATATTTGTTGATTGATGCCATGCCTAACCTTTTTAAGCTTAGGATCGCAGGAACATTAACATGCGGAAACCCACCTGCGAGTGAGCGGGTTCTCAAAACAGCTTGAGCAACGGCATTAGTGGGAAACAATTTACAAATACATACCGTGCTAGATGGGGAGCTGGCGGTGCCCTGTTACCCGCAATCCGCCTTAGCGGGATCGAATTCCTGGCAGCGGTGCGATTCATGTAAGGCCTGCCTTGTGCAAGTAGTGTTGACAATTGGGGCCTGCGCAATAGAAACCTATGAACTTGGTCAGATCTGGAAAGAAGCAGCCATAAGTAGATCATTCTATGTGCCGCAGGGGAACCTGATCGAACTAACTACACAAGTAACGTTTATGTGTTCGTAACAATGTTAGGTGCACGGTGTTTAAAAAAAAGAAAACTGGTTATACTATCTTTTGTAAGCAGATAACAACATATCGGCGCGGGGTGGAGCACGCTGATTATCACCTATGTATATTCTTCAGCGCTTCGACGCAACATGCAACAGAGTGATACTAGAAGAGGAAGAAGCTAACAAAACCTCTCGAAGTACCTGTAAAGGAAGAAACAGTGTAACTGACTTCGAAGCATGACATCATCCAATACTTTCATATCGGCGCGGGGTGGAGCAGTTCGGTAGCTCGTCGGGCTCATAACCCGAAGGTCGTAGGTTCAAATCCTGCCCCCGCAATACCAAAAAGGTAATTTGCTTTCGAAGCAAATTACCTTTTTTCTGTTCATAATCTTTATGATCCAACTGCTCTATTCATCTTCATCTTATGTTCACACCTATAACCATTGTTTCGGATACTGCCGCTCCTTAAATAAATTATTATAGAACAATGAAATTGCTACTAATAATAATGCACAAAGGACAATAATTAGTAAGAACCCCCACCCTGCTTCCGTATTAATTGCAACAATCGCACTTGCTGCCGCTGGGGGATGCATCATCTTAGAAATAGCCATTAACAAGAGAACAAAAGCTAGTGTAACACCTATAGTAAGATGACTTCTTCCAAAAATATCAAGGATTACTAAAGCTGCAGTTGTTGAAAGAAGATGTCCCCCTACAAGATGACGAGGTTGGGAAAATGGACTCTCATGAGCAGCAAATACTAATAAACAGCTCGCACCTAATGGTCCTAGAACCATTGGAAACCCAAATGGAACCGCTAAGGCACTTATTATACTTATCGCTATCAGCCCACCTACTGCTGCAATAATATTGTCCGATAATTCGATCGTAGAATCAGGCTTCGTATCACCTTTAAATTTAGTAAAGTAAGATTTTAATGATATATGTAATTGATGTTCCTCTTCCTTTGTTATTTCTTTTTCAATATTCATTTTGACTTCCCCTTAAAATAAATATTTTTAATTTTATGCAAATATTAGATAAGATTTATTCTAAACGAAATCAACAAATTTTTAAATGATTTTGTGAAAGTTTTGTTAATTTTTTTTACAAATATCTTGACTGTGTTGTATTATTTGACTATTTAAACTTCATTCATTAAACTAGCATATGAAGAGGTATGCATAGCAACCATTTCCGTTAAAACTTTTCTTTAAATATAATTAGGAGGTATTTACATGTACGACATTATCATTATTGGTGCAGGTCCTGCTGGCGCCAGTGCAGCACTATTCGCTGCAAAAGCCGGTAAAAAAACACTTCTTATTGATAGCGACAAGAGCATTACAAAAAAAGCCTGGGTTGAAAACCACTACGGTGTTAAAGAAATAACAGGTCCAGACCTTTTTGAATTAGGAAAAGAACAAGCAGCAAAGTTTGGTACAGAAATTGTTCAAGCTGAAGTAACAAGGGTTGTCAAAGAAGGCAAAACCTTTACTGTTCAAACTGAAAATAATTCTTTTGAAGGATTGCACGTTATACTTGCAACAGGATTAGCTGTAGACCTTGCTGAAAAAATTGGTCTGACTACAAAACCTGGTACTGAGCCACGTATTAAAACAGTCCTAGATGCAGATGCAGATGGGAAAACAAATATTGAAGGTATTTGGGCAGCTGGAACAGTTGCTGGTGTCAGTGTTCATACAATTATTACTGCTGGGCATGGAGCCCATGTAGCCATCAACATCATTAGTGAACTAAACGGTGAGCGATACGTCGATCATGATCTCTTAAAATAAAAAGCGCAAAGGTGCTGAATTATTCAGTACCTTTTTTTGTTCGATGTTATAAGCAAGACGATTCCATTGCGCAAATTCAAGTAATTGATTATGATTAAGTAAGGAAAAATTAGGAAGGAGTACATATTAATGGCTAATTTATTTTCACCGATTACGATTAAAAATTTAGAATTAAAAAATAGAATTGTTCTGCCTCCGATGTGTCAATACTCTGTTCAAAAAAAAGATGGTATCCCTAATGATTGGCACTTTGTTCACTATACTTCAAGAGCGGTTGGCGGAGCCGGATTAATCATTGTGGAAATGACTGATGTAGAACCAGACGGAAGAATCTCTGACTTTGATCTTGGTTTATGGTCTGATGATCATATACCTGCCTTTGCTCGCATTGTAGATTCATGTCATAACTATGGAGCCAAAACAGGGATCCAAATTGCTCATGCCGGTCGCAAAGCTCAGGACGCTAAAGTTCCTGTATCATCAACGACTACACCATTTGATGATACTTTTAATCAACCAAAAGCATTAACAACTGATGAAATAAAAAACATGGTTGAAAAATTTAGAAAAGCAGCAAAAAGAGCAATGAAAGCTGGTTTTGATACGATTGAACTCCATGGTGCACACGGCTATCTCATTCATCAATTTCATTCTCCTTTCATTAATCAACGTTCTGATGAGTACGGAAAAGACCTATCAAAATTTGGAGTCGAAGTCATTCAAGCAATCAAAAGTGAAATGCCAGCTGAGATGCCATTAATAATGCGAGTTTCGGCAAAAGAATATGTAAGAGACGGCTATGATGTTGACCATATGATTACTATTTGTAAAGAATACAAAAAAGCAGGCGTGGACGTTTTTCACGTAAGTTCCGGTGGGGAAGCCCCCCTTTCAGCTGCTGGTAATATGGGGCCACATGGTCGCCCTAGTACACATGCAGGGTACCAAGTACCATTTGCCAGAAAGTTTAAAGAGACTTTTGATATCCCTATCATTGCAGTTGGAAAATTAGATAACCCTTATCTTGCAAATTCAGTGATTGGCAATGGGGATGCTGACATGGTTGCTGTTGGACGTGGCATGCTTCGTGACCCTCAGTGGGCACTGAACGCATCTGTTGTTTTAGGAAAAAAAATAGAGCTACCTAAACAATATATTCGCGGCTACTAAACCTACTAAACAATTATTGATAAAAGTTATATTTCATACACTATTGTTAGATTTATCTGAAATAAGTACACTGAAAGAAATGAATCAAGCCACTCATAAAGGCTTCTGTACTATTCAATAGTCAGAGGCCTTTATCAATTTCCAATAAATACAACTAAACTATTGCTTGAATCCAGAACTCATTTATCTTTAAAATAAAACGATAGATTTTTATAATTGTCTACGGTAATTAAAATACCTTTCCCGAAAATGTAGACATTATATAAGAAAGGGGGAAAGAGATGATTTGGTTAACGATTTTGCTTTGTTTAATTTGGGGATTTAATTGGGTTATAATGAAATCTGCACTCGATTATTTTCCTCCTGTTATGTTTTCTGCCATTCGATTTTTCTTTGGGGCATTCATTTTATTTATTATTTGCTTCTATAAAAAAATCCCCCTCCCCAAAAAAGAGGACTGGAAGTGGTATGCCATTTGTGGCTTGCTGCAAACAACCTATGTATTTACACTAAATCAACAAGCACTCCAATATATTGACGCGGGAATTACTAGTTTACTATCATTTACGATGCCAATATGGTTTGCAGTATTTGCGCATTTTTTTATTAATGAACGGTTAACAGCTATTAAGATTGTTGCACTTTTCATTAGTATTATTGGGCTCTTTTTTGTACTGGAAATTAATCCATTACAATTAGAACTGCAGGGTATTGCGCTCGTAGCCCAATTATTCGTATTATCAGGTGCTGTAGCTTGGGCTATTTCAAATATTATTGTTAAAAAAGTACTTCATAGCCACAACAAATGGCAATTTACAACATATCAGATGGTCATCGGTGCATGTGGGCTACTTTTCTATTCCTTACTCTTCGAGCAAGGACAAACAATTTCGTGGAGCGTTAATGCAATGATCTTCATCGTTTTTTCAGGTGGTATCGCCTCAGCCTTGGCCTTTATCATTTGGTTTTATCTTTTAGGTCGCGGTGAAGGTGGTAAAGCATCAATTTCATTGCTGCTTGTTCCTGTGGTAGGGGTTCTTTCAGGGTGGATTTTCTTAGGTGAAACACTTCACTTTAGTTCGATCTTTGGTATTCTTCTAATTCTTTCTGGAATTGGACTTGTTAACATCAATGCAGAACACAAACTCCTTTCAACGTTTAAAAAAAATAAAAAAGCAGCTTAAATAATGCTAACCTAAAAGAAATCCACTGCACTTTTTTTAGTAGCAGTGGATTTTTTTCTACTAATTCAGCTTTTCAAGTTCTGTAAATACCTCTGCATAATGTTCTTTTTTATTGGCATCAAACGCTTCATTCTTAAATGTTAGAATTCCATCTTTATTTACTATAAAAACTGACCGAATTGCCGTTTCTTTTTCTTCGTTTCTTACGTCATAAACCCGTACAGTTTGCTGATGCCAATCTGATAATAACGGATAAGGTAATGTCCCGAGACTAGCAGCAAACACATGATGAGAATAAATATGATCAACACTTATCGCTAATACTTCCGCGTTTAATTGCTCAAATTTCTTATAATCCTCTTTCCAAGAGGTGATTTCTTTGATTCATCCAGGTGTGAAATCAAGTGGATAAAATGCTACAAGCACATTCTTTTTTCCATAAAAATCAGATAGAGCAATTTTTTCTTTTGTTGTAGCTGTTAATGAAAAATCTGGTGCAGGATTCCCTATCATTAATTCTCCCATTATACTCTCCTTCCTAGATAAATAGTTAAATGAAACATTCTTGTTGTATTTTGCCCAATGTTTCCGTATACATGTGGTTTCTCTGTCCTGGTTACGCAAAAATTCCCATCTTATTTTTCATCTTTTCATATAATTGGTCTAACGTTCCGTGGTCATCAATTCGGTATGCAGTCGTTCCCCGATCAATGACATTGCCTTCGACTAAGAATGTCTTCATCCCAATTTCTCCAGCAACCATATCCTCTTGATTATCGTTGCCGATCATAATACACTCTTTTGGTTTTACTCCTATACGTTGACATATGTCACTATAATATTCTTGATGTGGTTTAGTAAACATACAGTCCTCATATACAGTAACCATATCAAAAGGCAAATCAGCAACACCTGCCCATGCTAAGCGGTGATATATTGCCGATTTTGGAAAAACAGGATTTGTAGCAATTGCTACTTGATACCCCTGTCTTAGCGATTCTTCTACAACTTGTCTCGCAATTGGTGTAGGGTTACATAATGATGAAAATTCCGGAAATATATGTTCATAAAAATGATCCAATGTAGGCCACAGTTGATCCTTATTTACCTTTGCGATTGAGAAAAATGTCTCTTCAAATACTTGTTCATTTGTTTTAGAACGGTCTATATTTTCGATCATTGCTTTTGTTCCAGCTAATAATGCATGTAGAAATTCATTTGAATCCATGATATGTGAAACTCTTGGAGCTAACTCTTTTAAATAATGTTTTACAAAAGAATCGGTATCCATAGGTAGTAATGTACCGTCTAAATCGAACAACATTGCTTTTGCCATAAAACAAAACCTCTCATTCCCCCATTTTTTCTATCTTAAATTATATCAAATACACCCATTTTTCACCATAATTAGACAAAAATAGCTCACTATTTGCGAACCCTGTCTTCGATAGAGATGAATTGTCATTTTCCTAACATTAACTGCACGTATTAGTGGTTTAAATGTACAAACAAATTGTCGCATTTATAGGTTTTACCTTCAATTCTTTCTCAGACGTACAAACAGCATGAAATTGTTTCCTATACAAACACAATCAAGAATTAGCAGAATTTTTGGAATTATTTTACTTTTTGCATTAGTTTGATTTTTAAGTTAAAAAAATTTATTCTTATTTGTATAAATATTTCGACTAATCCATGAAGGAGGATTTTTTATGAAAACAAATAAAAACAGATGGTTAATTGCATTATCAGCTATCTTTATTCACCTATCAATTGGTGGTGCTTATGCTTATAGTGTTTACACGAACCCTTTACGAGACGCGATGGGATGGTCGGCAACAGAAATTACGATAGCGTTTACAATTATGATGGGTCTTGCAGGTTCCTCTGCGGCATTGTTCGGTACTTTTGTTGAAAGAAGTGGTCCACGAAAATCAGCAATGATTGCAGCTGTATTGTTTGGTTTAGGACAAGCTGGTTCCGGGGTAGCTGTTATGATTGATTCACTGCCACTTTTCTTACTTACATATGGATTACTGAGCGGACTAGGTTTAGGTATCGGTTACATCTCACCAGTATCAACACTTGTCAAATGGTTTCCGGATCGTCGAGGTTTAGCTACAGGAATGGCCGTGCTTGGCTTTGGTTCCGGTGCTCTTCTAACAGCACCTGTTGCAAATGCACTAATGAGTTCGATCGGTATAATGAGTACATTTTATGTATTAGGTGCATGTTACTTTATCCTGATGATTATCGGTGCTTCTTATATTGCACCACCACCACAAGGCTGGATGCCAGCAGCTATGATCAAAGATATTGCATCTGGTAAAAAAGAAGTGAAGCAAGATTTGGCTCAAATGAGTGCAAAAGAAGCTGTAAAAACAAGACGTTTCTGGATGTTATGGTCAATGATGCTCATTAATACAACTGCAGGGATTATGATGATTTCTGTTGCCTCTCCTATGGCCCAAGAAGTCGTTGGTCTATCTGCAGTAGCTGCTGCTACGATGGTAGGGATTATGGGTATCTTTAATGGTGGAGGCAGACTTGGTTGGGCTGCAGCTTCAGATTATTTAGGACGCCCTACTGTTTTCATGATTTTCTTTGTCATTCAAATCGTAGCATTTTTAACATTACCGTTAATTACAAACATTATTATCTTCCAGTTCCTTATTTTACTTGTAGTTAGTTGTTATGGTGGAGGATTCTCAAATCTACCTGCTTTTGTAGGGGACTTATTTGGAACAAAACAGCTTGGCGCCATTCATGGTTACTTACTAACAACTTGGTCTCTTGGCGGCGTATTCGGTCCAATAATTGTAACACAAATATTAGAAAGAACAGGAAGCTACATTCCAGTATTCTATGTTTTTGCAACATTAATTGGAGTTGCGCTTGTTATTTCTATCTTACTTCGTTTAGATATCCAACGAGTAAAGAAACAACAGCAACAACAAGGACAAGGTGTTGCCTAGTTCGAAATCGTTATCTAGCTTTCAATAAATCTATCTACAAAAGACACTGACTCCTTAGAGCAGTGTCTTTTCCTATGTTTGATCTCAACGCAAGCTGTTTACCAGTGAGTGTATACGTTTAAAAACAACAGAAAACAATAACATCAAAGGAAGTTGAAGCGACTCCCCTATTTATACAAACTAAGGAGAAATATATGTTATCCTCAGAACAATTTCGAAAAGAAAAAGATACTTTAGGAATAGTCATGGTACCAGCAACAGCATATTATGGACCTGAAACGCAGCGGGCAGTTAATAACTTTCAAATTAGTGGAAGACGCTTACCGAGGTCCTTTATTAAAGCACAAGGAATTATTAAATCCGCAGCAGCCATTACAAACATGAACTTAGGGGTGCTACCTAACGATATTGGCAAAGCAATCGTTGAGGCTTCCGAGGAAGTGATCAACGGAAAATGGGATGTTCATTTTGTCGTCGATGTATATCAAGCAGGCGCAGGAACGTCACAAAATATGAATATCAATGAAGTAATTGCTAATCGTGCGTCAGAAATATTAACTGGCTCCCTGCAATCCTATCGGGTTCATCCTCATGATCACGTGAATATGGGACAATCAACAAATGACACCTTCCCATCTGCACTACATATTGCTGCAGCTGAAAATCTCGTCGAAAAACTACTTCCAGCGTTATTACAACTGCAGCAAGAACTTCAAAAAAAATCGGACGAATTTATGACCATACTTAAAACAGGACGAACCCATTTACACGATGCTGTTCCAATCCGGTTAGGCCAGGAGTTCTCCGGATTTGCAGGTACAATTCAAGAATTATATTTTGAGATAGAGAAATCCCTGGATTCATTTTATGAAATTGGTTTGGGAGGAAATGCAATCGGTACATTGATCAATACACATCCTGATTACCCGCAAAAGGTCATTGCTGAAATATCTCAGCGTACGAAGTTACCTTTTCGGCTACCCGCAAGCATGTTTACATTTATGCAAAACAGAAATGCTTCAATACGTATGATGCTTGCACTTAAAGAGCTTGCAGTACATTTAATTAAAATTACGAGTGATCTACGGTTACTAAGTTCCGGACCAAGAACAGGATTAGCAGAAATCACTCTCCCTTCTGTCCAACCTGGTTCAACAATTATGCCTGGGAAAGTAAATCCTGCAATATTAGAAATGACTCATATGGTTTGCTGTCAAGTTATCGGTAATGAAACAGCAATGGCTACTGCAGGTATGGCTGGCCAGCTAGAAATCAATGTCATGATGCCAATCATTGCTCATCTATTACTTGATTCGATTGATTTACTCTCAAATGCGATACCAACACTAGTCATTAAATGTATTAGCGGAATTCAGGCTAATGAAAACATCTGTAAAAACTGGATGAATTCCAGCCTCTCTCTAGTAACAGGATTAAGTCCAAGCCTAGGGTATGATCTTGCTTCACAAATTGGAAAAGAAGCTGATGAACAAAATAAGACAATCCAACAAATTCTCCAAGACAAAGGGTTACTTACAGAAGAAAATAAGAAAGCGATTGATCCAGAAAGTTTGCTGTAATTTATAGATTGTTAATGACAATACACCGCATCTTAATGGGCGGTGTCTGTCACTTTGCTTATTTATAAGCATTCATCAGTTTTTGTAAAACGGTACGTTGCCTTTATTTTTAGATCCAGCTCTTTCTAATCTCCCATCTTTGTTCAAGACGAACTTCTTCACAATTGTTTTCACCTAAGCATATGGTCTGAATTTTTTCCTTATTTATGGTAAACTTAAATTTATTACCTTGCAAAAAATAATAAAGTATATATTGAAGGAATGATAATGTGGACCACCATGTTGAGCCTGCAGAAAGTAAAAACGGAAAAATTCTCGTTACTGTTTTAATGATTGGAGCCTTTGCAGCTATATTAAATCAAACGCTTTTAGCTACAGCGTTACCTCATATTATGGTTGATCTGGAAATTAATGCAAATACTGCACAATGGTTAACAAGTGTATTTATGCTCGTGAATGGTGTGATGATACCTATAACTGCTTTTTTAATAGGCAGATTCACAACAAGATCGTTATTTTTAACTGCCGTCGGTCTCTTTTCATTTGGAACTTTGCTCTGTGCAATTGCTCCAAATTTTGCTACCTTAATGCTTGGAAGAGTGATTCAAGGCTCTGGGGCAGGAATAATAATGCCACTAATGCAAACCATTTTATTTGTTATCTATCCAATTGAAAAGCGCGGTGCGGCAATGGGAATGTTTGGACTCGTTATTGCATTTGCACCTGCAATCGGACCTGCTTTATCAGGATGGCTTGTCGATCATTTGCCATGGCGGAGTTTATTTTATGTTGTTCTCCCGATTGTCGTATTGGATTTGGTATTAGCCTATTACGTGTTAAAAAACGTCACTGACCAAACATTTCCTAAACTAGATATTCCCTCTATTATTTTTTCGACGTTAGGCTTTGGTGGGCTATTGTATGGATTTAGTATTGCAGGGAATGTTGGCTGGAGCAGCTATGAAGTTGTTCTTACATCACTTGTTGGCTTAGTTTCTCTCGTTTGGTTTATCACAAGACAATTAAAACTTGAACAGCCCATCCTTGAATTTAGAGTGTTTAAAAACCCGGTCTTTACACTAACGACTGTGATTGGGATGGTTGTTTTTGCATCTCTCATCGGTGCGGCAACTCTATTACCTATCTACACACAAATGATGCATGATTTTACAGCTTTTGAATCTGGCTTAATGCTTCTTCCTGGTGCAATGATTATGGGGCTCATGTCACCCGTTACCGGAAAGATTTTTGATAAAGTTGGAGCGAGATGGCTTTCAATTATCGGTTTAAGCATAATTACAGTCTCAACCTTTTTGTTTACCGACCTTACAGCTTCAACATCATTTACCTTTTTAACAGTCGTATATGCGCTAAGAATGCTAGGTGTTGCAATGGTTATGATGCCGGTAACTACAGCTGGATTAAATGTGTTACCTCGGCAGTTAATCGCTCATGGAACGGCCATGAACAATACGATGCGGCAAATAGCAGGAGCAATTGGAACTGCACTATTAGTTACAATCATGACCGCAACAGCAACTGGGCCAACTACTCAGGGAATGATAGATGGTGTCAATCACGCTTTTATTGTCGCAACAATTTTATCAGGTATTGGTGTTTTCTTATCTTTTTTCATCAAAAAACAAGCTCAACCTTCTGGTGATGCACGTAGTGTACATAAGAAAGAAGAATGGAAACCAAGTGAAGTTAAATGATTTTTTGATCTACACAAATTCTGCAATTAGCAAGAGGATTAGTCATCCCCCTTGCTAATTTTGACAAAACATTTATTGATTTCTCTTTTGCTTCAACACCTCAACTCCCGCTTCTAATACCTCAATAATCTTATCGACATCATACACACTTCCTCGCCAGGTCCCCCCACTCACAGCTTGCAAAGCAGCCCATAATCTCGTATCCTCCGGCAAGTCCGGATCGGGCCTTAATTCTGGATGTGTTTTTCGCTCAGAAAGTATTTTTGCTCCTGCTTCCGGGCTAAATTTGTCATTGCCTTCTCCTATAAAATTAATTGTTCCGTTAAGCTCATTACGGTCAATAATTATCTCTACAATATCTCCAGTACGAAGTTTCCCCAGTGGGCCGCCTGCAAGTGCTTCAGGACCAATATGGCCAATACACGCGCCTGTTGACACACCGGAAAAACGTGCATCGGTAATTAGCGATACATATTTTCCATATGAAATGTGTTTTAATGCAGAAGTTAACTGATACGTTTCCTCCATTCCTGTTCCGGATGGTCCCCTGCCAATAACGGCCATAATATCTCCTTTTTCAATTTCGCCACCTTTTATTGCTTTTATCGCATCCTTCTCGGACGTAAAAACTTTAACCGTCCCAGTGTGACGATACACACCGTCATCATCAACAACTGACGGGTCAATTGCAGTGGATTTAATGACAGATCCTTCTGGGGCAATATTGCCTATTGGGAATGTTACTGTTGAAGTCATACCACGGCTTTTTGCCAATTCAGGACTCATAATCACATCCTCCGGATCAATACCATCTGCCTCTTTGAGTCGTTTTTTTATTCTATATCTTCTTTCAGAACCTTCCCACCAGTCCAAGATTGACCCTAATGTTTCACCAGTAACTGTAAGGACATGTTCGTTTAATACACCAAGTTTACGTAAATAGAGCATCGCTTCTGGAACCCCTCCAGCTAAAAAAGCACGAACAGTAGGATGATGTGTTGGTCCATTTGGCAGAACACTCACAATTCGAGGTACTTCACGATTAACTTGAGTCCAGTCATCTACTGTTGGAATTGTACATTGCGCGGCGTGAGCAATGGCTGGAATATGGAGTAACAGATTTGTTGAACCACCAAAAGCAGCGTGTAAGACCATTGCATTATGAATGGCATCGTCTGTAATAATGTCCTTCGTTTTAATCCCCGATTCTTCCATTTTAATTGTTGCCCGTGCTGATTGCCGAGCCATCTCCTCCCAAATCGATGAACCAGAAGGAGTAAGTGCTGAATGCGGAATTGACAATCCCAGTGCTTCAGCTACAACTTGCGAGGTGGCTGCTGTACCTAGGAATTGACATCCTCCACCAGGTGTCCCACATGCACGGCACCCTAGATCAGCTGCATCCTGAAGCGATAACTCTCCATGGGCAAAACGGGCACCAATGGTTTGAATTTTCCCTGCATCTTCCCCTTCTGTTGGTGGAAGTGTTACCCCACCTGGTACAATGATGGTTGGGAGATCATGAATTGCCGCTAGAGCAATCATTGTAGCTGGTAATCCTTTATCACATGTTGCCACACCAATTACCCCCTTCCTTGTTGGAAGGGAGCGTATAAGTCGTCGAAACACAATTGCTGCATCGTTGCGGTATGGAAAGGAATCAAACATTCCAGTCGTTCCTTGTGATCTCCCGTCACATGGATCACTCACAAATCCAGCAAATGGAACTCCACCTTTTTCTTTAATTTCCTCCGCTGCCGCCCGCATCAAAAGACCAACTTCCCAATGTCCCGTATGATATCCTAAAGCAATGGGTGTACCATCTTCGGCACGAATTCCCCCTTGTGTACTCAATATTAAAAACTGCTTCCCATTCAGTTCTGTTGGTTTCCATCCCATACCAACATTTTGCGTCATTCCAAATAAATCTCCACTCGGTGAACCTAGGAGCATGTCCTCTGTTAATGGAAGAGAACCCGAGGGACCAGGAGCATGTGTTTCAATTTGATAAATATCCTCCTGTACCTCTTTAAATATATACTGTAGTTTTTCTGACATCATAATTGCTCCTTTTGTACATTTTGTTTGTCGTTACAATTAGATCAAGATCAATCTTAGTGTATCTATAATAGAGCAATATCATTAATTTTGAGTGTACATTCAGTGACATGCACCCCTATATTATCTTTTCCATTAACGTAGCAACATCAGTAAACCCCAGTTTCTCATATAAACCTTTTGCTTCATTTCCCGCAAAAACATTTAATTGAACTTTTCTTAGACCTAATGACTTAAAATGATCAACAGAAAAATTCATCAACTTTTTCCCAATCCCATCTTGCCGATATTGAGGAACTACAAAAAGCTCCAATATGATTCCAGACCGTTCATTCGTATAGGGACCAACGATCTTATCAAGGAGTATCCAGCCAACTATAAACCCATTAATAATATAAACATAATAGTCACTTTCGGGCGTATGCGTAGTCATCCCCTCTAACCGGTTTGTTTCATTAACATAACCAACAGTCGCTTCATTTTGAACATATGTTTCATAACTTTTGATAACTGAAATTTCCCCCATGCTTGCTTTTCTAATCATGACTTCCCCCCCATTAAACTCATCTATTGCTATTACAGTATTCAAAGAATGCACTCTAAGTGATATCCATAGAAAACTTGGGCAATAGAAAATTAAACTTTAAAATAAAAAGAAACCAACGCATTTTCTGTTATGCGATGGTTTCCAATATTCGAGAATAAATTGTCATATATCTGCTGCCTATTTTTTAAAATGGAAAGGCTCATTATTTCTAATAAGCAAATACAATATCTTATCTTTCCAAGAAAGGATGATACAATGTTTTTTCAACCATTTCACGGAATAAACCAATTCATTCATTATCATTATGGGCCTTACTACAGTCATCAACCGTTATGGTACAACCATACTTCTTTTTATGGTCATTCATATTATCCACATCCGATTAGCCATCCTGGACACAAAGGGCATTTTAGTCAAAGCTTACATCCTACTAAGAATAATGCGCAACAACACGTCTCTAATAAGACAAAATCTCAACAAAAAAAGCATAATGAACTTTACATGCATCACGGATACCCTTTCAGTCAAGGATCAGGGCAATTCCCTGATTATTATCATTCAAATTACTAGATAACTTACCATAGAAGAAAAACAACAAAAGGAATTGTAATAACGAGAAAGAAAACCCGACAAATATGAATCGTTACTACTAATGGTAATTTAGCTTGGTATGTTTCAGCCAAAAATGCGATTTCACTCATTCCTGCTGGTACTGAAGCACAAAATGCCGTAGCAGGGTCAAACTTTAAAAAACGTATTAGAAAAAAACCTATCCCGATAGCAAATGTTAATTGAAGAAGTGGTATGATTAATGCAGGAATCCATATACTTTTCATGATTTCAATCGTATCAGTAGAAAAAGAAAGACCAATATTGGCCCCTAACACTACTTGAACCACTCTTTTCATATTCGCTGGAATTATCGGCAGCTTTTTTGTCCACACTTGATAGCCTGCCACAAATACCAGCGCACCTAATAATGCACCTACGGGGACCCCTGCCCAAAATCCAAAAATACCCCCGGTAATAGCTAAACAACTTAGCATGAGCCATTGTTTCATGATGCTTTTTCATTCCTTTTTCGTTTTGCTAGAAATCTAATTATAAAATGAAGCACAAGCGGGAAAAGAGTCATGATGATGACTACCCTTGCCAAATGTAAAAACACAACTGCGGGTGCATCTTCTTCAAGCATTTTTGCCAACATGGCCATTTCATAAATAGCACCAGGTGATGAAGATAAAATCGTTATTGGCAAACTCAAATCTGTCACTAGAGCTAATAGGAGAACAATGAAAAAAATCATAACTACCAGACCAAATAGTATAAAAAAAAGAGCGAGTGATACTTTTTTTACATACTCCTTTTTAAAATTGAGGAAAGTAACCCCCAACATTGCTCCCAAACAAACTTGAAGGAAAAAAATCAAACCCGTTCCACTTTGAAATGTTATAAAACCTAATGATTTTACAATGGCTACAGCAAACATTGCTCCTAACATTGCTCCAACAGGAAGCTTCAACTTATGACCAATATATCCCCCTGTAAAGCCAACTGCAAGAAAGACAATAAAGTTCAACATCGTATCCCATTGCCCATTTCAAATTTTCTCATTTTACGCACCTCTTCATTATTTATCCACTATTCTATCATATTTAAAAGATGGTTCTACGGTAAGAGACCTTTTAAATTTACCTATATATTCTATAAGAAAGTGTAATAAAACGAAAAAGTTTCTCCTCTGCCTATAACAAAGGAGAAACTAGATATATTCTCTTTAAAGTGAAATAATACCTATCAAAATAGCTACAGCCATAAGCACAAGGCTGAATCCCCATACCCAGAAAAGCGAGTAACGAATATGTTTCCCCATTTCAAGACCTGCCAAGCCTAGCGCCAACCAAAGGGCTGGTGAGAACGGACTTACAAATGTACCAATAATATTACCAATAATCATCGCATAAGCTGCCGAAGTGGATTCAACTCCAAAACCAGTAACTACTTGTTCAACAATCGGTAATAAAGCAAAATAATAAGCATCTGTATTTAAGATTAGTTCAAATGGCACACCAAATACGCCAATAATAAGGTGTAAGTAAGGAACGATAAAAGCAGGTAATATCTTCACTAGATCTGTAGCCAATGAATCTAGCATTCCTGTTCCGCCTAATATACCTAAAAAAGATCCTGCAGCAAGAATAATACTTGCCATCAATAATGCATTTGGAGCGTGTGTTTTAATACGAGCCATTTGATCTTCTACTTTTGGATAATTTAATGGCAGGGCAATACTTAAAGCAATCATAAATACAAATCCAGCAGGGACAATTCCCCAAACTAACATTCCAATTAAGGCTAACGTTAACAACAGATTGATCCACAATAGTTTTGGACGAGCTAAAGAATTTTCCTTTTCTTGTTTCTTTGTGTCAATATTTTCATCTGTTGTTATTGCCTGTGCAGCTGCTGCTTCTAAATATCCTGATTCAATTTCAGAACGTTGGGCAATCCGGCGTTTTTCACGTAATCCTAGGATGATGGCCATGCCAACGAGTAGGACGAGACCAATTACTTGTAATGGAATTAATGGTCTCCATAACTCAGTTGGATCAAGCCCTAATACTGCCGCCGTACGCCCAAGTGGTCCTGCCCAAGGGAGCATATTTAATATACTAGCACTCGTCCCTACTAATAAAAGAAGTAAATACGGACTCATCTTTAAACGCTGATATAGAGGTAATAATGCTGGTATAGTAATCAAAAACGTTGATGCTCCTGATCCATCTAAATGAGCAATCGCTGCGATTAATACAGTTCCAACCGCTACAGCGATAATATTCCCTCTTGAAATCGCAATCATTTTGTTAATAATTGGATCAAATAATCCAGCATCTTGCATAATACCAAAAAAGAGAATCGCAAAAATGAACATAATGACTACGTTAATTACTTTATCAATTCCTTCACTAAAGAAACCACCAATGTCTGTTATTCCAAAACCGGCAATTAATGCACCAATAATTGGCACAAGAACTAAACCAATAATTGGAGAGATTTTCCCCTTCAGAAGTAAAATAACAATCGTTAAAATTGTAGCAAATCCTATGATGCTAAGCATAATTTTCTCCCCTTCCTTATCACACGTCAAACTTCGAAAAAAATGATTTTCAAGAAAAATCGGATAATATTGTAAAGCGCTTTCAATCAATGAATTGTTTCTCTTTTTCGAAGTTTTCTAATATATTTAGAAATTTAACATACCAGGGAGAAAAGAATAAAGGTTATGAAAATAAATCGAATATTGTCCAAAAAACGGATTTTGTCCATTTTGCTCATTCGTTAACTACGTCCACTAAATAAAAAGGACTGTCTAATAAGTGACAGCCCCTTGGTAGCTAAAAATTATAATCGCGTTTTAATTCTGATACAATGTCATTGATCGATTGTTTGGATGTTCCTAACTGATATGTTTTGATACATTTAATTGAGCACAAATCATCCTCATATTGGACCAACTTAATAAATTCATCTGTTTTTTTCTCTAAATTCGTAGCAGTATGGAGTGCGTCTTCAACGAGCATTTCTCTCTTTTCTATTTTTTCATAAACGATATGAAAATTATGATTCCCTTCAAGTTCTCTCGTTTCTAACAATTCATTTACAATATACCCTTTTGCTCTCTCATTCACTGGCTTTTCTACACTCTCAGATAACATGATTCATCATTCCTTTTTAAGTAAATTATTAAAATGGGAAACAGTGTAATTCTGATTTCTTAGTACGATACAACATTTACTTTTATCAGTATGGTCCTTATTCATTCAAAAGATAACACCAAATATGGAATGAGAAAACATTATGAGAATAAATCTACTTTTATTTATTAACGCACATTTTGTTCATTTTGTTCACGCAAATACATAACGTCTTTCAGGTCTCCCAACATCACCATAAATTAGCTCTGCTTTTACCTGGCCGGTTGACACTAAATATTCAAGATATCGCCGTGCAGTTGAACGACTTGCACCAATATGCTTACTCATCTCTACGGCAGTAAAACCCTGCTCGTTATTTTTTTTTAGAATTGTGATCACCTTGTCCAAAGTGAGACGGTCAATCCCCTTTGGAAGCTCTCCATATTCTAATGTAGAATGAGTAGTTGAAACGCCCCCTCTTATTCTATCGACTTCAGACTGACTTATTTCCTGCTTCGTTCGTAATAACATCCTGCTTTCTCTATATCGCTCAAGCGTCAGTCTTAGTCTCTCAAAATCAACCGGTTTGATAATATAATCAGTAATTCCTCCGCGAAGAGCCTCCTCAATTGTCTCAACTTCTTTAGCAGCTGTTACCATAATGATGTCCATTGATCGATATAATCGGCGAATATTCCATAATAAATCAAGGCCTGTTACATCAGGGATATAAACATCTAATAAAAGCAAATCTGGTAACTCGGCATTACTCTTTAAAAATTCTAACGTTTCTTCCCCCGTGCTTGTTATACCAATAACATTAAACCCGTCAACTTTATTTATAAATTGTTTATTAATGTTTGCTACTCGAAAATCATCTTCAACAATAAGAACATTAACCATCTGTTGAACCATTCTTCTCTCCCCCTTCAACCAGCTTAGGAATACTTACAATAAAACAAGTCCCTCCAAGATCACTTTCCTCTAAAGTTAAACACCCATCCAAATCTTTAATTATTTGCTGTATGAGTGAAAGACCAATTCCACGATGTTTACCTTTCTTTGTTGAGAAACCTTCCTCAAAGATTGACTCAAGATGCTCATTTGGTATCCCTTTCCCACTATCTTCTATTTCAAAAATAAACTCATCACCTATATCAGTAAAAAAGATCTTTATTTCCTTCTTCGACTTTCCTGTATTCTCTATAACAGCATCATACGCATTTTCTAATAAATTACCTAATATAGTAATTAACCCTTCTCTTTGTTTCTCTGATAGAGGATCCGTTAATTGACTATCTTCGTCAATTGACATGGTTACACCTAATTCATGGCCTCTATTTAATTTCCCCAATAATACTGCACTAATAAAAGGATTTGAGACTCTCTCAATCAGAAAGTGAATCCACCCTTGTTGAGCCCTGCTTTCTTTCATAATGAATTCAATCGCTTCTGACGTTTTCTGCAACTGAAGGAGGCCGGAAATTGTATTTAATTTATTTGAAAACTCATGCGTTTGAACTCTCAACGCTTCAGAATATTGCTTTACTTTAGAAAGTTCTTCTGCCAATCGTTCAATCTCAGCAGTACTGCGAAAAGTAGAAACAGCACCGACTACTTGATTGTCGTAATAAATAGGTACACGATTAACGACAAAACGAGCATTCCCATGCCACACTTCCTGGTTATATTGACTTCTCCCTGTTTCCAGAACATCAGGTAGTGTTGTATTAGGTAAAAACTCCTTTACATGTTTTCCAGCAATATCCTTATCCTCTAAATATAAGATATTTTTTGCAGCATGATTGTACATCGTTACTTCACCCATCCTATTTATAGCAATAATTCCTTCATGAATCGATTGGAATATCGCTTCTCTTTCCTGGAAAAGTTGTCCAATTTCTTCAGGCTCTAATCCTAGAATTGATTTTTTCACATGAAATGAAATTAATATTGCACCGACGATGCCAATAACAATAAAAGTAACAACTAAAAACCAAACTTCTTTCACATAATGCAAAATGACAAAATCAATATCATCAATTAATAATCCAACAGAAACAATACCGATAATTTCCCCATCATCTGAATAAATAGGTACTTTACCTCGAACTGAAGGCCCAAGTGAGCCGACGGCTTTTGAGACATAGGACTCTCCATACATTAATGCTGGTTCATTATCATTCCCTACCATCTGTTGCCCGAGTCGTTCAGAAAGAGGATGAGAATAACGTATCCCTTCTTTATTTCCTACAACAATAAATTCAGAATTAGTTTTCACACGTATTTCTTCAACAATAGGCTGAATGATACTAATAGGATCTTCAGAATAAAACGCATCTCTAATACTAGGAATTTCTGAAACAGTTTGAGCAACAGCTAAAGCACGTATACCGATTTGTTCTTCAACTGTACTCGAATATTCTTTAATAAAATACACTCCCAGGAAAATGACAATCATCATGATAAGAGCACATATTAAGAATATCATTCTCATCAGAAATGTAAGCTGCTTAAACATCGGTTTTTTCGTTCGAAATTTTGGATTGTTTTCTTTAGCAAATATCATTCTACTACTCCTCAATATAAAATCAGAGTCATTTTATCATAAATATCATCGATGATTTTTAGAAAATGTACCATTCCTTTCAATTGTTTGCAGAAAGCAAAACATGTTAAAATTCTAACTGTTGGATTTATTATCGTAGCTATACCACTTTTGGGGGGATTCTGTTTGAAAAAAAATCAATTAGGAAATTCCGACTTGTATGTTAGTGAAATCGGCCTTGGCTGTATGTCGCTTGGAACCAGTGAAAAAAAAGCAGCTGATATCATTGATGAAGCATTACATTTAGGTATTAATTTCTTAGATACGGCGGATCTTTATGAATACGGATTTAATGAAGAAATTGTTGGCAAAGCAATCAACCACCGTCGTGACGATGTTATCCTTGCAACAAAGGTCGGAAACCGTTGGAATGATTCAAAAGAAGGCTGGGTGTGGGATCCTTCCCGTCACTACATAAAAGAACAGGTAAAAGAAAGTCTTCGTCGATTGCGCACTGACTATATTGACTTATATCAATTGCATGGAGGGACGATCGAAGACCCGATTGATGAAACGATTTTGGCATTCGAAGAGTTGAAAAAAGAGGGACTTATTCGTTATTATGGGATTTCATCCATTCGTCCAAATGTTATTAATGAGTATTGTAAAAAATCAAACATTGTTAGCGTCATGATGCAATATAGTTTACTTGACCGCCGACCCGAAGAACTTTTTCCACTTTTAATGGAAAACAATATCAGTGTTATTGCACGTGGACCATTAGCAAAAGGGCTACTTACACAAAATAGTAAAGATAAAATAACTGAAAAAGTAAGAGAACATGGATATCTTGATTATACCTTTAGTGAGCTTATAAAAATCAACACAAAAATAAAGGAACTCTTAACATCATCGCAAACAATGAATAGTATCGCTTTGCGTTATCCACTATATCACTCTACTGTTGCTACTGTTATTCCTGGAGCAAGTTCAATTGAACAAGTAAGAGAAAATATAGGTGCAGTTTCAACAAATCAACTAACAGATGAACAATATGAAGAACTGCAATCCATCACTAAACAAACAACTTATCCACAACATCGTTTTTAATTAATAAAGGATTTTATCAAAGAGGAACGTTATGACTTCAGTTATAACGTTTTTTTGTTATTTTGATCCGTTTTGTAAAAAATAAAAGTGACTACTTGCTCATCTTTCAAATTTATTACCTCTTCATTATGCTAAAGGATTGTCATTTATAGAATGGAGTGTCAGATGATGAATAATTTTTATCGAATAGTAGTAATCTTTTTCTCTTCCATTGTGCTGGGATTTGCATTTAATATGTTTCTTCTTCCGCATGAAGTTCTTACTGGTGGGGTAACTGGAGTAGCAATGATATTAGGTCTGCTCTCACCTATTAATACAGGAATTTGGATCATTATTTTAAATATCCCTATTCTTATCCTTGGATGGTTAAAACTGGGGAAGACATTTATTGCAAACAGCTTCTTCTCGGTGTTAGTTACATCGATTTCTATGCTGTATATTCCAGTTGTTCAAATCACGAATGATGCCCTCTTATCATCAATCTTTGGTGGAGTGATTGCCGGAATTGCAATAGGAGTGATTATTCGATTTTATGGTTCTACCGGTGGTTTTGATATCATTGGTCTTTTATTAACAAAAAAACGAGACATTCCTTTAGGCGGGCTCATTTTCGCATTAAACAGTATCGTTGTATTTGTTTCAGGATTTGTCTTTGCATGGGACTTGGCATTATATACAATGGCTTCAATTTATGTTACTGGCATTGTTATCGATCGAATTCATACTCGCCATATTAAGCTTACACTTATGGTTGTAACAAGATGCGGTGAAGAGCTCAAACATGAAATGCTTTCTAAATTATATCGCGGAATAACGGTTATTAATGGTGAAGGGGCATATTCAAAGTCAAAACTTGAAATCCTCTATACAGTTATCTCCCGTTATGAATTAGCGGTTGTAAGACCTTTAATAAAACAAATTGATCCAAATGCATTTGTCAGTGTGAGCGAAACGTTGGAAGTGATGGGTAATTTTAGAAGAGAATAAGGTATATGCGCTTCTCTCACAATTAATTTATTCGCCCTAAATACATCGACTTATTCTGCTATATTTAACCAAAATATGCATTGACAGTACCTTCCTGTTAACATATGATCAGTTTAGTTGATGTTCTGAACGAAGAGGTGAATTAATTGAAAAAAGTCATGTCACTTTGTGTGATTTTAATCGTTTTCTTATGTAATGGAAATTTAACTTTAGCAAATACCACTCCCGCTGTTTTTTTGGAAGAGAAACAACTCTCTTTTGATGTTCACCCGATCATAAGATCCGGTACTACATATTTAGAGTTACGAAGTTTTTGTACTTCTTTAAATTTTAAACTTCAATGGGATCAAAAAAACCAAACCGCTTCCTGTTCAAAAGACAGTGATAAACTAGCGATTACACTTAACAAAGTATCTTATAAGTATAACGATAACATTGTTCAGTTTAATGCTAAACCAATCTTAATTAACGGCAGGACAATGGTGCCATTGCGTGAAATTACTGAACGACTTGGATATAAAGTTATTTGGCTGGCCGTTCCAAATGAAATATTATTACTTAATACGCAAGTAGCCTATAGTTCTAATGAAGAAGCTGAAGATGGTGACATTAAAAAGCAGCAATTAGCAACCGACTACTTAATAAGATTACAACAGGCAAAGCGTTTTAACGGAACGGCTTTCCTTGCCAAAGAAGGAACAGTTATACTAAACCAAGGATATGGGTATGCAGACGAACAGACAAAACGACAGAACCGTCCTGAAACATCCTTTGCTATTGCTTCAATTACGAAAGGAATCACTGGAATAGCTATTTTACAACTTGAAGAAAAGGGGCTGCTACAGTTATCCGATACGGTTGATAATTACTTACCAGAATTACCTTATGCAAAACAAATGACAATTCATCAATTATTAACTCATACTGCCGGACTTCCATGGGAATTAACGACAAGCTTAGCTGAAACAAAGTTAATCCATGAGCCAGGCAGTAATCAAAGATATAGCAATGTTGGTTATATCCTGCTAAGTCAAATCATTGAACGGACTTCTGGTGAACATTATGCGTCATACGTTAACAATCATATTTTTTCTCCGTCAGAAATGAATCATTCCGGATTTGATATTAATACGCTTCCAATTCAGGAACGTGCTATTGGCTACTCTTATGAAAAAGATCAACTAACAATCGTAAATCGTGATTTTTCAATAAGGGCTGGTTCAGGAAGTTTATACTCCACCGTAGAAGACTTATATAAACTTCAAAACGCCTTATATTCAGACAAAATTCTGAAAAAAGGATCTAAAGATAAAATGTTATCACCACATTATGGCTCTTGGGGCTATGGTTGGCTCGTATTTCCTTCAAATAACGGAAAGCTAGTTCAATTATCCGGTTCAACCACTGGCTTTACCAGTTATATTAGAAGTAACGAAAGAAGTAAAGATGTCTTGATTCTATTAAGTAATCATGCCAATAAAGATTTAGAGCGTATCGGTAAGGACATTGAACGAATCATGAATTAACACAATAAATGATTGAAAGAGGCAGTTCATAATGAACTGCCCTCTTTTTGTACAATGATCGATATTTCACTTTGTTTTTTGCCGCTCGGTTGATGAAAATAAAGTCTCAATACGTTACCTTTTATCATTTTGCAAAAAAACTAACGTTTGCTCTATCCCCTCTTTATAAGAAGTCCGTGGTAACGGTCCTATTTCTCGTTCATACTTCTCTCCATTTAAGATCACTGGTTGCTCATTTAAATAAAACATTTCAACATATTCTCTCATCATTCCATCAAATAAACCGATAAAACGGACCATTGTTTTATTAACTGAAGACACCTTTTTACGATATCCAGTAAATTCTCTTGCAATATGGATAATTTCCTCACCTGTAATTGTCCCACTACCTGGTATATTCCAATTTTCTCCATACGATTTTTCTGAAAGTGCTAAATCAACGATTGCTTTTGCACCATCGGGAGTATATATGTACTCTCTAGGAATACTTTGATCTCCAACAAACATCGACCTTTTATTTTGGATGATTGTTTGAAATGTAAAATTTAAAAGCGTATTACCCATATGTGGCCCATAGAAATCAGGACAATGTGCTATGAATACAGGTACATTCGATTCTTTTGCAGTTCTTTCAAGTTGTAATCGGATTTTTCCCTTTTTCGTATGAGGGCTCTTTGGAAACTCTTCCGATATTCTATTCCCATCACT
Source organism: Anaerobacillus sp. MEB173 (assembly GCF_052119505.1). NCBI lineage: Bacteria > Bacillati > Bacillota > Bacilli > Caryophanales > Bacillaceae > Anaerobacillus > Anaerobacillus sp. MEB173. The sequence goes on from NZ_JBJMAU010000004.1 coordinate 162,007, forward strand.
TCTTCCATACGCATAAATATTATCAACATAAGCTAGCTTTGTTTGATTTCTTTTTGCTGCCTTTAAAATATTTGCTAACAATTTTGTCTGTTTTTTCTCCCATTCCTGATAAGGAATATTTACGGCGTGAAAAATCACTTCAGTTTCCTTCGATGCATTTAGAACATCTTCATCATGAAATACATCACCAGAAAACACTCGTATTTGCTCGTTTCCACTAAACAAATTCTCTAATTTCTGCTCATTTCTTGCAAATGCTACAACTTCTATTCCTCTACTAGCCAGTTCAAATGTAAGTGCCGTTCCCATTGATCCCGAAGCCCCTAGTACTAATGCACGCTTCAATGTTTCTCCTCCTTACAATTCCACATTTAGGTAAAAAATAGGCTATATGGATTAATATATATGTATCCTTCATTTATGTCACTACAAATTAATACACACTATGCTCCAAATTTTTATCTGAAGGTGTGCTAGTGGTATAATTCCCTTATGAATAAAGTTAGTACGTAACAGGAGTGAATATCGTCTTGGAAACAAAAAAAGCTTTGCCTATTTTATTCGCAATTATGTTTCTCGTCATGGTCGGTTTTGGAATTATCATTCCGGTACTGCCCTTTTATGCCGAAGAATTAGGAGCTTCACCGACACAATTAGGATTATTAATGGCTGTCTATTCATTAATGCAGTTTCTTTTTGCTCCTATGTGGGGAAGAATTTCTGATCGAGTCGGAAGAAAACCAGTAATGATGATTGGGATTTTTGGTCTTTCGCTATCTTTTTTCTTATTTGCCTTATCTACGCAGCTTTGGATGCTTTTTGCTGCAAGGATTATCGGAGGATTCTTATCTTCTGCGAATATGCCAACGGTTATGGCCTATGTAGCTGATATAACATCTGAGGAAAACCGCGGTAAAGGAATGGGGATCATTGGTGCTTCAATTGGGTTAGGATTTATTTTTGGACCAGCTATTGGTGGTATTTTTTCAGAAATAAGTTTAAATATGCCATTTTATATGGCTGGATTTACATCTCTGTTAACCTTTTTTCTCGTACTGTTTCTATTAAAAGAATCTTTAACTCCCGAAAAAAGAATCGAACCTGCACAGAAAAAAAGTTCCTTACACCAAGCGTTGCAACGCCCGCTTTCTATATTGTATGTTTTACAATTATTTGTCTCACTATCATTGGCAGGACTGGAAGCAACTTTTGCTTACTTCGCTGCCGAAAAAGCTGGCCTTGGCACCGTAGAGTTAGGATATATCTTTATGATAATGGGATTTGCAGGAGCATTAGTACAAGGCGGGTTAGTTGGAAGACTAACAAAAAAATATGGCGAAGGTACAGTCATTCAAATCGGAATTGTCATATCAGCAATAGGATTCGGGCTGATTTTACTTACTGAAGACTTTACTACTGCCGCTATTTATCTAACCATTTTCGGGATTGGTAACGGCCTTATCCGTCCGAGTGTTTCTTCACTCATTACAAAAAAAGCAACTACTGGTCATGGCAGTGTGACTGGGCTACTTTCTTCCTTTGATTCACTTGGAAGAATTATTGGTCCGCCATTAGGCGGAGTACTCTTTACCATTGCTGTAGGCTTACCCTATATTTCAGGAATTATCTTATCGATCATTGCCCTCCTTTTGTTTCGAATCTATTCGACTCAATCAAAAAAGCTTCCAAGTGGAGTCTATCATAACTAGTAGGAATAGGGGATGTCTCATAATGACATCCCCCTTATTTTTTTTCTATCGCACTAAGTAGATATGCACTACAAAAACCTACTAAACCAGCAAGTACACTTGCCAACAATAACGAGATGTCTGAATCAATTCCAGGAAAAATAACAACCATCGACCCAGCAATAAAACCAATCATTACAGCATAAGTTCCCACTCGAAAATGGTTTAATAAAAAAGTTATGAATCTACTTGTTAATACTAATCCAATTACAATTCCCGATCCTACTATGAGAAGCACTTGAATGTTAATCGTAGATAGGGCGTTAATTACAGTCGGATATATTCCTAACAATAGCAACATAAATGAGCCGCTTATTCCAGGTAAAATCATTGCTGAACTAGCTAACCAACCTCCAAAAAATAATAAAATATACTCGTTCCATGTCAGTTCATTCATAACTCCGGTAACATCATCCCCTTTTATAAATACGGTTGCAGCTACGACTATTGCCGCCAAAACAAGAAGAAAGTAATGAAACTTCGCAAAGCTTTGTGAATAATTAATATCTTTAAGAAGCATTGGAATAATTCCAAGAATTAGACCAAGAAAAAAGAAATAGGTAGGCTGATGATATTCGATTAGCATCCATTCAATTACACGACTTAGGGAAACTAAAGTGATCACAATTCCAATCCCTAGCGGTAAGAGAAATGGGATATGTTTTTTCCATTCTTTTGTAAAAATCCCGTTAATCGATGCAATAAATGACTGATAAATTCCTAATATAAGAGCAATGGTTCCTCCACTAACTCCCGGAATCAAATCACTAATCCCCATTAAAATTCCATTATAAACATTGCGCCATTTAAACAACTTATTCTCTCCTCTGCATTGCATTTTTAGTCTATATCTATATTGGTTTTCAATAAAATAGGAAGCGATGAAGAACGTTCTTCTTATATAGAAAGGCTGCTAGATTCAACAAAAAAGCAGGTACCTTTTTAGGAAACCACTGATGCTTATAATACCGATAAAAAACCGTCTTTAAATCATTCCATTGCGAACAAATTTTCTTTTGCCTAAAACGCGCAACATCAATTATCTTAATACTTCCGGCAGGTGTTAATATAATATTACGCAAATGGATATCTGAAGGGTTTAAACCGTTGTCCCTTGCCAGTTGCAGGGCATGATCTATCTCCCTTATGTGGTAACTTTTAATGGTAACTCCCTTTAAAAGGCAATGAAACAAAGTGTTTCCTTCAATATAATCTATCACCAAATAATTTGGACCGTATTCGTATAATACCGGAAAATATGGGTTATCAATTAAACTTATATATACTTCGGCCTCTTCTTTTGCGATATTAATATAAGAAGGAAAAAATACTTTTAACACTTTAGTCGTTCCTCGAATCCGAAACACAAAAGCACTCCTCCCCTTGCCAATGAGGTCTAATTTTTCACCTTTCTCATTCAGTCGTATAGTTGAACCTACTGTACTATATTTAACACTCTGAGCTAATGAATTGTAATATTTCATAAGTAACCTCCTTCTCGAATAACGATACTCATTGAAAGAAAGACAATAAGTGGTTTTAATAGAATGTAGTTACTAACAAAAAAAACCTTTACCAATATTTGGTAAAGGTTAATCAAATAAGACCTTTACCATATCCGGTAAAGGTCTTGCTAACAACGTGTGGTTGCCAACAAAGCCGGGAGTATAATCTCCGAAATGACGACTTTGCTGTAAAAGCTACTCCCCTTTAGGAGATTAATCGTATTATAATCTTTATCTTAAATTAAAAACTAGCAATCTGTCAATGAAGGATACTTACCAGATAGAAAGGATATTCCTATTTTTCTATCTAACTATTTTTATAAATTGTACGATTTGTGCCATATTCACTAAAAAAAAGGACACTACTTTTGTACTATTATTATGGTAAAGGTGGTGTTTTTTCATTGAACACAGTTGAGAATACACAATTATTAGATTTCGTATTAAAAGAATTAAATGACCAACTAACTGTGCATCTATCCCAAATCAATTATTGTGAGGATCTAGAAACAACATCCTATACACTAATTGATTATATACAAAGAGGGAAAAAAATCGTTCAGTCCTACATGAAAAAAGATACGTCAATTACGTTGTTAGCTGAAGATACAAAACAAGAAATTGAGAAACAAATAGACTTAATTTTTCGCAATATTGAAAATCTCTTACGAGTAAAAGATTTATCTGAACATGCTACAACACGAATGACAGAAATAAAACAAAGTAACGAAGAAATAGTTGGCGGCTTTCAAAAGGCACTAGACATTCTAACAAACATTGCTAGACATACCCGAGTACTATCGATTAACTCGAATATTGAAGCATCCAGAATTGGAGATAAAGGACTAACTTTTAAAGTCATTTCCAAAGAAGTACAAAAGCTCTCAGATACAACTGCAGATGCTGCGGCTGAAATGTCGGGGTCTACCAAACAAATTACACAACAATCCAACGAAATGAGCCAGCTGCTTTCTCAAACACACGAAACATTAAATGAATCTGTTAACGATTTAAATAATGGTAAATCAGGATTCGACATGATGAAAGCAGAAATTGAAACCATTGTAACGGAATCAATTGTTTTAGATGAACTTTTACAAACGACCTATGATTTATTAAGTAAGGCGTTAAGCATGCTGGAATATAACAAAGTTTCAATTTCAAATATAAAGAAGACTTTGGCTAAGCAAGCCACTCAAACAGAAGCATTAATTCAAACCATCAGTCAATCTCTAAATCTAAAACAAGATTCGATTGATGCAAGAGATTTCCGGGATTTACAATTTGAGTACTACAAAAACTTTCGCAATGAAAAGCGCGCAACATGTATAAATATTATTCACCAAGCACATGAATTAGGTTTTTCTCCTGAGCTTATTCTAACCCAAATTGTTGAATTTGCCGTAGAGAAAATTGGGAAAGAGCAGATTGAAAGAGATGTACCCCTGTCGGAAATTTATTTAAATGGAAGAATTATCGAGGAGAGTTTAGATCTCTTATTACCATTACTCACATCAAATAATGTAACAAAAACAGAAACGATTGTAATCGGAAATGCATTTGGTGATTACCATGCGTTAGGCCGGAAAATTGTCGTTACATTTTTAAAGCTTGGCGGCTTTGATGTAATTGATCTTGGCTTATCAGTAAGTAATGAACAGTTTGTTGATACGGTAAAGAAGTCGGGAGCACGATTAGTTTGTGTATCAGCCTTAATTATTCATACTGCAAAAGAAGTAAAAGAATTACGGCAGCTTCTAAATAAAAAGGGATTATCCCATGTAAAAATTCTTGTCGGTGGCGCCCCTTTTAATTTTGAACCTCGATTGGCTGATGAAGTTGGTGCGGACCAAATGGCACATAATGCTATCGAAGCAACGCGTGTTGCAAAAGAAATGCTTGGATTGCTAAAAAGAGAGGGGTAATTTTCAATGAATTCTATCGAACGAGTTGTAGGGGCTGTAACATTTCAACAAATCGACCGTATACCAGTTATTCCCTTATCGTTATCACACGGATCCATCGTATTAGGGAAACAATTACCCGACTATCAAAAAAGCGGACAGTTATTAGCACAGGGGCAAATGAAACTGCTAGACATGTGGGAGCATGATGCTGTAATTGGGGTTCCACATGTTGTCGAAGATTTAGTTCCCTGGGGGATTCCATTAAATTATTATCCAAATGGGTCACCAACAATGGGGAAAATTGCAATTAGAACATTTTCAGAAATTAAAGATTTAAAAGTTCCAGACCCAACAAATTCTTTGGAAACTCGTGAGACTTTAAAGGCGATATCGATCCTTAGTAAAGAAGTTGGTAGCCACACACCTGTTATCGGAGCACTTATTGCTCCTTTTAGTTTACCAAGTATGTTAATGGGTACAGGAGAGTGGATGAAATTACTGCTCGATGATGAGCAATCAAGGGAAAAATACTTAGATTTGCTGTTACATAAATGTAAAAATTTTGCTGTTTCATGGGCTAAGCATCAAGTTGAAGCAGGAGCACATATTATCGTTATTGCCGATGGAATGGCCTCACAGTCCGTCATCTCAAGGGAACTATTTGCAAAGTATGCTTTGCCAATTATTAAAGAAACAATTAAAGAAATCTCGGTACCCGTTGTTTATGAGGCTGTTGGTAGTGTTGAAGGGATTATCGATTTAGTAGCAACAACAGGTGCTGTTTGTGTCACATTAGATTATAAGGATGATTTAGCTAATTGCATGAAAAAAGTACAAGGAAAGATTGCGATAATGGGTAACTTGAACAATATTGAAATGCTCTATTGGAATCCTACAAAAATGAGACTGGAAGTACGTAAATCTATCGAAAAAGCAGCGGCAAAATCGGGCTATATCTTATCTTCACAAGCCCCAGAGATTCCTTATGATGTTCCACTGAACGTTATTGAAACAATGATCAAGGCAACAAAGGAATTCGGTGTCTGTCACCGTTAAAAGACAAAACCACCGCATTTGTCCATGTGCGGTGGTTTTCACAAATAAACTTGGTCGTATTTCTTACCTAACCAGTCCTAATGATTTTAACCCTTCAAAAACTCCAGAGTTCGTTACGTCGGTTGTTTTATGCTTTGCATATTCAAATAAAGAATGATTGGCATTCCCCATTGCAAATCCATCACCAACCGAAGCAAGCATCTCTTTGTCATTAATTCCATCACCAAAGGCTATCGCTTGCTCCTTAGAAATGTCAAGTTTATCTAATACTTGTTGAACCGCAAAACCTTTATTAATATTATCTCGAATAACATCGAATGCATGATCACGAAATCCATCTACATTGACTGGAGATAAGTGAATATTCCCATACTCTTCATACAGAGCAGGTTCATTCTTACGAAGGTTAAGAAGAGTAACACCTAAAATACGATTTATATAAACCGAATTAAAATGCACGTTTTGTTTCAGATGAAATTTTTTAATAAATCCTTCTGTAATTTGAGAGTTTAATGCAGTAAATACATTTTTGTCGTTTGTATATAAGACAATTTCGTTTTCTTGTTCATTTGCCAGATCTAAAAAGAATTGGATCATTTCAGGCTTCATCGGTTCAATAAAAATATCATTCCCTTTATGTACTGCATAAGCACCATTGTAGCCTATAAAAGAATAAACGTGTAATTCTTCACCGATATCTTTTATTTCATGAATAGGGCGACCTGTTGCCAGAAATACTTCTATCCCTTGCTGTTGCACTTGCTTAATCGCTTCTTTCGTTGATTCCTGAATTGTATCATCAGGCAAGATAATTGTTCCATCTAAATCTAAAAATAATGCTTTATGCTTTGTCATTGCTGCTATATCCTCCCAATGGTACTTATCTTTTGTGTACCTTTTAAATTATAAGGTGTGCCAAATTATAAAAAAAGTACCTTTTACAGGCACTTTTTTATTAAAATCACCAATTTTATTACTTTTTATTTCTTATCATTTGATTTACCATCGTTTGCATTGATGATATCACTGTCCGCTTGTATCGAATTGCAAGAATGAGAACTTTTAATTGTTGTACTCGAGATAAGTTTTTAAAACGAGGTTCTTTTTTTAAAAAAGAACGGAAGATTGACCAGCTTTTTGGCGCCATCGGAAAATCATCAAGGGGCTGCTTATTGCGAATTCGGTTTAGCCACGATTTAAGCCCTGTAGAAAAGCTATCATCAACAATACACGGAGCATAAACATGTTTCGTATATTTCCGAAGATACTCAAATCGCTCGAGGCCGCTTAGTATGCTATAGCTACCATCTTTCCTGTTTTTTTTAACAACCAAAATGTTCATGCAGTCCCACATCAAACCTTGAAGTTTCTTAATATGATCCGTTATCTTTAATGATGAATCGGCTTTGATTTCACTTATAGGTATATACTGTACAGTAAATCTCATATACACCCTCCCCTGTTTAAAGTGGATCGCAAGTCCCAACAAAAAAATTGACAGGAGTGTTGGATTTTGACTATAGGATGTCGGATTGATCACTGAAAATTTTAGACCCTACTATAAGTAGTCTATTAACAATTGCCGTCCTATATGCATTTTTTTTGGTGACTGACACCAGAAAAAGACAAGACCACCTCATCTGTTCATATGAGGTGGCCAACTTTCCAAACTCACAAATATTCTATTTCAACTTATTGTTGGGTGAAATCGATACCAATCACACTTTGAACTTTTTCAGGATAGTCAGTAATAATAAATAATACCGTGAATATCATACTTTAATACTTCTTTAATATTTCGTTCAAGATTAACAGTCCATACCCAGACCTCACGATTTTGCTTTCGTGCATTATTAATAAAACGTTCAGAAAGCATTGTTTGCCTTATCGTATAAAAGTCTACATCCAACTCTGATAAATTCCCAGCTGATAGATATAAGATTTGCCCAATTTTAATCGTATTATTTCTTTTTCGAACCTCCTGCAGCAAATCATATTCAAAAGCTTGAATATATATATGTTCTTCCATTTCATATTTCTCGATTAAATCGACTACTTTTATTGCAAGTTCACCATTTGGATCATCAACGGGTTTCAAGTCTACAATCAATAAGACATTCTCTTCTTTAATGATATTTAGAACCTCTTCCAATGTCGGGATATATTCCCCAATAAATTCATCAGAAAAAGGAGAACTAATATCAAGTTTTGCCACTTCCTTATACGTCATGTCTCTCACTCGAGCAGGAACACCGGCAACTCTTTGCAGAGTGTGATCATGATTTAGAACAACTACCCCGTCACTTGTTAACATCACATCAATTTCAACCGCATCAACCCCTTTTTCGAGTGCAGCTTTTATACTGCTTATCGAGTTTTCAGGCGCGCTATGTAAATCACCACGATGAGCAGCTACTTGTACATTCCATTTTAAATAAACAATATTTTGATTTAATGAACTGTTTCCAATTAACAATAGAAAGACAATGATTAAAATTACAAAATTAAAAAGTGTTTTTCGGTTTGTTACAAATGCACTCAATTTGTTCTCAAGTTTGGTTAATTGATCACTTCTATGTATCACTAACTGATCTTCGATGACGATCCCTTGTTGGATCTGAAATGTATAAAAAAGCCTCGTAATGATAATGATGTTAATTGGTATTAAAAATAAAGAAAGGAGAAATGCAAAATAACTAGAAAACGTTATAAGATATTCCTCAATCATTGTACTAACAATCGTATCACTCATTGTTGACAGCATTGAAAAAAGAGTAACAGTTACAAACCAGGCAACACTGATTACAACATTTAAGAAGCATAAGTTAATAATAATCAGTAGTTTATTGCCTTTGGTTAATTTCCAACTCCATTTCATTGCCTCAAAAATTGATTTCTCCTCAATAAAAATATAGTGAATAGTAAATATCCACCTTATGAAAAGGATCGTCACCAGGATAAGTAATACTAAAAGGGCAAACATGAAAGTATATGACGATTCATAAACTTGATTCGTTAAAAAAATAGTGAAATTAAAATCTAATAAAGCTGGAAAAACAGAGAAATCAATAAAAGGGATAATAAATAATGTTAGAAAAATATATTGAAAAAAACCAAAGCCAAGTAATTTAGGTAACTGTATCACTGTTGTTACTAGCGCATCTGATAAAAGGATATTTCTGGAAAAATACCTTTGCTGGGCAATAATTAAAATAACACCTAACTTTACTAATAAAATAACCACTGCAATAAAACCGATTCCAAGTATCCCAATTAAACCAGGTATGCTTAATCCAAGTTTGTATACATCTGCATTTAAAAGTGAACCTGTCCCAATGATCTTTAACATTCGATTAAAAATAAACGAAATGAGCGGTACGAAAAGAAAACTTGTAACAAGCATATACAAAAGGGCAAAGAAAAGATATTTCATATAGGAAAATTTATAATCACGTATACTTCTTTTTATTAATTCAAACACATGACCACCTGTCCTTTAACGACAATAGTATACCAAACGATGATTACTACTACAAAGCAGATAACCGTGGAGTTAGTGATCCATATATTCCCACTACTTTATGGTACATTTAAGTTTATTTACATAATAACTGGGCATTTACTAATAATTAGTCGAATAAAGGTGGTGTATTTATGCTGTATCTTTTTATTAAAGAGTTTTATGAGCAACTCAAAAAAGATCCAATTCAAGACTCTGCAGCAACGTTAGCCTTTTACTTTATGTTATCAATTTTTCCTCTGCTCATCTTTATGTTAGCCTTACTGCCTTATTTACCTCTGGATATCGAACAAATTTATCACTTTGTTCACGATTATGCTCCACCTGAGCTAGCTGAGTTATTTACTGTTACAGTTCTTGAAGTAATCGCAGAACCTAAGGGTGGATTACTTTCGTTTGGTATTATCGCAACAATTTGGACAGCTTCTAACGGAATGAATGCACTAATACGCGCACTTAATAAAGCACATAACATTGATGAAACTCGATCATTTATAAAAGTGAGGTTAATGTCAATTTTCATGACATTAGGGCTAGTTACTGTATTTTTTGTCACCTTACTTCTTCCCGTTTTTGGGAATGTTATATTACAAGGTATCAATCAAATTTTCCCTCTTCCAAACGAGACTTTTATTGTTTTAAATCGTCTTCGATGGATTGTCGGTGTTGTTATTATGACCATTGTATTAATGGTACTCTATAATCTCGCACCAAATAAAAAATTACGATTTCGACATGTTCTCTATGGTGCTCTTACCGCAACGATCGGGTGGCAATTCATTTCTTTCGGTTTCTCGGTCTATATTGCTAATTTCAATAACTATACAGCCACATATGGAAGTTTAGGGGGAGTTATCATCTTAATGCTATGGTTTTTCTTAAGTGGACTTATCCTCATAGTTGGCGGCGAGATCAATGCTACTCTATATAACATTAGAAAAATGAATAATCGCTAATTGTTAACAAAACAAATAGACATCATACCACAGATCATTCTGTTACAGTGGTACGATGTCTATCATTTGTATTCTTTTCACTATATTTTATCTTATCCCTACAAGTTCCTTCAGACGTTCTCCATTCTCATCAATCATTTCCTTAACAACTTGATGATGTCCAGTCTCATATTTCTCATCAATCCATCTTGTGAACGTTTTCAACGTTGCATCAAAAGCAGTCAACTGTGTTTTCGTCATATCTTTATACAGTTCTGGCCGGTGATTGATCAGCTTGTCCCATAAATCATTTCCAAATGTTTGCCATGTTGCTCTCCCATCAATTAATTCCTCATCACAGAAACGAACAAACATTGGGAGTGCTGATGCATATTTATTTTCGGTTGCCTTCGATTTACCCGTTGTCTTTTCTTTGAAGAATGATAGTACATCAGTTGTGTAGAATGCTCTGGCTGTTTCTGGCGTAAATTGCAACATTTCTAATAATGAAATATCATCATTTGAATAACCTTGGAACGTAAACATGGAAATCATATTTTCACAACGACGGATAATTGTCTCTCTCGACTCTCCACCAGTAATAAATGGAGATAACGGTAAACCAAGCTTCTTTCGTAAATAGTTAAAGTTCTCACTAAGACTAGTCTCCGGTTTGCAGCTTTCAAATTCCTTCTCCTTAAACCACTGTTCAATATCTGCAAGTAAATGTTCATCAGTTTCAGTTTTCTTAGTAAACATCTTATCCATTTGTACCATTGATTGTGCTAGACGGCCATAATCTTTGTTAATATTTCCCTTTTCATAAGCCACACAATAATGTTGGACTTCTGTTTTTGATGCAACTTTTGTCTTTACATACTTCTCATCCCATTTTTCAAACTTCAAATAATCACTAATTTCCTCAAGCCACATGGAAAATTGCTGTGCCTTATCTTTATTTAGTGTCTCAAATGATAATTTACGTTTTGTCAGCTTAACTAAACCATAAATTTCAGCTAAATACATAGCGCCATCAATCTCTGTATCTTCATAGCTGTACATATCACCAATCCAAGCAAATAAACCGGTTTTTGTACTATTATTTAAATCATTAACGAGAACATCATCCCGTCTCTTTGTAAAAAATTGAAATACATGTTCAGAATTATTGATCGTATACGTAAGGTTAATATCTACCACTTTATTTTTATTTTCTGTATCTTCTTTTTGAAGCAGTAGTGTCAGTAACTCCAAATAGTTTTCAGTTATGACTGTACGATCCTCACCGTTATCCTTTCTCAATCGATTGACTTCATTTACCAACGGCTGTATTCTATCAGGACTTGTCCACAATGTCACTCCATGTAAGCAGTGACCCTCTTTGTACGGTTCGAGAAAACTTAGCGCTATACTCCACGGTGGCACATGATTTCTGTGAATCGATTCACAATATGGTAAATAGAACTGTTCCTTTGTCATGATATCTTCAACAACAATTCCATTATCATTCTTATCAATATATTGAATAATACGTGGCACCATTTTCACCCAGGACTCAAGCATTTCACGTTCAAGAGAATCTAATTTCCCCTTTGCATCACGCCACATCCATTCGACAGCCCTTAGTCCATTTTCAAAACGGTGAATAATTGTTGCCCAAAAGCGGAAATACGGTTCCATGATGTCCTGATTAATCAACCCGCTCATTTTATCGCTAAAATATCGGAAAAGTTCCTTATCTTGTTCTAACGTAAGTTGTTTATCGATAAAATCAACGAGCCTATGTCTTAATTCACCTTTCCGCTCAAAAAAGCGCTGCTCCTTTCTCTCATTCAATTCAATGACTTCTGTTTTGTTTAAGCAACACTTTTTATACTTCTTTCCACTACCACATGGACATGCAGAATTCCGATTAATAGACATTTCCCCCCACCTACCTTATAAAAAATAGCTTTATAGCCTATATTTTACAGGAAAAAGCTAAACTAGTGTAGTGAAAACGCTATACAATAATGTAAGAAAAACACTTATTTTGACGAAATTATAAAACAACAGTATAAAAAAACTTTCCATTGTGTTAGTCTTGCTACAATGTACTCATAATGTAGTTCCGTAATAAATACCATGTAACCTCGCCTAATAGAAAGAAAGAAAAAATAAATACTAAAACTTTAATATTAAACATATTATTTAAAGGTATTTCACCTTGCCTAAAAACTAAACAATTGAAATAACTCTAACTACTCATCTTTAATTTTTTTGAGGAGGTGTTTTTGATGGAAATGGAAAGTAAAGTCGTTGAGAAAGACGAGAGAATAATTGCCATGCTCATTTATTTAATTAGTTTTTTTACAGCATTTATCGGTCCATTAGTAATTTGGCTGTTGAAAAAAGAAGAATCTGAATTTGTAGATTATCATGGTAAAGAATATTTAAATTTCTTCATTTCTTACACTGTCTATTCAATAATTAGCGCGATTCTAATCATTCTACTTATTGGCTTTATTCTTTTATGGGTTGTTGGTATTGCTGCGCTTATCTTTACAATTCTTGCTGCGATCAAAGCATATGAAGGGCAGGAATATCGAATTCCATTTATATTTAGAATCTTATAATTGCAGGCGTTAGAATATGTCTAAGACTATTAAATTTTCATTGATATCGTTATAATTTATAGAAAATTCTAATTTATAACTTTACTTTAGTACAATCGCGTGGTAAAGTAATATGTGTAAATGACCTCTTATTTTTCTCTCTTTGGGAAAGCCTTACGAAAAAGGCTTTCTATTTTTTTGAATTTCCACAAATTAACAATACAAAAAGCCATTCAAACGTTCTAACGTTTTGAATGGCTTTTTCATATGATTCTAGAAGACATCACTTTACGACTAAGATCTTACACCGAGATGGTTTTTTCTTGTAGATGAGCGATATAATCAGCAAATTCTAACCAATTATTTACTCTGTCACAATTTACACTTTGATTATACGGATAATTCATCGCAATCGCTTTTCTTCCTGTTGCCATGAATGCCTCAAGATTATGAGGTGCATCATCAAATAAAAGGTCTCCAATAATAAGATCTTTACGATGTGTAAAAATCATATGCTCAATTTGAATGAACGGAAAATGTTCTTTCATCCATTCCTGCTTGTCTGAAACAGCTTCAGCCGGACTTGTTGTTACGATGAATATTTCATGTTCCTTATTGAGTTTTTCCATCACTGCTTGCGAATGTGGAAGTGGTTGTAAATACCGGTAAAAGCCAGGTTCATGTAAATATTGATAAATTTTTTCTCCACATTCTTTTTTAACAAATTTATGGGTATCCCAACTTGTTAAGTCTAAATAGTGGAGCTTGTCATTATAATCTTTATTATACCTTGCATACCAAGGAGTCATTAAGTCTGCCATCACAGAATCCATATCAATTAATAATCTCAAATTGATCACTCGCCTTACAATGAATGTCCTCTCCATTGTACTATACATCCTTCTCCAGGATAAGTGATTTTTCGCACCTTCAAAATTCATAATAATTATTGAAAATTCTGTGAATTTACGATATACTTTTGGAAAACGCTTACAATTTTAACTTTACAATGATGACTGTAATAGATATAATACCAAAATAAGTAAAGCTATTGTGACTTGAGCAAAATTCACTACTTTTTTAACTTTGCATGTAGATGCCCAAGAACCCAGCCTATCACATAGTTACTATCGAAGCTTCTCATATCGCTTTGCTAAAGCCATTTATCAGAGCACTCTACTCGTTGACTTGTCCGCTTGCCTTGTATACTACTGTAAGACTATTTCGATAAAAGGAGAGATGAATCATCATGATGATTACGAAACTGACAAACAAGTCTCTAGTGACCAACGACGACCTGGCATACAATATGCGTATCGGTCTTCCAATTGAGGTCTTTTGCCCAAGCGCACAATCTACAATTGCTTTTGGAAGAATAGAGAGTTTTACTGGTCAGCAAGTGTACATTAGTGGGGCAGAGTATTGTCGTGAGAAGCATTTACTGTTTGGGTTGCCTGCCCACTAATTCTTTTTTCGAAACCTGTTAGCGGTGATACAAATTTATATCATAAGTTTCTTTAAATACCTCATAAACGATGTGGCGATTATTCCATTGTTCAGGGTCAGACCATAATTCTGAGCTTCGTTCAATAATTTCTGTACGTAATTCTTCAAATTCTTTCTCAGCCTTTTCGTACTTTCGATCCATCATATGCACTTGAAAAAAACTGCCAGCAATTGAAATAGCAAATACCTTCATCCAAAAATCATTAATGAAAAATTGAATGGGTGACCCTGACAAATAACCTGTCCCATACATCTTCACGTAAAAACTATACAATAATGCCGCCACGACAAAAGCGATTGTTGTATAAGACCAACGAATTTTTCTCTTTTCATATTTCTCTTCTTTCTCTTTTAGTTTAACTAATTCTTTCAGACTTACTTCAGCAACTTTCGGCAAAATATTTCCTTTAAGCTTTGTTAATGAATCCACCCACAACACCGCCTTTTTCTATACTAATTCACAGTCTTTTAGTAATGTTTATGAAGAGAATATCACGTTCATACACAATTCAAGTTAGATTTTTTTGTACACAAAAAAACATGCTCCTTGTATGCATGTACATGACGATACATAACAATTGGCATGTTTGCAAAATTATAATATTGGATACTTATCACTCCATAATGGATATGTCACTACGACTCCAATTAGTAATAAAAATAAAAACAAAAGTACACGAACGAGTAAGAACTGTACTTTGAATTTTGGTCTCTTCTTTTCTGCTTGCTTGCTCTTTTCCTCTGAATGCGGCTTTTTTGACCGCCTTTTCTTAGCCTCTCTTGCTTCTTTTTCTAATTTTTTTCTTTCAACTCTACTCTTTGGCTCAAGAGTCTGTTGCTGTTTATTTCTAGTTGGTGCTCTTTCAACAAGCTCCTCCATTTTATGGTGAAGCTTTTCTGCTTGATCTCGCTGAACACTCATTGACATCGCCCTCTCCCCCCATCAACAAGCCTTTATAAACGTTAAACTTTTATTAAGCTTTTTTTACTTAATATAGCGTAAACGTATGAGTAAACCAAGAACAAAATCAATTAAAAAATGGCAAAATATCGGTACAAGTAGGTTATTTGTCATATAAAAAAGCCAACCGAGTAAAAAGCTTAGTATGACTGTAACAGAAAACAAAAGAACTTTCCCTAAATAGCGGACATGGATCAGTGCAAACAGAATACTTGCTGGAACTAATCCAATATGAGTCTGTAAGACACCGCGAAAAAGGATTTCTTCTGCAAAAGCAATAACAAGACTTAGAACAAAGATATGACTAATACTACGATTTATAAAAACTTTTTCATTGATACCACCATCATCAAACATGTCTTTTGGTAATAATTTGATTAAGATCAGTTCGATAATTATGACTGCAGCTGCAAGCCCTCCACCAAGTATGACAATTTGCTGTGGATCCCAAATGAATAACTCGAACATCTCAGACCAAGAGTCGAATAGGAAAAAGCCAATAACCAATGCCAATACCAACATCCCGAGTTGTGATACATACACATTTAACAACAACTCTTTATCTGTCATATTTTTTATTAATTCAGACTGCCTGGCCATAAAATCATCCATTCCTAGATAATAAAAATGTATTAGCTATCATGCGGTAAGAAGAGTCGTAACTCCTCTTTCCAGTCAATTTTTCCTTTTTCATTACGGTGCTTACCCTTACCTGAATAAAGTTCCAATTGAACATCACATAAATCACAACAATTCTTTGGCCTCTGAACGAGGGACTCATTAAAAACTGAAAGATAATTCTCTCGCCTGCAGCCTGTTGTCTTACGTATCCATATCTCCATCTGTTCAAGCTTCAACCGTTTTTTTAATTTTCTTTGTTTTATTGTTCTAAGTATATTTTCTCTAATTTGATTAGCATTACTTGAAAGTGTAATTTGACTATGATTTACACCCCCAAGCTTTTCTAGCTGAAACTGTAAAAAACGCCAGACAGTATCACCAAGACCAACTTCTAACATTACTCTTTCTTCGACTTCTTTTGTAAAACTTCCTCCTGTTTTTTCAATTTGTAATAGTGATCTAAATAAATGATCAATCTGTTCTTCATCGGGAAACTCTTGATTAATTAATAACTGAGGCAATGGTTCGTCGTCGTTACTAAACAATAAAATCGCAACACTATTCTCACCATCACGCCCTGCTCGACCAATCTCTTGTAAATAAGATTCCAATTGTGAAGGATAATGAAAATGGATGACATAACGAATATTCGGTTTATTAATTCCCATACCAAAAGCATTCGTACAACAAATTACATCAAGTTGATCTTGAATAAACTGCTGTTGAATTAGTATTCGCGCCTCAGAATCAAGACCACCGTGGTAATAGGCAATGCGGTAGTCTGTAACACTTCTTAAATGATGTGCTACATATTCAGCCCACCTGCGGCTTGAAAAATAAATCATACCCGGTCCTTCTAGATAATTAGTCAGCTCTATAAGTTTGTTCATTTTGTCGTCAACGGATTCCATATGCTGAACGATTAAGGCAATATTTGGACGATCGATACTATGTATGTGTTCACGTACCTTACTCATATTTAAATACTTAATAATATCTTGTTGAACCTCTATAGTAGCCGTTGCCGTAATTGCCAGGCAAGGGGGATTTCCCAACATTTCACGAATCGTTTCAAGCTTCAAATAATCCGTTCGAAACTCATGACCCCACTGCGAAATGCAATGCGCCTCGTCAACAACAAACAATGAGATATTTATCTGCTTTAATACTTTTTGTACATGTGAAGACTGTAAAATTTCTGGAGAGACATAGATAAGCTTAAATTCATCCAACTGTGTAAGAATTTTTTTCTTCTCAGCAAATGATAAAAAACTGTTTAGAGCAACGACTCGTTTTTCGCCACTGCTCTTTAACTGTTGTACCTGGTCTTCCATTAGTGAGAGTAATGGAGAAATAATAACTGCTGAACCTTCTTTGAATAAAGCTGGAAATTGATAGCATAATGATTTTCCAGTTCCAGTCGGCAGCATAGCAAGTACATCATGCCCTTGAAGTATATCTTCAATGATTTCCTTTTGACCCTCTCGAAAGCGTTCGAAACCAAATTTTTTCAATAAAAATCGTTCAAGTTTCACCGATTGTTTCCCCCATTTACCATTAATACCAGCCGAATCATAAAGTAACTTATCCGTTCATCATCAAGTAACTGTTTAATATCTCTTAGCCTCATAGAGTTAGCCTTACCGGCTGCTTCAATAATTTTTTCGCGGACTGCTTTGGCTACATATGGTTCAATTGAAAATGAAGGATCATGAACAGCGATTTCAACAAGGTGATCTTCTATCGTGTTTCTCTTTAGCCGACGAATTCGAGCAATATCTTCGATTGATTTTCCTTTTTTTATCATGCGGTATGTATACGCAGTTGATTCGGTTAATATTAAGTTTCTTTTACCATTTTCAATAAATTGATGTAACATCGGAAATTGTTCTTTTTGTGTTGTTATGGTGGATACAAACTGATGAAGGATTGCTTGAAATAGGACCGAAACATATTCTTTTTCTAAACCTAAAATAGATGCAATTTGTTCAATTGTGTAGCCAATTCGGTGGCAGCCACTGAGACGCATTAGGAAAATAGTTGCCTCTTGCTCAGTCAGTGATGATAATATTTGATAAATTTCATTGTAAATAATTGCAGCTGCTTGGTTCCTATCTATACGTGATGAGGGGAAATGCTTTTTTACCCAGGTCAACGTGCTCTGTTCCTTTGTAATTGGAATAAAATTATTCTTGTCGGCAATTAGATTTGAAAGCGTTTGGAAGTATAAGCTAAACCGGTCCCAAAAACACTTACCGCTATCTCCATATGTCCATCCATCCAATTTCTGAAGAAAATCATATTTTTCTCTTGCAGACAGTAATTGCTGTTCTCCTTTTGGAGTAATCATCAATATCCCATTCTCTTTTTCAACGACATTACCAGTGGACAATAATTCCTTTGTCCACTCAGTCAGCTCTTGTTTTTCAATTTCCTTTAATGTGCCAAATAAAAAAGAAACAGCAAACAATTTTCCATCTTGAATGGTTTGAGATGTCTTCTTCCCCTTCAAAAGGTGATAGCAAGCTGCAAGCGATCGGTTACCATCAAATTTTTTAATTAAGTATAATATTATATTATTTCTAAACTTCATCAGCATTCAGCTTTCTACATTTTTTTTATATTCCTATTTTATCAAATGTTTGGGTGATTTTGCTTGTTTATTTTAAAAATAATGAGGTAACAATAA
This sequence comes from Anaerobacillus sp. MEB173, assembly GCF_052119505.1. Lineage (NCBI taxonomy): Bacteria > Bacillati > Bacillota > Bacilli > Caryophanales > Bacillaceae > Anaerobacillus > Anaerobacillus sp. MEB173. The sequence continues at coordinate 181,049 of NZ_JBJMAU010000004.1, forward strand.
TTGAGAAAACAGCTATATGATAAGTATTCTCATATATTTTACTATTGAAAAGTTCATGAATCCCCTTTACAATATGACTTAGATATTATATTTCCTATCTAACGTGTTGAACATCGTCACAGCACAAACATACATATATAAAGGGGATATAACATTTACTACAAACTAGGAGGTTTATATATTATGGCAAAGTACACAATTGTAGACAAAGAAACTTGTATCGCATGTGGTGCATGTGGAGCCGCAGCACCAGATATTTATGATTACGATGATGAGGGTATTGCATTCGTAACACTTGATGACAACCAAGGTATCGTTGAAATTCCTGATGTATTATTAGATGACATGAACGATGCTGCTGAAGGTTGCCCAACTGACTCAATCAAAATTGCTGAAGAGCCATTCGACGGCGACGCTACAAAATTTGATTAATTAATACAAAAATCCCCTAGCTTATTGTTAGGGGATCTTTTTACCTTTTACTATTCATAACAACTCGGTCTGACACCAATTGAACCGGATACTGAGTCTAGCTAAAAGAAACCCTTTCCCGTATTCAATTCACTGTAAATTGTATGTAAACATCTAAATTCATTCGGTCGTTAACAAACGGAACAAATTTTTGGGTAAAAGAAAATCGATTTACCTGTTAAAAGTGAATAAATTTCAATATTATGCGGTAGCTCTCCATATACCTTTTCGCTTTCAACTAATATCTGTTCAACAAGTGCTTGAAGAATTTCCGGGTTATCGTCAACAGCTGCAGTTAGTATAGTGTATCCACCCGATTTTCTTTTGTTATATAAGAATGAATGCTGCATTCCCACTACCCTCGATTCTTGGTAGTAACCTTCATCTATTTTCATCACATATTGTAAAAGGTAGTTTGTCACTGCTGCGAGGGTTACATAGTAATGTACCTTTGATTCATAGATAGAATCCTGTTTATTCCAACATTTCTCTATTAGCGATAGTAATATAAATGGCGAACGCTTTGTAACCGGAATATTCGTGTATATGTTGATAATCTTCATTACTGAATTTTGAATTTCTGACTTCCAACAGTTTTTTATTCTCGGTTTACTTGTATGTTTATTCATGGGCGTATGTTCCCCCTTTTTATTCATAATTAAAACTCTTCTTATATCACAAAGTGATGATTTTCTTTATACTATCTTTTCTTTCGCTAACTTGTTCTCTTCTAACACCCGATAAATTGAACACCAGGATCGTTTTGCAAAATAGATTGGCACAGATTTCTCTTTTGCTTTTTGTTTAATGACCTTTGATAAGTTGTGATTAACGTAGTCTGTCAATACTAAAATATGTTCAACGTCTTCGGGAATCTCTCTTCGCACCTCTTGACACTTTCTTCCTTTTAAATGACAGATATGTTCAAAACCACAGCTCTGTAAACGGTTTGTTATATTTCCTAAATGATCTGCACCTACTATGAGTAAGGATGACATGTAAACCAGCCTCCAATAAATGAAAATGATTATCAATTTCTAATTCAATTATAACCACTAATGATAATCATTGTCAATTGCGTTTGTAGAATTATTTGAAAAGTTTTGTTTAAGATGCTTTCCCATATAATAAAAACAAAAAACGCACCCTCCTTCCTTTTCTTTAGGAAGCAACGCGCGCTTATAAATCAACATTTAACTTTCAACTCTTAACGTTTAACTAAATAAACTGGTTCACTCTTCATCAACTAACACAATGCCATTTTTAGTCATCCGTACTCTACCTTGTTTTTCAAGCTTTTTCAATTGTCTACTTATTGTTTCTCTAGATGCACCAACGATGTTTCCGAGTTCTTGATGGGTAAGATGAATGTTCTCTCCATTTTCATCTTTAATCTTTTTAATTGCAGCTACTAAACGTTCTTCAACATTTAATGACAATAACTCATTCAATTTCCCTTGTAACAAATAGATTTTTTTACTCATTGATTTAATAATACGAAATGCTAAATGCGGATGTGATTCAATAAATGTTTCAAATGCTCTAATTGGAATCATCAATACCTCAACGTCTTTCTTAGCAGATGCTGTTCCAGGATATGGACGATCATCAAAAAAACCAGTATGCGGGAAAATGTCACCACGATACAAAATATTAATAACCCGTTCTTCTCCTTCTTCTGAAAGCTTACTAATAAGAACCGTCCCTCGCCTTAATACATACAAATATTCACGGTCTTCGCCTTCTGAAAACAAAATCTCTTTATCGTGAAATGTTTTTTCGATCGCGTTTTGGAGTAACGGTTCCATCTCCTCATGTGAAAGCCCTTTAAAAAAATCCATTTGTTTTAATAAATCAATCCAAACTTTCATTCTCTCTCCCCCATCAACAATTTCTATTATTAGTATAACAAAAGGAGTTAAGCATGTAATCAACATCACATGAAATTTACTTTATCTATAGTATAATATTTTAATTTGTATAATTTCACACAGTAATGATGTGAAAAAAGAATGACAATTACCATTCATCAACTCATTTTACCCATATTTACAATAAAATTAATCCATTCATTTAATAGTTCATGATGATTTTCATATTAAACTGTGACTTATAAAATTAATCCTTCTAATGCTAGCAAAACATTATTAGACCATATTTCTGAAAATGATGAAAATGGGAGTGGGTTTGTTCCAACACCAACTTCGATCGTAAATCCGGGACGCCTTTTTTCCTGAATGAACCAGTCTTTATACCCTCCGTCACTATCTGCAGTGTGAACCGGTACATATGAGCTTAATAACGATAACCTTGTTACCATCTCCTCACTTATTGTTGGCTCAAGATGACGATATCCCCAATAGATGACTTGCCCCTGTGAATGAAATGCCAGAACATGCGAAAAATTTTGAGACATCGTTAATTGGTAAACCGCTTGTGCTTCTGGTTCTGTTAATGGACCTTTGCCACTATAGTGCCTTGACCATGGATGTTGCGGACTCTCCTTCGCTTCAATGTCCCATCCGGCCGGCCATTGGTGGTTCAAGTCGACACCGCGAATATTGCTTGACCAGTGATCAAATTGCCGTATACCTTTATTGATTTCTAGCACCTTTTTATAATACGGGTGCTCCTTATAAATGCCTTGTTGAACTAATTCGACCCCATCAGGATTAACAAGAGGTACGATAAACAACTTTATATCTGAAAAAATCTCTTTTAAGTCATATTTATGCCACAACTCTTCCTTTTCAAGATGCTGTAGCATGTGCTTTGCAAACACCATCAAAAACTTTGTTGTCAGCCATTCATTCGCATGCCACCCGCCAGAATAAAAAACTTCCTTCTTACCATGACCAATCACAAGCATTTGAATTGGTTTACCCATAACAGAATAGCCGATCGTTTCAATTTGACATAAATTTGAAAATTTCTTACTAAGATAACGACAATCTTCTAACACATCCATTGGACCATATTCCATCAGACACTGCAGGTCATCTTCTTCTCTATATTCAGCTAAATACGGGGCAGGAATGACTAACTTTTCACCAGGGTAGATGTATTGTTTTTCATGTTGTAATTGCTGATTAGCAATCATCAAATCAAATGGTCTCACTCGGTGTTGATATGCTACTTTAGCTATCGTATCTCCTTGCTTTACTATATAATTCATCATTCTCTATCACCTCTTAACTAGTTTAAATTGTAGAAACTTCATAAAAGCTGATTTCTCCTCTTAAACTACATTATGAATAAAAATAAAAAAAAGAATTTTATTTTATTTATTGACATAAAACTTGGAGTGTGATAAATTATCAAACAATTAAACCTTTCCTGGAATCTAAACAAAAAATAGGTAATGAACATCCAACTTCCCCCCACACGACTTAAGTCGTGTGGGGGGAAGTTTTTTAATTTTTATAAGAGAACATATATAGAGGGGACAAATAATATGTATAATTTTTAGTGACTAATACTGATAACTCTTTTGATAACAACCGTAACAGCGCACCTGACTACAAGCCAAGTGCGCTGTTTTATTCCCATATTTTATTTAATAAAAAAGCTAACTGCTCACGCTTAGGCAGATGAAGAAACTTTTCTCCCATTTCAGTAATAACGGCTTTGTCATTCTCAATCTTAATAAATTGAGCCCTTATTGCTACTTCATAATAAAATTGGAACAATGCTACTTCACGTTGTCTTTTCTTTTTAGGATGAAAAAGCTGATAATTATAGGTCCGATCTAACGCACGCCAAAAACGACGGTGAATTTCTCCATCATTCATAACACGTACATAACCTTGTCTCTTTATCTTCATCAACATAAATACAAAGCTCTCAACAAGAATGACGTTATGCTCCGAAGACTCGGTTTGTTTATTTAACCAGCTAATCAATTCTGTATCAATCATTATTGCCATTTTACTACCCACACATTCTTTTGAACTATATACCACTACTATTTTACCACAAAAAAATAGAGGGTCATCACCTCTATTTTTTCAGTAATAAAATTTCACCTGGGTAGATTCGGTCACTTGTTAACTGATTGGTTTCTTTTAAATCTTTGACTGTTACTTTGTTTCTGCTAGCAATCTTAGATAATGTATCACCTTGTCGTATAACATAAGTGTTTACCTCTTGATTGATCGTTAATTTTTGACCAACAGAAATAACATCACTTAAAAGATTATTGTCATTTTTTATTTCTTCAACAGGGACTTGATATGTCCTTGCTAACCCCCATAACGTATCGCCATTTTGTACTGTTACTACAAGCCCTTTTGCTTCTGTACTGGCATCTTCTTCTTCATGATACAATGCCATAACCGCATAATCTGCTTGTTCGACTGTAGCTACGTTAACTGGAGGCTCGTCCATTAAAACTAGATATGGATCAATCGCATTGGACTTTTCAGCATTCCATTCTCCCTCATGAACTTCAAAGTGAAGATGGTTACCGGATGAACGCCCGGTATTTCCTACAGTTCCAATCTCTTCCCCTTTTTTAACCTGCTGTCCTTCATTGGCCAGCCGTTTATGTAAATGCGCATACACCGTTTCATAGCCATTCTTGTGTGAAATAAAAATAACATTACCATACGTATCTGAATAATAGGATTTAGTGACAACCCCCTCATCTACTGCGAGAATCGGGGTACCTTCAGGAGCGGCTATATCAATCCCATAATGTTCACCTTGTCTTGTTCCATATGTGTCAGTGACTTCACCAACAGTAGGCCAGAACCACTCCTTGTCATTATTGTCCATTTCTTCGGCAAATGAAATCGTCCCTCCAATAAACAGAATCGCAATACACACTGCCATGACAAAAACAATTAGAAAGCGTCTTACATAATCAGTCATTTTTTCCTCCCATTTCATTGTTTTCCATATTTATTATAAACAAGCTATACTCACTATAGACTATGAAGGCTTGGATAAATTTATACTTTAATCGTAAAAAGTGACGATTTGAATAAATATTGCACAGTCCTAGATATAAACTTCTCCACAAAAAAAAACCCCCTCCTGTCTATTGGAGGAAGTTCGTTAATTTTTCAATGATAAAAACCATAACATATTCTGTTAGTAGCCAGTAAGAAATCTGCTTATCAATTAATTTCCCCTTGCTACAAGAGCATTTTGCTGTGAGGTATAGACAGCAACATCGATTCTTCCCCCCTGTAACGAAACATCCGTTTTAATAATTATTGGGAAATCGTACGGGTTTTTAAATTTAAAATCTGGACCACCCCAAGAAACAGTGGCATCCCTGCTTACTGGAACATAGCCGATTTCCCTTGAATGTGTGTACCGTTCAACAACTTCGAGACCAGCTAAATCAATGGCATTGAATAATGTAGATGACGTTTGACAAATTCCACCACCAATACCGATCACAAATTCTTTGTTTACAATTTCCTTTGCTTCTTGGTACCCTCTTTCCCGAGTTCGCTGGCCAACAACGCCATTGAATGAAAATTCATCACCTGGACCAAGAACAAAATGCTGAATGGCCTCTGATGATAATTTAATGTTCATTGATCTCCCTTGTACATTTGGGTTAAAATAGGTTGTATAATTACCAATGGGCACTTCCAAAATATCAATTAATTGGTCAGCAGAGACCGTTGGGGGGGTTTCATAAATCGGCAGGATTAGTTCTTTATTATAATAAGATAGTGTCATTAGTTTTTCTACAAGCTCTTGTTCAGAAAGAATGATCCGATTTTGTCCTTCAATAATATTCCCTTCTAAATCAATCGTTGGGTTTTTCATTGGCTGATCAATCCCTTCAGCCAAGCTTTTAGCAAGTAAGCTTACACTTTCCTCATCCAAACTTTCTGCCTCTTCTTCTCCATATCCTAGCTCCTTTAGATTCACGGAAGCAATTACTTCACCTACTCGGTCATCAACAAGATGAATGTCTAAACTTATTGGTACCTTCTCAATTTCCTTTAACTTGCTTTGAAAATCTGGATTCATTTTGCTCACTAACATGCTTTCCTTACTTATTTGACACCCCATTAACAATACAATCGACATCAGAAAAAGGACAACACGAACCGTTCTCTTCACCTTGCTAACCTCCTACCGATATGTACTAAACAACAAGACCAATAAGCTTGACTAGACAATTCTTCAAAAAAATTCCACAATTTTACTTTATGACTTTAAATATAAAAAATACCTGTCTCATTGTCTGTATAACAAATAAATAAAACTCATTCATTGTTTACAGCCAGCCCTTTACCTTATTACTTGGTATAGTTAAAATAGAATTCCGCCAAACTATTTGTATAAACAAACGGTAACTACTTGGAGGTAAAAATATGAACAATCCATTATCCTCAATCATAAAAAAAGGGGAACAGCTCATTAAAAATATTACAAATGGTAAAAAAGAAGATGGAATTAACGATCAAGCGTTACGTAATCAAATAAATGATAAGAGATGGGTACACATTGCTGTTGAAAAAGTAAATAAAGGAGAGCTATGGAGGGAATGGTTTAAACCGAAGCAATAGTAAGAGTCTTTCATAAACTGATCCAAAATAAATTCTTGAGCATACAAGTGTATGCTCTTCGATGTTTTTCATAGTATTTAATTTTCCGGCAGTCCAATAACATCATCTAGTTATTTTTTTTAAAGTGACTAATGGCTCCGACAATGATAACAATAAAAGTAACACCCAGGCCAATATAGGCAATCCCAACAGGAATTTGATCTCTTACCATAAAAAGCATAAGTCCTATGATTCCAATAAAGGTTAATCCAGCCTGCTTAGGACCCTCTCGTTTCCACGTAATCAGAGGTACTATTATTAATAATAGGAGAAACAGAAAACTATACTCAGACATAAGATACCAAAACAACCTCCCTTCATGATGCTATCACTTAGTATGACATAAAAAACGGCAAGCTAATAATTTAGCTCACCGTTTCTACTTTTATCATGTTATTATATAATGCCTTGTATTCTTAAAATAATCTCTGCAATTAATGCTGATCCAAGAAATGTCCCAAAGAAAACACAAACTGCAACAACGATACTTCGCCATCCTAATTTCACAAAATCTGACCAAGATCTTCCAATCGCAATCCCGGCATATGCTAAAATTGGTGTTGTTAACGCTAATAAATTAACTTCACTTGTCCATGCAACAATTTGTTCTGACCCTGGCATCCAAGGCATTGATACTACAATACCGATAATAGCAATATAGGCAACACTTGGAATCTTAAATGACAATAATTTATGAATAACTAGTCCTAAAAGACAAATAACAATTAACACAACCATTCCCGGAACGGCTTGAAGCGGGAAAATATCATAACCAATCCAATTCCCTAAAATTGCAACAACACCGTAGATCAAAAGTAACAATACCCACTCTTGAATATTCTTAAGCATGTTTTATGCCCCCATCCCTGTATTTTTCTTCTTGTCTCTTCGCTTTGTCATCATATTATAAAGCTTTTCGGTAAGTGGTAAGCCAATAAAAATACTCATATATAACCCTGTTGATAATGAAAGTAAATTACTTGCGCCTGCAAAGGCGATAATATCATTCTCAAGATGTGGAAATGCCGCAACAAGCGAACCACTGGCAGCCGCCATCATACTTCCACTTCCTATCCCTGAAGCCATGGCAAAGGATAGTGGGTGAAGCGGTGTCAGTGTTGCCAGAAAGCCGGACATTAACCCCATAAAAACAGCACCAAAAACAGTTCCAAAAATATAAATGGCCATAACTCCTCTTCCTTCAGGCGAGTTAAATCCAAATTTATCCATAATCAAACCTACATTTGGTTCGCGAGCAACTGAGTGAGTCATCCCAATACTTTCACGCTTTAATCCAAGTAACACAGCTACAGGTAATGCAATAAAGATCGTAAACAGATTTCCAAACTCCTGCAGCAGTAAAGCAGGTCCTGCAGCAATAATTTGAGGTAACGACGGACCGATAATAACGCCTATTTTGGCAATCAATAATGTTACTCCGAGAACGATTAACGGTTCTGCATTTTTTGACTGCTTTTCTTTAACTAACGGTGTAAAATATAACGAAATACCAATAATGATTGCATAGAGCATCGGTAATAGTAAAACAACACCTGGTCCTACTGTAAAAGAATGAGTTCCAATCAATTCTGTTATGATCACTATGGCAAAGACAATTCCGTGAAGCCGCCAATCCTTCCAAATATTCTTTAGTTGTTCTGACATGTAAACCACTCCTTATTATCTTTATTGAACGATAATTACTTAGCCTTCATCACTAAACGGCTACCAAAATCGTTCATAAGCAAAAATTCGGCAATATTTTTTCTAGATCGGCATCACTTAATTTCTTTTTGAAAAATGCTGTAACGCTTTTGATAATGTGTTAACGACAACTTCCACTGTTTCAGGAAGTACATCATCATTCACTACAAACGCAGGATCATGCCACTGACGCGTTACTCCTTTTTCCTTGTCTCCTGTACCAACCCAGAAAAAACAGCCCGGCTTATATTCTTGATATAACGAGAAATCCTCTCCTCCCATTGTGGGAACGGGTTTAACAATTGCTTTCTCTCCTAATACTTCCTTTGTTGCTTCTCTAACTAATTCCGTCATAACCGGATCATTATTAATAGCCGGAACTTGTGGAACAAAATCAACCTTTGCTTTAGCGCCATACCCCTTAGCAATCTCTCCTGCAATACGATTAATTAAATCTGGAAGCTGTAAGCGGACCTCTGGATTAAAGCTTCGAACTGTACCAGTCAATTTAGCTTCTCCTGCAATTACATTATGACCGTGACCCGCTTGGAACTTTCCAATTGTAATAACTACAGGTTCAAATGGATCAATATTTCGACTAATAGCGGTTTGTAATCCCATGACAATCGCAGAACCTGCCACAACAGTATCGACCGTATGTTGCGGAATCGCCCCGTGACCACTATGACCATTAACGGTAATATAAAGCGTATCTACTGCAGCCATTAATTTACCTTCAGTAATTCCTATCTTTCCAGCAGGTATATCAGGTTGGTTATGCAAACCAAATACTGCTTTAATCTTTCCATCATTAAACAATCCGCCTTCAACAAGCTGTTTTGCTCCTTGTGTTGTTTCTTCAGCTGGTTGAAATATAAAACGTACGGTTCCGGAAAATTCATCTCGATTTTCAGCAAATATGAACGCGGCTCCTAAAGCAATTGTCGTATGCCAATCATGTCCGCAAGCATGAGAAACGCCATCAATTTTTGATGAAAAAGAAAGTCCAGTTTGTTCTTGAATTGGCAACGCATCGATATCGGCTCGAAACGCCACAGTAGGCCCTGGTTTTGTTCCACAGATTTCAGCAACCACTCCTGTTTCTGTTTCAATAGGAAGAATCGTACAACCGACATCTTGCAACCAATTTTTAATTTTCTCTGTTGTTTGGAATTCTTGTGAGCTTAACTCGGGATATTGATGCAATTCCTGACGTATTTCTAGTAATCTTTTCATTAATTGATTATTACTCTTTGCTTTTGTCATTTCCATTTTTACTATTACCTCCAACCCTCATTAAATATAAAATGTTAAAAAAATAATTTTAATATATTTATATACCTTATCATTCCTCCTATCTATTAATTCAACATTATATTAAAGGGATTTATTATATTTTTTCTAATTACTCCTATTATTAAGTTATTATTATAAAACAATTCTATATTTTTTGTATAGTATTAATATAGTAAAATATCTACCATTTTACTAAAAAAGATTTCCTGCAATATCCCAGAAGATGTTTAATATGCTCTTATGCTATAATTGTTTTATCATAGTAAAATGTGATATTTAGCAAAAGGATGCGAAATATATGGAAACAAAACTAGAAATACCTAGCATAACAATAGAAGAAGCACTAAAAGAACAAGTCATTTATATTGATGTAAGGACACCAAAAGAATATGAACAATTCCACTTGCCAGGTGCTATTAATATTCCCCTTTTTACAAATGAGGAACGTGCTCAAGTTGGGACTATTTATAAACAAATCGGAAAAGAAGATGCGGTTGATATAGGTGTAAAATTATTTGGAGAAAAAATACCATCAATCTATCAAAAGTTTAAAACGATATACGAAGCAGACAAAGATAAACGTTTTGTTCTATACTGCTGGCGGGGCGGCATGAGAAGTAAAAGTATTGTTTCTTTTCTGGCAGCACTGCAACTGCCAGTTTTTCAATTACTAGGTGGCATACGTGCCTATCGCCAAAAAATCACAAAAGAGTTCGAGGTTAAAGAAACAAAGCCATTTATTGTATTGTCAGGAAATACCGGAACAGGAAAAACCAATATTCTTCATCAATTAGAGAAAAAAGGATATCCAATCATCGATCTAGAGAGTTTGGCTAATCATCGCGGGTCAATTTTTGGGCATATTGGAAAAGAGCCGTATAATCAAAAACAATTTGATGAAAAACTAGCAATGAGACTTAAAGAGCTGGAAAATACTGACTATTATATTATTGAGGCTGAAAGTAGACGGATTGGGAAGGTGCACTTACCTAGTTATTTGTTAAGCGGCAAAGAAGATGGACACCGCATTCATTTAGAGGCAGATTTATCATTTCGAATTCAAACAATTTGTAAAACATATCAATTAGACAAAAACTATGATCAATTTAAAGAAGCGCTTAGTCTAGTTTGGAAACGACTGCCTATAGCCATTTTAGACCAATTAAGACAATATACAGACCAACGTAATATTGAAAAGATTGTTGAACTTCTTTTAATCTATTATTATGATCCGCGGTATGATCATTCTTCTATGAAAAACAATCCTGCTGTTACGATCACTGTCAACGATCTTGAACAGGCAACTATCGAGATAGAAGAAGCGGTTAACAGAATAATAGAATCAAAAATACGATGTTATAAGCATCAACTATTACCTTACTAATTTTGTATTTTCTCACAAAAAAAGTCTGCTCAACTTAATTGTTGAAACAGACACGGAAAAAATATTGTGAAGCTGCCGCACGAATGGCAGCTTCTTTTTCTTTAGAAAAGCTAATAATAAAACAAGTAGCAGGTCCAGCAGATTGAGAGAGATCAAGTTCACAGCGATATCCATTATGTTGAATTGCGTTTTCAGCTAATAACTGTTCTAATTCATAACCAATACCTTTTGAACCAACAGGAAGTGCTTCATAAACACCTTCCATGTTGATAAGCTGTGAGAATATCGCTAATGGAACAACTTTTTCTTGTTCAGTAATGATCCTTTCACCAACTAACGGTGAACCGATTACTGCAAACGTTGCATCTTTCGGCGTAACAGCAACCCTCTTTTTTTCTTGATCGACTTTACCTATTACAGTAAATCCTGCTGCTGACTGAAGTAAAGGGAAGTTCGTTTCGGAGCTGCCAGTAATCTGAACTGAAGAAAAGCCGATCTCTGTACAAGCTTTCCTTGCCCCTCTTATTAACTCTTCCCACACATGATCATTAACAAGATTTTGAATGACCAATCCAAGAGGTTCAGCTCCGACTGCTAGCAACTCCATTAATGCAACACGAAACCCATAATAACTCACAACATCATACGGTACACGAACCTCATCCGCTTCTTTTAAACCTGTTGCACCAGAACAATCGGTACTGATTACAATCTCCTCGTCGTTTTGCAGAGGCAGAAAAAGTAAATCCCTCATGCTACCATTCCATTTTTTGACATACTACTCTTTTCATACCATCGCTCCAGCCTCGGAATAACAGCCACCGCTGCAAATAGATTAAACAATGTACCGACTAAGAGACTTGGTAATAAGGCAATATAGAAGCCCGTTCCAATAAGGAAAACAAATGGAAGCGGGGCTAGAAAGGCATTGCCGACAACAAAGATCACATAACTTGACTTCTTCCAGCCTTTACGGAAGATATAACCAAATCCCGCTAATAAGAATGCCATTTCTACAGCAATAATGAGGTGAAACGGTCCTAACGGCAATCCAGCAACTCCTGCTGAAATCAAGTGACCCATCAACGCTACAATTGCCCCATAATACGGGCCAACAACAGTCGCAGCAACAACAGCTGGAAATGAATCAAAGGCAACACTACCAACAATCGCAGGTATTTTAATCATTGCACCAACAACAGACAGACTAATAAAAATAATTAGTAATGTCGTTTTTTTCACCATTACTTATCCTCTTTTCTTTTTCCTTCACGAAAAACAAGTGCACTGCGCTCATATTCAACATCCTTCACATTAAGACGAGCGTTAATGACACGGGCTACTGCAAAGAAATAATCAGATAATCTGTTCAAATATTTTAAAACGATTGGATTTGTCACTGCATCCTGTTGAAGTCTAGTTGCATAACGCTCGGCACGACGAGTAACTGTACGACAAATATGAATGCTCGCTGCAGCTGGTGATCCCCCTGGCAAGATAAACTTCTCAAGTTCTGGAGCTTGTTTAATATAGTCATCAATACGTTCCTCTAAAAACGTCACCATTTCTTGACTCGCTTTGTACGGATATTTATCCGAAACCATCGCTAAATCACCACCACAATCAAACAGCTCATGCTGAATTTTTACAAGTTCAGCGATGATATCACTGAATTTTTGATCATCAAGCTGCGTAATTGCCTGACCAACAAACGAATTGACCTCATCAATTGTTCCATACGCCACAACACGAATATCATCCTTTGCAAGTCTTCCCCCAATTACACTAGTCTTTCCCTCATCACCAGTACGAGTATATAACTTCATACTAAAATCCCCCTTAATTAATTTAGAATTTATAATTTAGAATTTATAATTTAGAATTAAGAATTACTGAAAGTAACTTCATGAAGTACTTACAATCTTCCTTGAACATAGCAAAAACAATTCTACATTCTAAATTCTTAATTCTACATTTAACTTTCACTCTCAACTCTTTACTTTTTGAGGTATTCCATACCATACCACATCAACTTGCTCAGCTTCAGTAACTGTATCTTGATAGCACCATCCGACGTAATCTCGCCATGTACGTTCTTCTTCAGAAACAGGAACTACTCCTTTTGTGATGTCTGCACCAATTAGAATTAAATAACGACCTTCATCTTCTTGCTCCCAGTTTAACCCTTCTTGTAAAAATACCTTATAACTTTCTCTGGTATTTTCCGCGCCATAAATTCTTACTATTTCCTTTACAAATTGCTCTATGCCGCTGATTACGATAACCTTCGAAGACTTGTTTGTAAAATGCGGAAACGAGGTTACTATATTTTTATAATTATTATACCAATTCCAATCTTCACGGTCTCTTAACTGATAGGTGTGATAGACCCACTTTCCTTTTCCATTAAAGGCACCACCGATAACGAAGTGCATCTTTTCCCCCTCCTTATTAATGTACGATCTCCACACAATGTGTAGCCAGTACCAAAATCAACTGACCACTCCCACATGTTCTTTTTTTCAGGAGCAAACATTGAAAGAAAGGTGCGAATCGGGCCTCCATGACTAACAACAATGATATGATGAATAGAATGATTTTCTAGTAGTCTAATAATTCGATTCCAAACAGCCAAAACCCTTTCCTGAAAGACTGAGTACAACTCCCCATTATAAGGTGCCCGCTCCTCATAATGATTAAGCCAATCAACATAACTTGGGTCGTCTTTTAAGTCATTGTATGTCAGACCTTCCCAACTCCCAAAATGATACTCCCGTAAACCTTTGTCAACAATATATTGCGCATCGGGATATAGAAGCTCCACTGTTTGTTTACACCGTGTTAAATCACTGACTAAGAATACATCACCGTCAGGATACACTTTGGCTCTCTTTAACCCCAGTAGCTGTTGCTCCCCTTTTGGATGTAATGGAATGTCTGTCCACCCTAAATAACGCTTGTCTAGATTATACTCTGTCATCCCATGACGAAGTATAGTAATAGCCACATGATCAGCCATAGGACAGCCTCCCCTCCTTCAACTGATGCTCCTAGCGAATCACCTGTTACGCCTCCAAACGCCCACGTTATAAATCTCACATAAATAAAATAAAAAACAACACTACTAATTAGGAGAAATAAAGCAACAAGGATCACTTCAAATTGCAATAAGAAAATGAATCCGATAAACAGAAGAATAAGATAGATGAAATAATAGCTAATATCCTTTTTTGACACGTGTTTGCGAAAGGCATAAGCCATCCCCTCATTACGTGCAAGCTTCCCGTATATTAATACAACACCCATCACAATTCTTGAAAAAAATGGGATTATAACCAAAACAAGATAAATATATTCATAAGAAAACAGCAATACTTCATAGAGAAACAGAAAGCGCCAGCCTAACAGAAACAAGACCGAAAGTACACCGAAGGCTCCAACCCGAGAATCTTTCATAATCTCGAGCCGACGTTCTCTATCACGATAGGAAAAATAAGCATCACTACAATCAATCCAACCATCTAAATGAAGACCACCGGTAAATATAACCGAAAAGAAAAACAACCAAAATGCAATCGCTAACATTGAAAATGGACTATATTCGATGAGTAGATACGCTTGTAAAGCTAAGAGCAAACCTAACATGATCCCTACAAGTGGAAATGTTCGCACGCTCATCCTCGCCCGTTCACGGTCCCAGGGAATCTCTTTATTTAAAGGTAACACTGTTAAAAATTGAATCGATAAAACAAACCCATCAAAAAAGTAGTGTAGTTTATTATTTGACTGGTTCATTAATACTTTGGCTCCAACTTTCCATCTTCTCTATTAAATAATCTACATCAATGGCTTGTTCAACATGATCGGCCAAACGTTCAAACGACTTCTCTTTTTCAGCTTGTAAATAGCGAACATCCTGTTTAGTAAGACCTTTACTCTCCCGAATTTGATTAAGCCAATATGAACGCCACTTGTCATTGTGAAATAAATGATGTAAATATGTACCAATCACTTGTCCATTATTGTAGCTTACACCTTCATTCTCTCCATTTAAAACTAAGAACGGTGTCATCTTCTCCTTGGCTTTCTGCCATGTTGTATCTCCTAAATGAATTTCATATCCTTCGATTCGACCAACTTCATTTGCCCCTTCTCCATAAAGCGTGCCCTCAGAACGTACCGTCGTTTTTCGGGCTTGGAATTGTGTTTCTAATGGAACGATATTAAGTCCCTCACTTGTGGAACCAACGTCACCAGTATCTGTCCCCTCTGTATCGGTTAGCTTACTTCCTAACATTTGATACCCACCACATAACCCAACAACTCTGCCCCCGTTATTAGTAAATTGTTGAATTTTTTCAGCAAGCCCTTGTTTTTTCAAGAATGATAAATCATGAAACGTGCTTTTCGTACCAGGAATGATAACCGCATCAGGCTGACCAAATTGGTGAACATCACTTACAAATCGAATCGAAACATCCTCCTCAAAACGAAATGGTTCTATATCGGTATAGTTCGAAACATACGGAAGCTGAATGACGGCGAGATCAATAGCCTTCTTTTCACCGCTACTTTGAAACTGGGTCGTCATCGACAAGGAATCCTCGCCTTCAATTGTTAGCCCCCCTATATGAGGGACGACTCCAAGCACTTTTACCCCTGTTTTCTCCTCAATCCAACTGATACCGCTTTCAAATAGCGTGATATCTCCACGAAATTTGTTAATGATGACCCCAATCACTCGACTGCGATGCTCTGGCGGGAGTAATTCCAATGTACCAACAATACTTGCAAACACACCTCCACGATCAATATCAGCGATTAAAACAACAGGGAGATCTGCCAATTCAGCAACCTTCATGTTCACAATTTCCCGATCATTTAAGTTCATCTCAACAGGACTGCCAGCACCTTCGACTACAAGATACTCATAGTTCTTACAAAGTTGATCAAGTGAGTACAGAATCGTTTCAATTCCTTTTTCATAAAAATGCTCTCGATAATTACGACCTGATAACGTTTCATACGATTTACCAAATCGCACTACTTCTGCATCACGGTCATTACGGGGCTTCAGTAAAATTGGATTCATGTATACCGTTGCTGTCGTTTTGGCTGCCTCTGCTTGCACACCTTGTGCACGGCCAATCTCTTTCCCATCAACAGTAACATAAGAGTTGTTTGACATATTTTGTGACTTAAACGGAGCAACCTTATATCCTTTACGATGGATAATTCGACATAAAGCAGTGCATAGCACACTCTTGCCAACATCCGAGGCCGTCCCTTGAAACATAACCCCTTTCACAAATCAACACCCACTTTCATTTTTAGTTTAGAGTTTAGAATGTAGAGTGTAGAGTTATTGCAAGTCCCATCAAGAAGTCCATTAAAAACCACCTCTGAACCGACCTACAGTAATTCTAAATTATTAATTAATTATTAATTAATTCTTCATTTCTCTCACAATTCCATAATCAACCAACATTGCTGTATCAGCTAATGAAACAATTTCTTGATGAAGGTCTCCAAGTAGTTTCATATAATAAAATGTTCCTTGATCATTTGGAATTGGACTTTGAAGCAGTTCATTTGAGACGATGATAGTCGTGATTTCTTTTTGTTTACACATGATTACAAATGAGAGAATTTTCTCTTTAATATGCTGATGAAAGTTTTCATTCTGCCAGCTGGGGTTATCTTTGTCCCAATCGAAAAACAGTTCATTACTCAGCAGATTTGTTAAGCAATCTAGTAAAACAACATCACCGGTTTGAAATCTGTCTAGTAACTCAACAACATTTCGTGCTTGCTCAATAGTTTGCCAATTGGCACCACTTCTATTACGGTCATTTTTATGATGATTTACTCTCTTTTGCATTTCCTCATCTTCTGGAATACTCGTTGCAATATAGTATAATTGCTGATCTTCCCTGGCACAGTTGATTGCTAGCTGTTCAGCATAAGAGCTCTTTCCGCTTCTGACCCCGCCAGTAATAAAAGCAATCATCGTTTCCATCCCCTTAATACATCAAGTAATTTATTATTCTCAGTTTCTGTTTTAATCGCAAGACGCAGGTACTTTCCGTCTAAACCTTTAAAATTATATGTATGTCTAGGGATGATTCCATGTTCTATTAAGAATGTCATCAATGATTTCATATCTTTCTTATGCCCGTGCTCTCTTATTAAATAATAGTTGGTACTTGATTGCGACAGTATAAATCCTTGCTCTCGTATCAACGGAAACAACCGCTCCCGTTCAACAGCAATCTTCTCCCTCGATTTCTTGGCGTGTGAAGAAGCATTAAGACAAACAAGCCCAATCTTCTGTGCTAAACCATTTACACTCCATGGGTGCTGAAGCTGACGTAATTGACCGATAAGTGAAGGATGGGCAAGTAAATAACCTAAGCGAATACCAGCAATCGCATACATTTTTGTCAGCGAACGTAATACAATCAGGTTCGCGTACTCTTTGACAAACTCGGAAACTGATATGTCTTCCATACAGAAATCATAAAATGCTTCATCAACAATGACGACAACCCCTAGTTCCTCCGCTTTTTTGAATAAATAACCCCAGTGGCTTGGCTGATATACAACACCAGTTGGGTTATTAGGGTGACAAATAAAAAGGAGGTCCTTGTTTTTCATTTCTTTTACTAGTTTTTCAACATCGATTTGCCAGCCGTTTTCTTCACTTAGTAAAAAAGATTCAACATGAGAACCAAAAGCTTCACAAGCATCACGATATTCAGAAAATGTCGGCTCAACGATAAGGACTCGGCTTTGGCGAAAATGATTTCCAATAAGAAAAATGAGCTCAGCCGCACCATTACCAACTAAAATATGATCGGCAGAAATGTTTTCAGTTTTAGAAATTTCTTGCCTTAGCTCCTTAACGTGTGGATCCGGATAACTTTCAACATTCTGAAAATAATCAAGCCACTGCTCTTTAATTTCTGCTGGTGAACCATATGGATTTGTATTGACACTAAAATCGATAATCTCTTGTTTTACAGTTAACCCAAGTGCTTCGATCGTATGATTCGGATTCGCTCCATGGTTAGGTAATACCATATACAACACTCCCGACTACAAGCAAAAATAATGTAAATAGATAAACTGTCCGCTTCATAATTTTAATGGACAAATAAATATCTTTTGTTTTGAGATCCCTATGTTTTACGCCCATTTTGGCTCGATTTGATAAAACACCATGATATGTATTTTGACCGCCAAGCTGAATACCTAACAAAGCAGCAACAGCCGCTTCACCCCATCCACTGTTTGGACTTGGATGCTTCTTAGCGTCACGAAATAATACGGCAAAACACTCCCGCCGCGTATGATACGGCTCTGGCTTAAAGCTTATAACCATTAAAAGTCCCGTTAACCGACTCGGTATCCAATTTAATACATCGTCAAATCTTGCTGACGCCCAACCAAACTGTCCGAATTTTTCATTTTTATAACCTACCATTGAATCACACGTATTCACTGCACGATACAGCATCGCTAACGGTGCACCACCAAGCATCGCATAAAATAGAGGTGAAGTAACACCATCAGTAGTATTTTCTGCAACAGTCTCAACGGTGCCGCGGACAATTTCGGACTCTTGCAACAATTCGGTGTCCCGTCCAACAATCCAACTTAACTTCAATCGGGCACTAGGAAGGTCATCTTGCTGTAGCGGATCAGCAACTTCGACAGCGGCCTGTTCCAAACTCTTACTGGCGATTGTTGTTGAAATTAAGAGTGCCTCAGCTATGATCCCAGTAATAAAATGAATTTGATATGCAACATAAACAACGATTATCGAGATACATACAACAGAAGTTAAAACGAAACAGAGAAACAAGACACCTTTTAGTTTTTTAAAGTTGCCAACATTCAATCGTTTCTCAAAAAATGAAATGAGCTTTCCCATCCCGACAACAGGATGGGGGAGCCATTTCGGATCGCCAATGAACCGATCAATAACAAGAGCTAAGAAAACTGCGATAGTATGTGCTAAAATCATTCTTTATTCAACCTTCTTTTATTACGTTTTATCGCATTTATTGTTCCTTCATAAACCGCTTTGCCAATAGCTTTTCCAAGGGGTGTAATTGTTCCAGCATACTCCAGTTCTACCCCTGTTTGAGTAGCAGCAATACAAATGCTATCTGTTGAAGTGCCTGTAGCAATTGTTTTAGACATCGGATCATATATCTCCTCATCCTGTAGAGCTTTACTCTTTGCTTCGGTTGCTGTCGTTAATGCTTGAACAAAAGCAGCATCAGGCAGCTGACCTTCGATAAAAACCCACGTGTTGATCGTCCCTACACGGATAGCGTATTCCTGCTCATATGAGCGCGAAGCATCAACCGCATTAGACGTCCCAACTGTAACGACAGCAAACAGTGAAAACTCCTCTTCTTCTAATGTGATGAAAGAAGCATCTTCTAATCTCGCTGCAGTCATCATCGCTACCGTTTCCACAGTGTCTATCCCAGCTTGGTGAAGATATTCTTTAAATTCCTGTACTGGTTCTAATGCATTATAATTCCTGTCTACATGACGATTAACAAACGTCTTATTCCATCCGAAACCAGCACCAAGCATCGATGACGAAAGTGTTTTAAGCGCGATCGGACTATCAATTTTAATTATCTCCTTAGATTGATAAAGCTCAAATCGCCTAATGAGCGTTCGCTCATCTTGTGCATCCCGTTCAAGCATTAATGTAATGAGCGGCCTTGGCACATCGGGGTGTTCTTTACGGCTTAATGAGGTCTTGTATACATCCTTCAGCGTTGTCTCTTCCATAACATGAGCAGGGCGATCAATGACAACTTGCTTTCCTTCTTTTAATAATAAGAGCCGGTCACAGTAAAGACTTGCCATATTTAGATCATGCAGAATAGCGATTACGGTTAGTCCCTTTTCCCTTGACCACATCTTCAGTGAATCTAACAAACTGATTTGATATGAAATATCTAGATGATTAGTAGGCTCATCTAATAACAGGATTTCAGGTTGCTGTGCCAAAGCACGGGCAAGCAGTACCCGTTGTCTCTCACCACCGCTTAATGATTGGAGAGGTTTATTGGCAAAACTTAGCACCCCGGTTTGCTCCATAGCCTCAGTAATCACTTTTTCATCTTCTTTTGTTTTTGACTGCCATAACCCTTTTTGATAAGGATAACGTCCAAGAGAAACAACCTCTTTTACCGTATATGAAAAAGCTGTTTCTGAGCTTTGGGGTAACACAGCCATCATTTGTGCCAAATGTTTCGAAGAATATGAATGGATTGGACGACCTTTTATGAGCACTTCTCCTTCTTGAAGCGGTAAACCACCGTTTATCATCTTTAATAGCGTCGTTTTCCCACACCCATTAGGGCCCAATACCCCAAATATTTCTCCTTTTGTAACATCAAAGGAAACATTATGAATAACTCGATTTCGGTCATAACCCCCGCTCACCTGATTTACTTGTATCATGTGGATCACTCCATTATCTTTACGTACTTTCCATTATATTAGAGAACAATCAACGCTATTACATTCCCCTACGTGAACCTTCGACGCTGTCTAAGAAGAATAAGTCCAAAAACCGGTGCACCAATAAGAGCTGTAATGACACCAATTGGTAATTCAGTTGGGGCAATTATTGTACGGGCTACTAAATCACAAAGAACAAGAAAACCGCCGCCGATCATGACTGAAAGTGGTAGTAAATGGCGGTGATCAGGTCCCCAGATCAGTCGTGTCAAATGTGGAATAACGAGCCCCACAAATCCAATCGTACCTGATACAGCTACAGCCGCTCCTGTTAATAACGATGCACCTAGTAAAATCATTATTTTTCGTAATTGAACATTTACACCAATATGCTTCGCTGTTTCTTCACCAAATGCCAAAGCATTTAATTCTCTGCTATTGAATAAGAGAATAATCAATCCTGCCACAAAAAACGGGAGCATAATCCAAATGTAATCCCACCCACGCATTGACACACTGCCAAGCAGCCAGCCTATGATTTGACGTAATTCTTCTCCGGTCAATGCAATCATTAATGAAATAATCGACCCTAGAAATGAACTAAATATAATTCCTGTTAGAATGATTGTTTCAACAGTAAGTGATTTATTAGCAAGTTTCGCAAAAAACAGTACAAACAGTAATGTTATAAATCCGCATACAATACTAAAAAAAGGAAGAGTAAATTTCCCTAGCAATGGGATTGATATACCAAGAAATAATACAAACACTGCACCGACAGCTGCCCCTGAAGATACACCTAACGTATACGGATCAGCTAATGGGTTTTTTAGAAAACCTTGAAATGCAGCACCAGCAAGAGCCAGTGACGACCCAACTAATAAAGCAAGGATAACCCTTGGGAAACGAATGTCCATAACAATATGAACAAGCATCGGATCAACCTCTGCATGAATCGGAATACCGAACAAATTTTCAGATAAAATAAAGATGATAGTAGAAAAGGGAATCGATATACTCCCTATCGATATCCCTAATAATACAGCTAACATTAAAAACAATAACGCACAAAGATAAGCAATGAAACGATTATTGTGCAAAAATTTCTGGGTAGATGAGTTCTGCAAGTTTTTCGACCCCTTCAACTAAGCGTGGACCTGGGCGCTCAACGATGTTGGCTTCAATATTATAAACTCGTTCAGATTTCACAGCAGAAACTTCTTGCCAAGCTGGACGGCTTATAACATCCTCAACTGCTGTTTCCATACCCTCCCAATGTCCATAAGTAGTAATAATCACATCTGGATTCGTGCTAACAGCATCTTCCTCAGTATAATTCGGCCATCCTTCTTGGTCTCCGGCTGCATTAACAGCATGGATCATTTCAAGCATTTCATGCATAAATGTACCTTTCCCAGTCGTAAACAGGTCTGGGGCTGGCCAAATTTCAACCCAAACTTTCACTTGATCTTCTTCATTGATTTGTGCTGCTTTTTCAGTAATAACATTAATTCTTTCTTTCATCGAATTCACAATGTCTTGTCCTTCTTCAGCTTTACCAGTCACTGAAGCCACCATCTCAATTGAGCTGTACACTTCATCAAATGTAGAACCACCATTTGTTACAACAACGGTTAATCCAGCATTTCTTAATTGCTCAATACCTTCAGAAACGTTTAATGCATTAGCAAGAACGATATCTGGTTGAAGTGAAAGGATTTTTTCAACGTCAAATTCCATTCCACCAATACTATCTTTTGTGTCTTGAATCCCTTCTGGAAAATCATCGTTATCGGTAACAGCAATGACTTTGTCTAATAGATCTAGGGCATATAAAATTTCTGTATTACTTGGAGTAAGTGTAATGATACTTTCAGGTTCAGCCTCAACTGTAATTTCTTCACCGGTCGCATCTTTGACAGTTACTGGGAAGCTTGCTCCTTCAGCAGCCTCTTCTTCTGTAGCTTCATCTCCTTCAGTTACTTCCTCCACTTGTTCTTCGCTTTCATCGTTTGTCCCACCGTCTTCTGCTTCATTCGAACTGCACCCGAGTAGAACTCCTACTGATAATAGGACTGTAAAAAGTAATAATAACCACTTTTTCATTTGTCTCTTCATCTCCTTTATACATCTGTTAATATTCATGGTGTAAATCAAAGTCTCTACAACATAAAAAAAGCTCCCCTTCTGGAGAACTTAATTAAACAGTAGCATAGATAACGAAAATAACTGTAATCTACTTTACTGCTTCACCTTTTCCTCGAAGGATTCACAAAACATTAAGGCAGGTCTCCTGACTTACGCATGAACGAACATTTCCCCCTTCCCATCATCACTAGACAGTGGTTATAATGAAATGTTCTAACGTTTACAGTGGCGGGACCGTGTTGGAATTTCACCAACTTCCCTTTTAATCACAAATCGTGACCTTAATGTACAAATTATTAAATTGATTTACATTAACCATTATACATAATTTTCTCTTTTTTGACAGCTTTTTTACTAAGACCATTAACAATAAAGCAGACATATTATCACTGCTGTATTTTACAATGATGACTATGATATAATCGGAATGTTTACGTTTAATATAGTTAGGAGATGATACTGTGTCTGTAGAAGAACATCGCCAAGAGGCACCGAAGACAGTAAACTGTATGATTATTACTGTTTCTGACACACGTACGAAGGAGACAGATAAAAGTGGAAAGCTCATGCAAGAACTATTAGAGGAAAATGGCTTTCAAGTCGTTGACTACCACATCGTAAAAGATGAATATACAGCGATTCAAACACTCATTCGTGACGCCTCAGTCCGGGTTGATATAGAGGCCATTCTCCTCAATGGCGGTACTGGCATTACACTGCGTGATACTACATATGAAGCAGTACGTGATACATTAGATAAGGAAATGCCTGGTTTCGGTGAAATCTTCCGCTACTTAAGTTATGTTGAAGATATTGGCTCTGCAGCCATCTTAAGTCGGGCCATTGCTGGTGTACGCGGAAACACTGCTATCTTCTCTACTCCGGGCTCATCAGGTGCTGTTAAGCTCGCCATGAATAAACTAATCCTCCCGGAACTGACCCATGTCATGCGTGAAATCTATAAAGACAGGAAATGAGAGAATTTAGAATTTAAAATGTAAAATGTAAAATTAATAGGGCATTTTCAGAGTAGCACTTTGGAAGTGCCTCTTTGTTTTGCATTCAAGCAACTCTAAACTCTACACTCTAAGCTCTAAACTAAAGAAAAAAGCTGCCAAGAATAATCTTCTCGGCAGCAACGTTTCTTATGAAACAAAATTTTTCTGTTTATTTCGGGTTATTCCTCTATTTTGCGAGGGATAAAGAAGGAAAATGTCGTTCCTTCATTTAGGATACTATGAACAGAAATTTGCCCTTCATGAGCTTCAACAATATTCTTAGCAATTGCTAATCCTAAGCCTGTACCTGAGCGCCCACGAGTTCGGGCCTTATCCGCCTTATAGAATCGCTCAAACACAAACGGTAAGTCCTCTTCAGGAATACCAGATCCTGTATCTGTTATATCAACCTTAATCCCAGTTTCATGCGAATCTACGGATAAAGTGACACTTCCATTTTCACTCGTATGTCGAATCGCATTGTCAATTAGATTCGTTAATACTTGCTCAATTCGATCAGCATCGATCCAAATAATTGTATCATCATCGGCTGAAATCTGTGCATTCAGTTCGATACGATTATCGTGTGCTAACCCTTGAAACTTCCTGATAATCCTTCGACTAAACTCCCTGATATTCGTTGGCTCGATATTGAGCTGAATATTTCCTGATTCCATCCGCGCAAGATCAAGTAATTCATTCACAAGTCGGCCCATTCTTAATGACTCTTCGTAAATAATTTGCGCAAGCTCTTGTTGTTCTTCAACAGTACCAGCAATGCCATCAATGATTGCTTCACTATATCCTTGCAGCATAGCAATTGGTGTTCGTAATTCATGCGAAACATTTGCTATAAAGTCAGTTCGGAGTTTGTCTAAGCGGCGTTCCTCCGTCATGTCACGAAGAACAGCAACAGCACCACGGACAAATGATTTATCATATAGTGGTGTCATTACAATAACCCAACTGCGTCCTTGAACACTTACCTCTGTTAATTGATCTCTTTCTAATTCAACAACTTGTTGGAATAATACCTTAATGTCTTGCGGAAGGTGATCCTCTTGTAAATCATTAGCTTTCTGTTCATAATACCATGCTTGAATAAATCGCTCAGCAGGTGGATTCGTCACAACAATATTCCCTTTTCGATCAAGAGTAATAACACCATCAGCCATACTGCTTAAAATACTTGATAATTGTTCCTTTTCCTGATTTAAAGCCATAATATTTGCATTTAACTCTGATCCCATTCGATTAAAAGCCATTGCCAGCTGTCCAACTTCATCAGTTGTTAAAATAGGAACTTTCGTATCAAATTTACCTTTAGCAACTTCGAGTGATGCCTCACGCATTTTTCGAAGTGGTGCAGTAATACGGGAAGACAAGAAAAACGCAAAGATCGTCGTTAAGATAATCGCAATTGCTGCAGACAAATAAATTGTTTTCTTCGTTTGGTTTGTTGTTTCTTCGATCATTCGTAATGATTGATATAAAAATACCGCACCTTTTTTCCCTTCAAACATTTCAATTGGTACACCAACGATTAAAATCTCATTATGAAACTCATAGCCATTCATTGTAATCGGAAAATCACCTTGACTTACGACTAACTCATTGTTTTCAAAGACTTTAGCCAAATCTGGGTCTTCTTCAAATGTTGATATTGCAATATTCGGTAATCCTTGTTGATTCGGTGAATACCAATGGCGTTCTTCATCACCTATAATAACAACTTTTGCTGAATAAGCATTAACAATTTTCCAGGCTGTTGACAAAGCAACATCAATTTCCGATTCTTCCATGATATTTCCAATAATTGTCGCTTGATTCGTTAGCTGTTCTTCAGCCTGTTCTCGGTGAAATTTCTCAAACGATTGCAATAGCATAATCGTTAAAATTGTTAGTACAACTAATACAAGGGCAAGTATGGTTATCCATAACTTCCCTACTAGACTGCGCCAAATCATTACTCTTTCACAGCCTCAAACTTATAACCTACGCCCCAAACGGTAGAGATTGTACTTGCCGCTTCCGGGGAAACACGATTTAACTTTTCACGTAATCGTTTAATATGTGTATCCACTGTACGTAAATCACCGAAAAATTCATAATTCCAAACATCTTTCAACAATTGTTCCCTTGCAAATACTTTATCTGGTGACTGTGCTAAGTATAGAAGGAGTTCATATTCTTTAGGAGTTAGACTAATCTCCGTACCATTTACGGTAACACGGTGGGCATCATTATCAATCGTCAAATGTTGAAACACTAATACATCTTTTGTAGATGTTTCTGTTTCCAAAAACTTCGTTGATGACGATCTACGTAGTAACGCTTTCACACGCAGGACAACCTCTCTTGGACTAAATGGCTTCGTAATATAATCATCTGTCCCGGCCTCAAAGCCTTGAACACGGTTTGCTTCCTCACCTTTTGCTGTTAACATAATAATTGGCGTTGCTTTTGTTTTTCGGACTTCCT
This sequence comes from Anaerobacillus sp. MEB173, assembly GCF_052119505.1. Lineage (NCBI taxonomy): Bacteria > Bacillati > Bacillota > Bacilli > Caryophanales > Bacillaceae > Anaerobacillus > Anaerobacillus sp. MEB173. Next base: position 207,601 of record NZ_JBJMAU010000004.1, read on the forward strand.
GACATACTTCAATCCCATCTATTCCAGGCATCATTAAATCTAATAGTATAAGATCATAATTATTTTGTTGTGCTAATTCTAAAGCAACCTCTCCATTTTCTGCATCATCAATATCATAATTTTCTCTTTCTAAATACATTCTAAGAAGTCGGCGAATGCGCTCTTCATCATCTACAACTAGAATTCTTGCTTCTTTTTCCACTAGAATTTCCCCCTTTGTCAGTACGAAAACATAAAATATTATTTTTGAATTATGCTTTTTATTTATAGGCATATTATTTGACAATTTTATTGTACCACGGAGTTACTAATACAGAAATATTTTCAAAATAACTTATTTTTTATTCTTGACATAATTGTGACAAATAAAAATAACTATTAGAGGATTTGTCTAAATATTGAACAATCACACGAGCGAGCCCAAACTTCCTCGCAACGAAATCTAATTCTACTTAGTAATCAACCCCTCCACTTTTACAGTGAAGGGGTTGTGATTTTATGCATATGAGTGTAAGCCTGCTACAACAAGATTAATAAATAATAAATTGAACATAATTAATACAAAACCAATAACACAAAGCCACGCTGATTTCTCTCCTTGCCAGCCTTTTGATAGGCGCAAATGCAAGTAAGCAGCATAGAAAAGGAACGTAATAAGTGCCCAAACTTCTTTAGGGTCCCAACCCCAAAATCTTGTCCAAGCAATCTGCGCCCAAATCATGGCAAAGATTAACCCACCTAATGTAAAGACCGGAAAACCAATAGCAATAGCTCTGTAACTAACTTCATCAATTTTTTGCGGACTGGCTCCCATTAAAAACGGTTGAATGGCTGCAGAAATACGTTTACGTAAAATCAAACGAGTGATACCGTAAAGAATTAAACCTGCAATCAATGACCAAATGAATGTATTAAGTTTACGTGGTGCTTCTACTCCTTGCATCCATGATGGAGCAGCGAAAAGTGGTCCAAAACGATCTTCTGACATCATTTCTCCTTCATGAGGCCCGGCAATCGCTGGCATTTCGTAAATAATTTGCGCCTCCTGACCACGCTCATTAACATATGAGAATTGAACTTGATAGTTAGTGGCACTAAAGATGGAAGCAACTAGAATAAATCCTAGCGTTGAAAGTAATGAATACATTACTAATTCAAGTGCTAGTGTTTGTTTATTCTTTTTCTTTTGATCAACAACACGGATTAAATAAATTAAACCCGCTGCAAAACCAATTGCCAAAATCCCTTGTCCTAACGCTGTTGTCGTAACATGAATTTTTAACCAGTAACTTTGTAACGCCGGGATTAACGGCTGAATTTCACTAGGAAATACAGAAGCGTATGCAATAAGTAGCATGACGACCGGCAATGTAAATAATCCTAGTAAGTTACTTTTATAGATTTTGTAGATGATTACGAATGCTAATGACATCGAAATTCCTAAAAATGTTAAATACTCAAACATATTACTTACTGGCGCATGCCCACCAGCGATCCAACGTGTAATGAAATAGCCCATCGAGAATAAGAAACCTAAAATTGTTAATATATAGCCAAAAGTACCCCAGCGGTTTCCTTCGACACCTTCCTTGTTACGCCATTTCTTCCCTGTTACAGAAACAGCAAAACTAATGGTTGCTGCTAAATACATAAAAAAAGCAAATAACAATAAATTACTACTTAATGCCGCCATGTATATGGTCACCCCTTACGATTTGCACTATCATTCTTATCTTTTTCGTTCTCTTTTTCTTTTTCTTCAACTTGATCTAGTGGCATGATTAAATTCGTTTCAGTTACGAAACTTGCAATATCCGTTTTTAAAGAATTCCAGTTTTTGTTTGCATGCCCTGCAATCCAAATTTCATCGTTTTTACGTTGAACCCAAATACGACGGTGATGCCAATAAGATCCTTGGACAAGACCAAACATGAAAATAAAACCACCAACAAATAAAAATGGAAGTGTAAAATCACGACGAACGGTTAGTGCTGTTACATTCTTTGTTGTAAGATCGGTAATATAAAGGGCATGCTCATTCTCACCAAATGGTTCAACTTGCAAATTAATTCCAACTACACTGATTTCAGGCTCTTCAATTCCAGGACCACTCACTTTAAAAATAAAAGCTGGGTTATCTGGAATTTTTGACTTCGTAGCCGGCTCACCAGCATTATTAAAAATAAAATCAGGAAAATAGTTCATAATTTCAACTTCATAACCATTACCTAAATCATAGGAAGATTGCGGATCAAATAAATCAATATTCATCTTTCCAAACTCTTCCTCAGTTTCTTTATCCATTAAAGTAAAAGTCATTTCGTTAAATTCATTTAATTTATAATCTACTTGATAAAGTGCATAACCATCAAATTTAAATGGTTGATTTACATTAATAAAATGATGATCGATTTCCTCAAGTTCTGTCTCTAAACCAACTGTTCCGCCTTCCACTCGTTTAAACAATGTTGCTTCGGTTTGGTATGCTTGAATAGCTCCCATCATCCCTGTGCGTTCAAACGCATCTTGGAACCGCTCATCATCTTCGTCATACATGATGAGAGAAAACTGGTCATTTCTTAAGAAATACTCTCCCTGTGTCCCCGGAATTTGCGCAGTTTCACCATCGCGAATCCATAAATGCTCATCAACATACATACCAGGGAAGAACCGGAACATACAGCCAATCAAAAATAAGATTAGTCCACAATGGTTAATGTATGGTCCCCATCGTGAAAATCGACCTTTTTCAGCTACGATGTTACCATCTTCCTCGGAAATCTTATATTTTTTCTTTGCTAAGATTTCTTTCACTTTCTTCATTTCTTCATCATGATTGTCAACTTTAGAAGTTCCAAATACTCGTTGTCTACTTAAAAAAGCTTCATGCCGGGTAACTTTCTGTGTTTTTAAAGCACGATAGAGAGGCACAACTCTGTCAACACTACAGATGATTAAAGAAACGCCTAATGACGCTAATAAAAGCATATACCACCAAGAGCCATATAAATTATGAAATCCCAACTGATAATAAATTTGACCTAACACACCGTACTCATCTTTATAAAACACTGCTGGCGGTACATTACTCGGTATATACAATTGCTGCGGAAAGATTGTGCCAAATGCCGATGCAACAAGCAATATTACAATAATCCAGATGCCAACTTTTACGGAAGAAAAGAAGTTCCAAATTTTATCAATAATTGTTCGATTGTATGTTTGTGACCGTCTCGCAGTCCCTTCATACCTCATGTTTAACAATTCTTGATTGTCACCTTCTAATAAGGGCTTCCCACATGATTCACAAATAACTGTACCGTGGTGATTTATATGACCACATTCACATTTGACATTATCCATTTTGACACCCCATTACGGTTTAATACTTTGCATATATTCCTCAATGCTTTCTTCGTTCATACCTCCAAGAATTCTTCCGACAACCATCCCATCTTTGTCAATTAGAAATGTTGTTGGTAATGGACTTACACCATACGCATTAATTACATTCAAGCCCTCATCCATCAGGATTGGAAACGTTAATTTATGTCGTTGAACAAAACGCTCTACCGTTAAACGGGGTTCATCTACATTTACTGCCAATATTTCAACACCTTGATCTTTATATATTTGATACAACTTCTCCATGTATGGCATTTCTTTTTCACACGGTGGACAATATGTACCCCAGAAATTTAAGAAAACTCCTTGTCCTTTTAAATCTGCCAATTCAACTCGATTTCCATCAAGATCAGTGAGCACAAAATTTGGAGCCTCATCACCAACATTTACAAGCTCCTTTGTTTCACTGAAAAAATTAGTATAAAACGTGTATCCCAAAGCTGCAACGATTATAAGAAGAACAATCGTTCTAATCATGAGACGCTTCTGTTTCATATTTCCTCTCCCCATCTCCAAACTTTTTTCTATGCGATTATGTTCTCTACCCTTTCAAGGGTAAACTAAGAAACAAAGTACATTATATGAGAAAAATAGTGTTGAAGCGATGACATTTCTCACTTACTAGCACGAAACAATAACTTTCTCATTTTTCTACGACGAATGACACTTTTTTACAAATTTTAATTAACACTATTATAACAGTGTTAACTACAATTACCTAATCGATTTTTGACGGTTATGTGACAGTCAGTTCACGTAACTGCTTCACTTCATGAGGCTTCAATTCCCTTACATCTCCGGGATTCATCCCCCTAACAGTTAAAAAGCCATAACGTTCTCTTTTTAATTTCATTACAGGGTGACCAATTGCTTCAAACATTCTTCGTACTTGACGGTTCTTCCCCTCATGAATAGTTATTTCAACAATCGATGATCCTTGCTGTTGATTTCCTGACTGAAACTTAACCTTAGCAGGTGCTGTTTTTCCGTCATCAAGAAAAACTCCTTTTTCTAATTTTCGTAGATTTTCTCTTGACGGAATACCTTTTACCTTTGCAATATAAACCTTATCAATTTTAAATTTTGGATGCATAAGTCTATGAGCTAACTCTCCGTCATTCGTTAATAAAATCAGACCAGAGGTATCATAATCAAGCCGTCCTACCGGATAAACCCGTTGTTCAATATCTAAAAAATCAGTAACTACTTTTCTTCCTTTCTCATCTTGAACACTTGAAATGACACCAGTTGGTTTATACAGCAAAAAATAAACGGGTTCTTCCTTATCGATCGGAACTCCATTTACTTCAATCTTATCTCGATTAGTGTTAACTTTAACACCTAATTCAGTAATCACCTGCCCATTCACTTTCACTTTTCCATCGACAATTAATTGCTCTGCTTTTCGTCTTGATGCTAGTCCTGCTTGAGCAATAACCTTTTGTAAACGCTCCATATCTTCACCTCACAACTTTCATCATACTCCTTGGATTCTAAATTCTCAAGCATCGAAGTATCAAAAAATGTAGAATTTAGTCAAAAACACAGTTACTTCCTATTTAATAAATAATTATTTTTAGCCAAAAAAAATGCCTATACGTAAAAGTATAGACAAAATTTATGAAATAATTATGAAACTCATATATAAAAACATTCATTTGTACTCTTATCCACCAAATACGAGTGTGCAGACGACAATAGCAGCCACAATACCGACAACATCTGCTAATAATCCAACCTTTAATGCGTCGCCCATTTTCTTAATTCCTACTGCACCAAAATAAACGGTTAATACATAAAAAGTCGTATCTGTACTGCCCTGCATCGTCGAGGCTAACCGACCGATAAAAGAATCCGGACCATACGTTGCTATTAAATCAGATGTCATTCCTAGTGCGCCTGTCCCAGAAATAGGCCGGATAAGTGCTAATGGTACTATTTCTGTTGGTATTCCAACTAGCTGAAGTACAGGCTTGAGCAGTTCAATAAAGAAATCCATCGCACCTGAGGCTCGAAAGACAGAAATTGCTACTAACATTCCTACTAAATAAGGGATGATTGAAATCGCCATACCAAATCCTTCTTTTGCCCCTTCGACGAAGGTTTCATAGGTTGGGACCTTTTTGTATGTTCCATAAAGCAAAATAAAACCAATTAGAAAAGGAATTAACCAAAGGGATATAATCGTAATCCATTCCATTTTTACTCCCTCCCTTTTCTAATTCTGCGGTAATAAAAATATCGGTCTATTAATATTGCTCCAATCGTTGAACAGGCTGTCGCTACCAATGTAGTACCGACAATTTCTGTTGGTGAAACCGAACCGTAATTCATTCGAATCGAGATGACCGTTGTCGGTATAATCGTTATACTCGCTGTATTCACAGCGAGTAATGTGATCATCGAGCGACTTGCAGTATCCCTGCCTCCATTCAGTACCTTTAACTGTTCCATTGCTTTAATCCCCATTGGTGTGGCGGCATTACCTAAGCCAAACAAGTTCGCCGTCATATTTGAAAGAATGTAGCCCATTGCCGGGTGATGAGGGGGGACTTCCGGGAATAGTCTCGTCGCAATTGGGCGAAGAAGTTTTGCTAAAACTTGTAATAAACCAGCTGATTGGGCAATTTTCATTAATCCAAGCCAAAACACGAGAACGCTAATTAATCCGATACAGATCGCAACCGCTTCTTTTGCCCCATCAAATACTGCTTCATTCAGCTCTGCCATTCTTCCATTAATTGCCGCGAAAACAATTCCAATTATAATCATTCCCATCCAAATATAATTAACCACGGCTATTCACTCCATTAATCAGAAAGAATAAATCTTTAAATTTTGACCAGAATGACTTTTGTTTCACCTCAATTGGCCCATTATAAAATAAGGGAACAATGCCAATAGTCTTATTTTTTAATTTCACCTCAATTTTTCCAACTGGATTTGGTACACCACGTTCTTCCCATTCATTCGATTTTGGGGGTTCATATAATGTAATCTGTACATCAAGATCCTCTTCTTCTCCTGCCGTTACAGGATATTTTAATGCTTCAATTGCTTCAACTTTATTTTTATAAAAGCTATCTTCAATGTTTTTTACAATACCTTCTTCTACAACTGTTACTAATTTAAACGTATCAAATGCCCAATTGAACATCTGCATATGATCGTTCCAGTCTGCAGGTGCGTTTAATGTCACTGCAATGAGATCAACCCCATCTTTACTGGCTGTAGATACTAATGTCCTTTTTGCTCTTTTCGTATAACCTGTTTTCCCGCCGGTGGAGTATTTATATAACTGTGTTAATAAGCGATTTTTATTTTGCCATACACGATCCCAGCTCTCCCCGTCCTGTGGCGAACGATACGACTTAGTTGATGAAATTTCCCTATATTCTTCATTTTCCATTGCATAACGAGTCAATAATGCCATATCATAAGCAGTTGAATAATGGTTTTCATGATCATCAAGTCCATGTGGATTTGAGAACACTGTCTTGCTCATCCCAATTTCCTTAGCCTTTTGATTCATTAAATAAACAAATCCTTCTAAGCTGCCCCCAACATGTTCTGCAATTGCAACAGCTGCATCATTCCCCGACCTAAGCATTAATCCATACACTAGATCTTCCAATGGAATTTTTTCACCTGCACGTAAATATAAAGACGAACCTTCAGTTCCTTCTGCATTTTTACTAACTGTTACTTTTTCTTCCATTTTCCCAGATTCTATGGCAAGTATCGCAGTCATAATTTTAGTAATACTAGCTATTCGCATTTGTGTATGCTCTTGCTTCCCATATAACACTCTCCCAGATTCCTGTTCTATTAAAATGGCCCCCTGTGCAGAAACAGACACGTGTGCTGACGCTGAAAACGGAAAGCTAACTAATAGAATTGCTATGATCAGAAGACATAATGCATTTTTTTTCATTCCTTTTATCGTCATCTGCATCTCCGTCCTTAGTCGTTTTGTACAAGTGTATGCGATAAATAAAATGATATGATTGAAACTTATCCAGTCTACTAAATCGAATAAAAGAAAATTACAACGCTTATACTAAGCTTAACGAAATATAGATACAGATAGGAAGGCAGTAAGTAATGATGCATTATTTTTCAGAACTACTTATTATTTTTGGAAGAATACTTACCATTCTACCATTATTATTACTCATCACGTTATATATGGGGAGACGTTCAGCCGCTGAACTGCCTGTATTTGATTTTTTAGTTATTATTACATTAGCTTCTGTAACAGGTGCTGACATTGCTGATCCTAATATTCATCATCTCCATACTGCATTCGCTATCGTAATGATTGGATTCCTGCAACGTATTGTTTCAAACTTAACTCTGAAGAAACGGAAACTTGGAAAATTCATTACGTTCGATCCTACTGTCGTCATTAAGGATGGATATTTTCTTAACAAAAATCTAAAGAAAATTCGATACCCCATCGACGATATTTTAGAAATGCTTCGTGAAAAAGATATATTTGATATTCAGGATGTTGAACTTGGAATTGTTGAAGCAAGTGGAAACTTAACCGTATATAAAAAACCAGCAAAAACAACCGTTACAATTGAAGATATTGGCCTTATAAAAAAAGAAAGCGGAATGAGTTATCCAGTTATTATTGAAGGAATGATTGACGATGAAGTACTGCAAGAAGTCAATTTAACGAGAGCTGACTTGAAACAGCATTTAAAACAAAGAGGAATTACTGATATTAATTCTGTCTTTTTTGCATCAATTAATAAAAAGCGTGAGCTGCATGTTTCTCTTGTAAACCAAAACCAAGAGAATGTTCCACCAATTAACCATTAATTTTCCTTATTAAAAACAAACAAAAAAAAACAAGTGATGAAAACTAAATCACTTGTTTTTTCTATTGCAAGTATGGTTTCACTCGATTTAATACTTCCTGAATATCCTTAGAGCTTTTTTCGTAAAGCTCTTTTGCCTGAATAGAATCTGTCGATAACGCAAACATTTCGAGGTCAGCTTGACACTTCTTAATGGTCGCCATTAACAGTGGTTTTGTTTGAGGTTGCGGTACTTTAATCTTATCGTCAAATAAATCAACAGTTAGCTCACCATATGCATCTATTTGACCTAGATAAACATTCTCGATTGCTACTCCTATTTTATCCAGCTCTGTTTCTAGCCAAGCACGGTTAAAACCTCGGGTGGATAATGGCTCATCTAGTACTTTACCATCCATTATCACCGTTTCCGGCTCTTTTATGGGCGCAATTGGAATTTGCATATCCTTTGGTGTAGCAGGTTGATTTTCCTTTTTTAGCAACACATTTATTTCTCCGCTATTCTCAAGAACAGCAAATTCAACGTCAGCAACTTGGAAAACATTTTTATGTCTCAATTGTTTCAGTAAATCATCTGTATTATATTTTTCCTTTTTTAAATTGTCTTCTAATACTTTACCATCCTTAATAATTGGTACTCCCTTGCCATGAACAATGTTACGTACTGACTTGCTTTTCATTGCTAAGAATCCAATGGCATACGGTACAAACAACCAAATAATAAGAGCAATGACTCCGAAAGCAATTGGAATCGATAGATTGAATGAGACCACTCCAATTATCACGCCAATGACAACACCACTTATGTATTCAAAATATGTCATTTGTGATAAAGATTTCCTAACAAACAATTTCGTTGCAAATAAGAGGACAACCAAGGCGATAAATGAACGTAAAGCTACTTCTAACCAACCAGGCATGCCCATATTCCTCCTTCATAATTCTTAGAATCCTTTATATTCAGGTTCTTGAAACTCCATTTCTCCAATTCTTTTTTCGATATCTTTAATAACCCTTCTCGTTATTAAACAGGTTTCATGAAATGTATTCTTTGCATTAGGATCTTCTGCATTTAGTGCATACGTACTCAAGGTTGATTCAACGCTTTTTAAACTGGCTAAGCATTGTTTTACTTGTGATGCTACTGTCATAAATTTTCCTCCTATTAATTATTTTATCCTTTAGGCTTAAAAATTAACGAGGCGATAAAGCCAAAAATAATTGCAGCTGAAATACCAGCACTCGTCACTTCAAAAATTCCTGTAATAACCCCAATAAGACCATTCTGTTCCGCTTCTGCCATCGCTCCGTGAACTAAAGCATTCCCAAAACTAGTGATCGGTACAGTTGCACCGGCGCCTGCAAAATCAATTAATGGCTCATATAAACCGAGTCCATCTAATATTGCTCCGGTAACGACGAGCGCACTCATTGTATGTGCAGGGGTTAGTTTCACAACATCCATCAAAAATTGCCCAATTACACAAATGATACCGCCAACAACAAATGCCCAAAAGAAGATCATTGGCTTATTCCACCTCCAGCTTCAATTGAAACGGCATGCGCAATACAAGGAATTGTATCCTTTTGCTGATAGGACATTGGTGAAAGCAGTGCACCTGTTGCTACAACAAGTATTCGTTTTAATTCGCCGCGTTTCATTCGATTTAATAAATGTCCATACGTAACAGCTGCAGAACAGCCCGAACCACTTGCGCCTGCTAATACTGGCTGATCCTCACGGTAAATCATTAAACCACAATCACCGAATTTTTCATTCGTAATCGAAATTCCATGTTTCTTTAATAAATCATAGGCAATATCTTGTCCAATTTTACCTAAATCCCCTGTAACGATTAAATCATAATATGAAGGATCAATATTACGATCCCTTAAATGTGCTTCAATTGTATCGACCGCTGCCGGTGCCATTGCTCCTCCCATGTTAAACGGATCGCTTAAACCCATATCAACAACTCTCCCTATTGTTGCAGATGTGACAACAGGTCCTTCGCCTTGATCACTTAGGAGACCTACCCCGGCAGCAGTTACAGTCCACTGTGCTGTAGGTGGTTTTTGTGCTCCGTATTCTGTTGGATAGCGAAATTGTTTCTCAACAGCCATGTTATGGCTAACCGATCCAGTAAGGAGATACTTTGCACCACCACTATTTACGATAAACGCCCCAAGTGCTAATCCTTCCATTGAGGTGGAACAAGCCCCAAATAACCCTAAATATGGAGCAGCGATTGTACGGCAAGCAAAACTTGAAGGAGTGATTTGGTTAATTAAATCTCCAGCAAGTATAAACTGGATATCTTCTTTCTTTAATCCGGCCTTTTCAATGGCTTTAATAAAGGCCTCCTCTAGTAAAACCCTGTTAGCCTTCTCGAAAGAATCTTGTCCCAGCCACACATCTTCATGTAATGTATCAAAATCATTCGGCAATCTTCCCTTTGCTTCAAAAGGACCGCCAATGGTTCCTGTTGAAATAATCACTGGTTTTTTTTTAAATACCCATGTACGATGACCAACTAACATTTACAGGCCTCCCCATTGTATGAGCATTGTTTTAATAATTGCGATGACAAATGCGGCAAATGTACCAAATACAATAACAGAGCCAGCCAATTTAAACATATTTCCACCAACCCCAAGGACATATCCTTCAGTACGATGCTCGATTGCCGCTGACGCTATGGAGTTGGCAAACCCCGTAACAGGTACTGCTGTCCCCGCACCTGCAAATTGTGCAATTCGATCATAAAAACCAAAACCCGTCATCATAACCGCAATAAAAATCATCACGGCAACAGTTGGATTCCCGGCAGTCCGTTCAGTAAAATCAAAATAATAAACAAAAATAGTCTGTACAAATTGTCCAATTAAGCAGATAAATCCGCCAACTAAAAAGGCTTTTATACAATTTTTTAAGACGGGTCTTTTTATCTCTCTTTTACTGGCAAATTTTTGATATTCTTGTTGTACAGGTGTTAAATTCTTTTTCTTTTGATCTGACATTGCTTGCTCCTCTTTTCTATCCAGCTTTTATCCTTTCATATCGTCCTCTAACTTTTTAACTTTTTTCTCAAGATTTTTTTCAGTAATTTCATTACGTTTAAGCTTTTGTTCCAGTTCTTCTAATTCCATAAAGATTTTCTTATCTGTTGACACATGAATATTGTCTTTTGGATAGCGTTTTTTTATTTTGTCAAAAGCCGTCTTCCGAATATGCTTTAAACGGAGTCGATCAAATTGTTTTACTTGCACTGCGATATAGATATCTTCTTTCAAATTCACACCCTTTACACCAATTACTTCTTCCATGGATGCTACAATACTTTTAGAATTGTCAGCTTTAGTTTGATCAACAATTGCATCCTTGCCTATGTTTATTGGTGTAACATCCCCTTGTTGTAGCCCTCCTCCACCACCTGCTTGGCATCCAGTAAGTATTAAGATTGCGAACACGAATAGAAGAATCTTATTCATAAACCATCCATCCAATCTATGTTGAAATTAACTTATTCTTTAGTATGGGTAGTAACTTACACATTATGTAAATAGGTTAATGTAATTTTAGCTTTCTCATTAAAAAGGTTGATGCATGGCACCAACCTTTTTCGATTTTGTGCATTATTGCTTATATTGTGGCTCTTCCTGTTCAATTTGCTGTAACCGCGGTGATAAAGAGTCAACAATTGTTTGTGTTTGCTGAGCAGCATTTTGGAATAATTGTTTTGCTTGTTGATTTTCCGTTTGTAATGCAAAACCTTCCAAACTTGCCTGTGCACTCTTTAATCCTGCTAATGTTTGTTTTACTTGACTTGCCACTGTCATAAAAAAATACCTCCCTATTCATGATGTAGTGTAAAGACTACGGTTATAGAATGACAAAAATGAACAGGAACTATCCTGTAAGTTTATTGGAAATTAAGACAAGTTGCATCGATTTACACTATGATGTACAAAATAAAGGTTGAAGTGGGAAAAAAAGGGGAGAATGATGTTGAATACAAATTTTTTTCATTTATCAGTCGAATTACTCGTGGGATTTGTTGCCCTACTTATCATGACAAAGGTATTAGGCAAAACACAGATCACTCAAATCACACCATTTGATTTTATTTCAGCACTAGTGTTAGGGGAACTTGTTGGGAATGCAATTTATGATAAAGACATTGGTATTCATTACGTTTTATACGCTGTTAGTTTATGGGGAGCACTAATTTACTTTGTGGAAATGCTTACACAAAAAATATCTAAGACACGTGGAATACTGGAAGGAACTCCTTCTATTGTTATTCGAAATGGGGCCATTGACAGAGAAGAATTAAAGAAAAACAAATTAGACATTAATCAATTGCAGCATTTACTTCGCGACAAAGATGTGTTTTCAATTCGAGAGGTACAATATGCGATTTTAGAAGCAAATGGAGCTGTTAATGTATTAAAAAAGTCTAAATTTGACCAACCAACAAACCAAGATTTAAATGTCCCTGAAAAACCAGTTTACCTCCCAATAACAATCATTTCTGACGGCGAAGTCATGTGGGATAACGTAAAAGAAGCAGGTTTTGATGAAAAATGGTTAGAACGTCAATTAGGAGTACACGGTATTGTAAAACCCGAACAAGTCCTCTATGCAGAATGGCTAGAAGGACAACCGCTTTTTGTCCAACCGTTTATTAGGAAAAACTAATTAATAATTAATAATTAATTCTACATTTCTCTTGGGGGGTTTTCAGATGCGACGACTTTTATTAATAGTGATGACATTTTTATTGCTTATATCCTCTGGCTGTAACCAAAACGAGGGTGAATTTAAAGGAGCCTCTATTGCAGAAAAGAAATCAAATACTAATAAAAAAGTAATTGTCGTTATGCTTGATACAATGATGGGTTCCTTAATTGATTCCAGCAGGGAAAAAGGGGGGATTCCGGCATTAGATTTTTTAATTGAGAATGGATTTTATTATAAGGATTTAGTATCTCCCTTTCCTTCAATGTCTGTTGTCATCGAAAGCTCACTAATCACTGGTCAAACACCAGATAAGCATGAAATCCCCGGCCTTGTCTGGTATAAAACCGATGAAAATCGTTTAATTGATTACGGCTCAACATATGAGAAACTGGTGAAATTAGGCCTGACTCAATCATTAGAGGATTCAGTTTATCATTTAAACAACACTCACCTAAGCAAAAATGTGACAACAATTTACGAGGATTTAAGCAGAAAAAATTTTACAACTGGTTCAATTAATATGCTTTTGTATCGCGGTGATAATATCCATACAATTAACATACCAACGATACCCGACCAAGCATTAGGTTTACCAGAACAAATGCAAACAAAAGGTCCAGATATACTTGCTTTTGGAAAAATGGTCAAACCTAAAGTGCTACAAGATAAGGACCTTCCAGATTCAATCTTTAGCAGATATGGTTTAAATGACGCCTATGCCATTGAAACGGTAAAAACATTAATTAATGAAGGAGAACAGCCTGATCTAATGATGGTCTTCCTTCCCGATTTTGACAAAAAGGCTCATCACCACAGCCCTTATTATCGCCTGGGTTTTGAGCAGGCGGAATTATTTTTCCAAGATATATTAAATAGCTATGAAAGTTGGGATCAAGCATTAGATGAGAATATATTTATTGTTCTCGGTGATCATGGATCAGATAAGCAAATTGAGGATGATGAAAAGTTAACCATCGATTTAGAATCTATTTTTCATGATTATGCCATTAACAGACTAGGTGATCCAATTCAAGAAGGAGAACTCGTCTTTGCTAACAATCATCGAATGACATATGTTTATCCAATTGGGGGTCAAGAGGTTATTCCAACCCTTGCAGAGACAGCAATGATTGATAATCGAATCGCAATGGCTGCATGGTTAGAAGAAGAATGGATACATGTCATTACACCTGACACGAACAAACAATTCCGCTTTAAACAAACTGGTCCGTGGACTGATCGTTATGATCAGACTTGGACAATTGAAGGAGAATATCAGAATGTCACATTAAAAATAGATGACAAGAAAAAAAGAATCTCGTATGTCGATTATCCAGACGTCCTCAATCAATTATATAGCTCTCTTCATAGTCTGGACACTCCTGCACTTGTATTAGCAGCTAAGCCGGGACACGCCTTTGGTACGGAAGGAGCTCCTGCACACCCCGACGGAGGGGAACATGGAGGCATTCATAAAAATGATACATTAACAGCATTAATTGTCGCAGGAACTGACGTTGAACCAAGATATCGAAGAATAACAGATCTAAAAGAATATATTCTTGGACTCTTTAGCAAGGAAATAAATAAGGCAGAATAAAAAAAGGGGTATCTCATAAGTGACAGCTCTCCTCGATGTTAACAAAATCTAGAGGTTACACCACAAATAACATCTAGATTTTGTGGTTGAGGTGACTGTTACTTAGCTTTTGAGACATCCCCCCTTTTAACGTAAACCAGCAATAATATCATTCACTTTTTGATCAATTGCTTCTCTCTTTACAAAAGAATGATATGTTTGAAGTGCGCGTTGATAGGCATTAAAACGTTGTTCCGACTGTAGTATTTCTAATATTTTTTCCTCAATATTCAATTCTTCTGAAGTCTCTAATTGAAACACAACATTTGACTTTTTTAAATGATTTAAGTTCATCTCTTCCTGCCCAGGTAATGTATCATAAATAAAGATAGGAATATTTTTATGCAGGGACTCACTCAGTGTAACACCCCCGGGCTTTGTGATGATACCATCCGAATTATTGTATATCTCATTCATTTTTTCTCGACTATCAATGTATGGAAGACCAACAATATACGGATGATTATACCGTTTAATCCATTCGTATAGTCGTTTATTTTTTCCACAAAGCACAACATAGCGAATCAGATAGTTTGGTTGTAATGTGGTAATGAAACGATCAACTTTACCTACTCCTAAGCTACCTCCCGTAATAATAATTTGATAATAAGGTTGACTCCTATCTCTCCTGTCTTCCTTTTTGATAATTTTCTGATGAATTGGTATTCCAGTCACATGTACAGCGTCCTCAGAAACCCCTTTGGAAAGTAGTCCTTCCTTTAAATAATGATCCGCAACAAAGTGACAGTCGATATTCTGTAGCCCCCATAACTTATTCACAAAAAAATCAGTGTACGCATTAATAACAGGAACGGAAATCTCTCCCTTTCCTTTAAGACGATTGAGAAGATAAGAAGGTAATGCATGTGTACAAATAATTAAATGGGGCTTTGTTTCCGTTACAATCTTTTTCATTATTCTTTCAAAAAGAATTTCATATAAAACATACCGTTTATTCTGCTCCATTTTTTCTGTTAATGACTTACGATAAATCCAACTGTACAGGGAAGGGCAATAATGAATCCACTTTAAATAGATTTGTGAAACGAGTTTTTCAACTGGACCATAGCCATATTGCAAAATATCAATTTTCTCACACTCGATGTCATCAAAAGACTTTTTCAGCCAATCTGCCAATGCATCTGCAACTTGATGATGACCAGAGGATATTTGTAGTAAAGGCATAAACAATACCTTTCTCATGATACAACTCTCCTGTATTCGATCTATATTCGTACTTTTAGTATGAAACGTCGGAAAAAAATCATACAGTTTTCGTTTATTATTTGTAAATTAAGCCAAAATAAAAATGCGATCATTAGAAGGGAGAGTTTTATAATGCGCTCAATTTTGTTTAATATTTGGAACTTTATTGATCCATTTTATATTAATCTATATGGCATTACTCACCTTAGCGACGGGAAAAAGGAAAAGAATAAAAATATTTTTCGTGTCAGACTCACTAAGTATAAAGGGAGAGACGTCGTTTTATCTGATGGCTGTTCAATAAAAAAAAATGATATATTAATTAAAATTCATTTGTACAATACACAGTTAATTAAAGATATGCTTACAATTCAAAGCGATGTCAAAAAAGCTCTGCTTATCTACAAAATGGTTGAAGAATCACTCCCTTCACTTGCTGCCTATATTAAAGAACATGAAAAGTATGAAGAAATTAAAGGTATTGTCGGGATTACGATGATTAATCGCGGGCATGCACGATTAGGGTTTGAATCTATATCAATAAAAAGCCGTATATACCGTTGGTTTAAAGCAGCAAGATTAAGTCCAATTTCATTTCTATTTTCTACTGAACCTTCTTCATATAAAAAGAAAAAGCATGCGCCTAATTATTTATTTATGTCTAAAGAAAAATTACTTCAGAAGTATTTACAAGCACAATGACCTTTAATTTCCAATGACTTCTCCGCTACTTTTCCTTTATACTGGTAGATAGGTTGTACTAGTATAAAGGAGGTCAGCATTAATGATCCTTGGGATAAGTCTATTTGTACTGTCTTCCCTATTTTTATTTGCTTATAAAAATACAAAAAAGTTTTCGTTAAATACTATCGAAATAAATGAACAAAAGCTAGAAACGAAGCAATTGCTACACGTTTTACAAATTTCAGATATGCACCTTGAAAAGCTTTCCGTTACTCCCAATGAGTTATATGAGAGCCTAAAAGATAAGCATATTGACCTTATTGCATTAACTGGTGATTTTCTAGACAAAAAACGATCTATTCCAAAGCTAATTCCCTATTTAAAAGTCTTTCAAAAGCTAAACCCTCAATATGGCACGTATGCTGTATTTGGTAATCATGATTATGTTTTAAAAGGGGACGACTTTGCACAATTAAAACAAACCCTTGAAGAATTTGGATGTCATACACTTCAAAATGAAAGTGTAACGATCAAAGTAAAGGGAAAAACGATACAATTAATAGGTATTGATAACTTTAGTACGAACCATTCCGATCTCCCTGCTTCATTTCAAAAGACAACACGTAATGACTACTCACTCGTTCTTACTCATGATCCAAATATCGTCTTGCATATGGACAATTATCATTTTGACTATCTATTATCAGGACACTTCCACGGCGGACAAATCTTTTGGCCTAAGCCATACCATTTAGTCATAATGGGCGAACTAGCGAAGCAAAACATTATTAAAGGTCTTCACTATCATAATGGAAAGCCGTTTTATATAAGTGAAGGACTTGGCCAAACCGCATTAAACATCCGCCTGGGAAGCCGACCGGAAATCACCATCCATCAACTATCACTTGTGAAAATCAAAACAAAAAAACAAGCAAGCTAAAAAAAGCGAATGGCAAACCATTCGCTTTTTTATTAAATTTAAAATGTAAAATGTAAAATTATCTAAAGTATTTCTAAAAGAAATCTTTTATTAAATGCGTCAATGAATTACAACAAAAGATTTACATTTTAAATTATACATTTTACATTTAATACGGCGTCCACTTTAATTGCTTTGCTCGCTCGAATCTTTGACTTACATTATCCCAATTTACGACATTCCACCAGTTATCTACATAGAGCCCTCGTTCGTTTTTATATTGCAAATAATATGCATGCTCCCATACATCAAGGGCCAGTAATGGCACAACATCCCACTGACTTAAGTTTTGATGCTTTTCAGCTTGAAGAATTTCCAAATGGTGTGCTCTCGGAGCCCAAACTAAAATCGCCCAACCGACTGCTTCTACTTTTTTTGCCGCTTCAGAGAAATGCTGTTTAAACTTATTAAAGCTACCAAAGTCTTTATTAATTTGTGCAAGTAATGAACCCTTTGGCTCTCCTCCCCCTCTTGGACTCATATTATTCCAAAAGATTGTATGCAAATAATGTCCTGCCCCATTAAAAGCAGCTTCTCTCTCCCAATGTTTTATAAGCTCAAAGTCATTTTTTTCACGAGCTTCTTGCATCTTTCTCTCTGCTTTATTTAGGTTATCCACATAAGATTGATGGTGTTCTGTATGATGCAATTGCATAATTTCTCGATTTATATATGGTTCGAGTGCATTGTAATCATAAGGTAGCGGCGGCAGTTGATGCTTACCAATTGGCACTGCCTGCACTTCTTTGTTTACAAAATTGAAGCGATTTTCCTCTTGCTCGTTTCTATTACATTCTGTTTCTTCACGTCCATTCAATTGTTTTTCATCCAACGATAACCATTGTTCATAAAGCTGATTTGCTAAATCAGCAATTGGTGTTACATCATCAGAACGATTATCCGATTCCTGTTCTTTTTTGTATCGGGTAATCTTTTCTAATAATTGTGTTGAATGATGATTGATATCCTGTATTATTTCCTTCCCATAATACTCCTCTAGGCTAGCTCCATTCTCCTTCACATTTTCATTAAATCGATATCCCCAAGCTTCTAATTCTTCAATATAAGTAGCCTTGTTAAAATTGCTTTGTTCCTCCATTTTGCCCCTCCTTATTATTGAATCTCGCTTCTACTATATGCCTAGTAAGAGAAAAATGTTTTAGGAGATAGCCTACACCGCATAAAAGTGACGTGCATTTTCTTTATAGGTGGTACATATAGTTATTGTTGACGTTTTATCCATAAAGGGGGAGACAATTTGTACAGGAATGATTTCAATAAGACTGCCCTGTTCGAACACCGGTTTTGGCTACAAGTATTGGGTGATCACTCACGTTTCATATTGGATACTTTATCACCAAACGAAAAAAAAGAAATTGAAAGAGCTGAACAATTTAAACATACTTTTGATACATTATTAGCAAAATCAAGAAAGAATCTATCTACAGATCAAATCTTACAATTAACTGATGAAGCACATCAACAAGCTGAACTCATTCGACAATATAAATTAGACCTTATTGGTCAGCATTTAGTAGGGGATATAACCATTGAATTGCCTCCCACATTTTTAAACCATATGGTTAATGAAGTTGAAGAATATTTGTTAGTATTACCTTACCTGTCACAAAAAGAATTTCCACCTGTTTGTCATCCATTGCACTATCATCTTGTCTGGTTATTAGATGCTGCAGGGCATGCAGACGGGATATCTGGATCATTAGATCTAACAGAAAAACAAATCAGGGAAAAAAGTGATACTTTCACTGAGCACTTTGAACAATTTTATATAAAAGCGGTGGAAATGGCTGGATATTTACGGGCAAATATCGAAACATTCCCTGCCCTTCACCGTTTTAATAATGATGTCGAATTGGAAATCATCTTATTTAAAAAGTTTCTAGCAGAGCTTGAAGAATTAGAAATGAATAATAAACTACTTGGAACATTTTCCGCTCTAATGGCTGATCATATGTCAAGAGAAGAGTGTTATTACCTTATGAAGCTGGCTCAGGTCACACCAGACGTTAACTATCCACAATGTGATCCAACAAAGCCCAGAACCGAATGATCAGGAAGACAGACAAAAAATCCTCCTTTGCTTTCTAAAGGAGGATTTTCTTATTTTTATTTCGTTTGAATCGTTTTTGTTTGATAATCTGTTTCATAGTACTCTAATTCTTCTCTCATTGTTTGAAACGGACCTTCAATTTTTGCCATCATTGTTTCAAGAGAAGATGGAACTTTTTGAGCAAACTTAATTGAATTTTTCCCAGTATAAGCTGCTCGGCTATTTTCATACCAGTTATCAATACGAGGATTAAAAAACTCTTCGATACAATGATGATATACCCAGTATAATGTTTTCTCAGCGGCTACTTTTCGGAAGGTTTGTCCTTTTAAAATCACTTCGCAAGCTTCTCTTCCTTCGTCACAAAAGACGAAAACTCTTCTTATTGAAGACAAAAGAGAAGTAAAATATTCACGTTGATCTTCACCTTCTGCTTCTTTTATCAGCCCTGAAAGTGTCGTTTCATTTAAATAATTTTCTAATGTTTGACAAATATTTGTCAAGTTTTCATCAACGAGTGTAATTTGTCCCTTCACTAAATTATTCCCCACATTTTTCTCCTCCTTTGTTTATCTGTTACTTTTAGTATGTTTAATTTTGAAAAACTAAACGATTGTCCAATTTATATTCTCCACGTTGTTGAAGAGCTTCGAATATTTCTTTAATTTTATCATAATTAATCCCCTGAAAATACTGTTGAAATTCTTTTTGATCATTAATATAAATTCTTTTGCGTTCTGCAAAGGTTGGATTTTTGATCAGACAAACAAGAGCTACAATGTCTTTAAACGTTACTTCACGATCTCCCGCCTGAAAAATGGGGTCACTTTCAAAAGGGACAAAGCTGTTAAAAATCTCGTCAAAGTAGCGAATATATAGAAGATGGAATTCTTTTTCTTGACCATCTAACAAAAATTTAACAGTTGAGCGGTTAAAGAAATCCTCAGAAGTATTTGGTCTTTCTTTTTCTAGCTCTTTTCCTTCACAAAAAGTAATAAGCATCAAAATCCCTCCTAGCAATAGTAATAAATATGTTCCAATCAAAATTATACCAAATTTAACAGACATTGTATTCTTTCAATGATAGTCACAGATATTACTTCACATTATCTTTTAACCAAGATCACCAATTTTTTCCTGGAACCTCTCGAAAAACAAATCAGCTTCCTGTTCAATAGATTGTTCATCAAAATCTTCTTTTAAAGGAGGAAGCTCATCGGTAGTTTTTAATCCAAATTGTTCAAGGAAATATTTAGTCGTTCCATAAAGAATCGCTCTACCAGGACCTTCCGCTCGTCCAACTTCTTTAATTAACATTTTTCCAATTAGTGTTTGTAAGGCTTTTTCTGATTTCACGCCTCTTATTTCTTCAATTTCTACACGTGTGATCGGCTGACGATATGCAACAATCGCTAACGTTTCTAGTGCTGCTTGTGATAACGTTGATGAACTTGGCAGATCAACCAATCGTTTAAAATACTCCGCATGCTCTGGCTTCGTTGTATATTGATATGATTCTGCATATTCCACAAGCTGTATACCTCTATTTTGTTCTTTATAGTCAGCAGCCAATTCTTGAATTAATTTCTTCACTTTTTTCTTATCTATTTCCAAAACTTCAGCAATCTGTTTGCATTCAATACCTTCATCACCAGAGATAAACAAAAGTCCTTCAATTATTGCTTTCATTTCCTGCTCTTTCAAGATCAAACCTCCCTTGTTCTATAAATCATGATGTCTGCAAAGTTGTCCTCTTGATCACAAAAAATTGAATTGTTTTTCATTAATTCGAGTACTGCCAAAAAAGTAACAATCATATGACCTTTATCATTATGTGGGAAGAGGTCATAAAAATTTTTACTCCCTTTTGAATAGGTTAATTCTTCTAGTATTTCTCCCATTCTTGCTTCAATCGATATATCATCCCGCTGGACTGTGGTCATCGTTTGTGAAGTATTCTTTTTTCGTTGCATAAGTCGTTGAAAGGCGGTCAGCATGTCATAGATTGATACATTCATCATCGGTCTTTCTTGTACTTCATCAACAACATATTGACTGAAATCACTAACCGGTCTAGTATAAAGAAGACCTCGATCTTTTTCCCGTTCTTTCAATTGCTCTGCCGCATCTTTAAACTTCCGATATTCCACTAGTCGCTCAATCAATTCCTGACGTGGATCATCCTCATAATCATCAATACCCAACTCTTCATCAAATATTATTTCTTCTTGCTTTGGCAACAACATTTTACTTTTTATCGCTAATAATGTCGCGGCCATAACTAAATATTCACTGGCAACGTCGAGTTTTAATTCCTGCATTGTATGAATATAACTTAAATATTGATCAGTTATCGTTGAAACCGGTATATCATAAATATCCACTTCTGCTTTATTTACAAGATGAAGAAGAAGATCCAAAGGGCCTTCAAAAGCATCTAGCTTTACATTATATTGAATCATAATAAAAACCACCAAGTAATAATTTACTTTTTGGATTATACCATATTTCTAAACGGTAATTGTTGCTTTAATGTATTATTCATTTATTATTTAGTGTTACACTAACAGTAGACCATTTTAAGGAAGGATTTTGTGTATGTACCCAAAAGCCTATATTGAGTACCTTGTCTATTTTCATGGATCAAGGGATTATTTTGAATGTCATGAAGTTTTAGAGGAGCATTGGAAAAGCGAAAACCCGCCACAAAGAAAATGGGTTGGACTTATTCAGCTTGCCGTTGCTCTCTATCACCATCGAAGAGGTAATCTAGGTGGAGCATTACGAATGATGCACAGTTCACTTCAAATTTTAGAAAATGAACCCGCTTCTCTACTTTCTCTAGGAATTGATCGTAATCAACTTTTAGCTACTATGAAAGATAGAAAAAAGGAGATCGAGTCGGCAGCAGACTATGCACCATTCAACATCCCATTAACCAATACGCAACTAATAGAGCACTGCCGAGAGCTTTGTAGTAAAAAAGGATACACATGGGGTGAATTAACTGTTGAAAAAGACCCCTTTCTCATTCATAAACATCGACTTCGAGACCGCACTGATGTCATTGCAGAACGACAACGCCAAAAAAGAAAAAAAAATGAAGGGAGTTAATCCCTTCTACAAATCAACATATTGAAAGCCACATTTTCTGTAAAAGCTCATTGTACAAGTAGTCGGGATCAATTTTCCATCCACTTTTTTTCGAATCGCTTCGATCATCTCTTTCCCTAAACCTTCTTCTCGATAAGAAGGATTGATACAAAGGTGGCATAACTCAGCGGTACTATCTTGTAATAAATGAATCCCGATGACTCCGATAATATCGTCCTTTTTCCAGAGGAATAATTGCCAATCCTCATCTGTTTCGTACCGCCTGATTGTTTGTTGGAGCTTTTTTATCTCCTTTTCTTCAGGCATATAAGATAGCAGCCCCATTGCAATCTTCTCATAACTTGGTTTATACGGTACTAGCATTTTTCATCCCTCGTTAATATAAAAGATTATCATTTTACAACTAGATTTTACACCAAATACTAGTTGCTCAACAATATTATAACGAATTTAATATAAAAATGTGATTAAATTTTTAGACTATTGTAATAATAGGGAAAAAAATAGACAAATGCCTATGCTGTTTATTTGAAATAAAGAAACAGCACAATAGAAAACGCTTGGTTGACCAAGCGTTTTCATGTTTTTATTCAAATGAGCGGCTTAGGTTTGCCATTTCAATTGCAGATACTGCTGTATCCCAGCCTTTATTACCTGCTTTTGTTCCTGCACGTTCAACGGCTTGTTCAATTGAATCTGTTGTTAACACTCCAAAGATTACTGGCACCCCTGATTGTAAAGAAATTGCTGCCACACCTTTTGCTGCTTCATTACAAACAAAATCAAAATGTGGAGTTGCTCCTCTGATCACAGTACCTAATGTAAGAACAGCATCATATTTGTTTGTCTCAACCATTTTTTTCGCTGCTAATGGAATTTCAAATGCTCCTGGTACCCAAGCGATATCTACATCTTCTTCATTAACACCATGTCGCTTAAGCGCATCCTGTGCACCACTTAATAATTTACTTGTAATAAACTCATTAAATCGCCCTACAACAATCCCGATTTTTAACCCAGATGCTACTAAATTTCCTTCATATACTTTACCCATTTCTCAACACTCCCCTGTGATTAGTTTATAGTTTAGAGTTTATAGTTTAGAGTTACTTCAGTGAACTCACAGAAGACAACATCCTGATAAACCCGAACAATTTTACATTTTACATTTAAAAATGAAGTAAATGTCCTAATTTCTTATGTTTTGTACGCAGATAATTTTCATTGGCACTGTTATGTGGCAGTTGTAGTGGTACACGGTCGACAACTTCCAAGCCATACCCTTTCAAGCCCGTAATTTTACGAGGATTGTTCGTCAACAGTTTCATTTTTGTTACACCCAAATCACGTAAAATTTGAGCACCAATTCCATAATCACGAAGATCAGGAGCAAATCCTAATTTTTCATTTGCTTCAACTGTGTCATAGCCTTCTTCTTGCAGCTTATATGCTTTCATTTTGTTTAGCAGGCCGATCCCGCGTCCTTCTTGACGCATATATAAAAGTATACCGCTACCTTCCTTTTCAATTTGAGTCAACGCAGCATGAAGCTGTGGTCCACAATCACAACGATATGACCCAAGTACATCACCAGTCAAACATTCAGAATGGACTCTTACTAACGTTGGCTCATCAGGAATGATTTCGCCTTTTACTAATGCGATATGTTCTTTTCCATCAACAATATTTGAATAGCCTACTGCTTTAAAATCACCAAACTCAGTTGGAAGATCAATTTCAACTTCTTTGGTTACTAATTTATCCTTGCGATTACGATATTGAATTAAATCCTTAATCGTAATCATTTTCAGATCATGCTCATCAGCAATTTTCCGTAAGTCCGGAACACGGGCCATTGATCCATCTTCCTTAATAATTTCACAAATTACACCTGCTGGTTTTGCACCACATAACCTTGCTAAATCAACTGCAGCTTCGGTATGGCCAGCACGCCTTAATACACCGCCATCTTTCGCGACGAGAGGGAAAATGTGACCAGGTTTTTTAAAATCACCTGCTTTTGTTTCTTCATCAACAAGTGCTTTAACAGTTGTCGAACGTTCATGAGCCGAAATTCCAGTCGTCGTCGTTTTGTGATCAATACTTACCGTAAAAGCTGTCCCATGTGGATCTGTA
Organism: Anaerobacillus sp. MEB173; assembly: GCF_052119505.1. Taxonomy (NCBI): domain Bacteria; kingdom Bacillati; phylum Bacillota; class Bacilli; order Caryophanales; family Bacillaceae; genus Anaerobacillus; species Anaerobacillus sp. MEB173. The sequence goes on from NZ_JBJMAU010000004.1 coordinate 232,408, forward strand.
TTATGATCAACCATTGGTACTAATTCTAATTTTCTTGCTCTCTCCTCTGTAATTGGTGCACATACAAGTCCACGCCCGTGTGTAATCATAAAATTAATAACCTCTGGTGACGTTTTCTCTGCTAATGATACAAAGTCCCCCTCATTTTCACGGTCTTCATCATCACAAACAATGACAACCTTACCTTGCATTAATTCATAAATCGCCTCTTCAATCGGGTCAAACATAAAATCCCCCACCCCTCTTTTTTAATTAAGAATTAAAAATTTAGAATTTAGAATTACTTCATGTGATTTCACAGAAGAAAGCCTCTTAGAAATTACGAAAATCAATTCTTAATTCTCAATTCTTAATTCTAAATTTACTTAAATCCGTTTTCTTCCAAAAAATTCTCAGTAATTGTGGATCCTTGTTTTTGGTTTGAAAAGCGTTGATCGATGAATTGTTCAATATATTTACCGATCATATCACATTCAAGGTTTACAATATCTCCCACACCTTTAGAACCAATGACGGTTTCTGTTAATGTGTGAGGAATAATTGAAACAGTAAATGTATCATCGGTTACTCCAAACACCGTAAGACTTGTACCATCAATGGCGATTGAGCCTTTTAATACAATATATTTTCGAATATCAGGATCAACCTTTATTTGATAGTAGACGGCATTGTCAACTCTTTCTTTTTTTACAATTTCGCCAATTCCGTCTACGTGTCCTGAAACAATATGACCTCCAAATCGTCCTCCAGCTGCCATCGCTCTTTCTAAGTTTACATTAGAACTGCGACCTAGCTGCCGCAAACTCGTATTACGTACTGTTTCCGGCATCATATCAACTGTAAACCGTTGTTTATCAAATGAGGTAACGGTTAAGCATACACCATTAACTGCGATACTATCACCTATTTGAACATCCGATAATATATGACTAGCCTGAATTGTCATAACGATTGCATCCCCGGATTGCTTCATTTGTTCAATCGTACCAATTTCTTCAATAATCCCTGTAAACATTATATTTCCCCCTTTGGCACAGAGATAATCTTGATGTCATCTCCCAGTTGTTCTACTGACCTCACTCTTAGTGATAAAACATCCGCGATACTTTCAAAACCTGTACCACTAAAAGATGTTGGAGCATTTTGTCCACCAATTAACTTTGGAGCAATATACGTAATCACCTGATTAACAGCCCGCGAAAGCAAAAAGCTGCCATTAACTTTTGCTCCTCCCTCTACTAATAAAGAACTAATTCCATTTGCTCCCAGTACTTCGAGCATCTTATTAACATCAATCACACTAGAATTAAGTTGATGAACCGTCATCCCCATTTCTTTTAAAGCAGCTATTTTTTCAGCAGGTGCTTGTTGACTTGTTATAAACCACGTTGGGGCTTGACTATCGGTTACAACCGAAGCATCCAACGGTGTTCTTAATTGATGATCTAAAATAATCCGAATCGGATTCTTCCCACCATTCAAAAGTCGGGTCGTTAAAGAAGGATTGTCTGCTATAACAGTCCCTACCCCTACAAGTATCGCATCATGTTGGTGTCGCAAATAATGAACATCTTCCCTGGCCAATTCACCAGTGATCCACTTACTTTCGCCTGTAACAGTTGCAATTTTCCCATCTAAACTAGTCGCTGACTTTAATGTCACAAAAGGTTTCTTTGTAGCAATATAGTGGAAAAATACTCGGTTTAACTCATTAGCTTCTTCTTTTAACAAGCCAACTTCAACATCTATTCCAGCATCTTTAAGTTTTGCTATCCCTTTACCAGCCACCTTTGGATTAGGATCAGTAGAGGCGATGACGACTCGCTTAATTCCAGATTCTATTACAAGATCGGCACATGGGGGTGTACGGCCATGATGACTGCATGGCTCCAACGTTACATAGATAGTTGCCCCTTCTGCTTTTTCACCAGCCATTCGTAATGCGTGAACTTCAGCATGCGGCTCCCCTGCTTTTAAATGCGCTCCCATACCTGCAATTTGATTATCTTTAACAACAACTGCCCCGACTAAAGGATTAGGGGTTGTTTGTCCCTTTGCACTACTTGCAAGTTCAAGGGCAAGTTTCATATATTGATGATCATTCATTGTTACCACCGCTTTTTTGTTTAAAGTTGTAAAATGTGAGTGTCTTATATATTAATACAACAAAAAACCCTGAGGTATCATTCCCAGGGTGGTATAAGTAGAAGAAAATACTAATAAGCAACAGGTCCTTTTTATTGTTTACAGTTGGAGGTAAAAACTTACTTCTATAATGTTACTTAAGAAGTAAATCATTCCTTATAACTGCTAAAAAAAGACACACTTATCCCGTAATCTAAACAGGCATTTTTTTGCTATTTTCTTCCTTCTCCCATCCAGACTATACTGTCGGCTCTGGAGTCGCACCAGATCCACCGCTAAGCATACAAGCTTACCGGGTCACGGACTTAGAAGTAACCAAACTTCATCACCGCCGGTTGGGAATTTCACCCTACCCCGAAGGAACTTTTTATTCATGCTATTTTATTATAATTCAATATTACCTGTTGAATCACATATCGTCAATATATTGTCATTAAACTAGCCAAATCTTGACGCTCCCCCTGCATCAACTTTCAACTTTAACTTTCAATTTTCAACTTAAAATTTAAATATCCTGATAAATTTCACTTAGTTTTTCAACAATCTGATGAAACATTTGCTGACCTTTTTCAGGATAAAAATCTAATTTTCGATGCAATGCAGTCTGAAACGCTTCTTTTTCTGGATTGTACGTAATATCAATTAACATCATCCCATCCATCCACACTTCAAGAATATTTTCGTTAGATTCCATAAGTTTTTTAAATGCTTCGTTCTCATCATATTTTGTCAAGAAATGAATACGTCCATTCGTTTCAATTACATAATATTGTAAATTCTCACTCATGAAGACCTCCCTCCCCTCAACTTTATTTTCTGCGAAAGTTATGTATTTTCCTACATGTTTTTTTTACAACTTTTCAACAAAGAATCATTTTTCATAAAAAGTTGAAAAGACTGCCTAAAAATAGACAGTCTTCTTTATTCTACGTAAAATATTTATTTATGGTACCTTCTCCATAAATAAATGATTACAGCAACTACTATTAACTTTACTACAGTTATTCCAACTGTGATAATTACTTCGTCCTTACTAGGGAACAATACTTATTTCATCTCCTTTCTATAGTATATTAATATACTATAGAAAGGTATGAATTCCCTTTTAAATTTTGCATAATTCTTATAGGCTCTACCCTTAAAAATAAAACTGTAAAAATAGAATACTATGAAGTGAGATTTATTTCAATTTGAGCAAGTAATAAATCTATATGAGCATTTCTCATACCTTTAGCATATTTAATTGTTTCAAAATATTCTTCTGCTTTATCTAATGCTTCTTCAAGAGGTTTAACGTTTTCTTCATAAAACTTCTTTCTTTCTTCTGCGTTATCAAATGAATTTAACGCTCTTTCAGCTACGTAGTATTTAGCTCGTACTACAGAGATTTTTTCTACAGCTTCGTTTACGTCACCCACATTATTTCTTTTTTCTAATTCTAATTCCTCTCGCCATTTACTAATCTCATCTCTTACATGATCCGTCATATTAATCACCTCTTATTATTTATCATTCGTCAAAAGGTGCTATTTACCTGCTAATCCATTAAAGTATTTTTAATTATTTTGTCGATTCAAGAAAAAAGCCGAATGAAGATCCCCTCCATTCGGCTTCTACAAATATTATTTTTTATTCTTACGCTTCTACAACCTCTACCTTACTCATTACATCACCTTGTTTAACACGTAAAACAGTGTCCATTCCTTCAGTTACTTGACCAAAAACTGTATGTACACCATCTAAATGAGGTTGTGGTTCATGTACGATGAAAAACTGGCAAGAGCCTGTATCTTTCCCTGCATGAGCCATTGATAATGCACCTGCAACATGCTTGTGCGGATTACCTTCAGTTTCACATGGAATGCGCTCATCAGCAGAGCCTGTACCATTTCCGATAGGACAACCACCTTGTGCAACAAAACCAGGAATAACACGGTGGAATGTTAAACCATTATAAAATCCAGAATTCGCTAGTTTCTCAAAATTAGCAACTGTTATTGGTGCCTCATTCGGAAAAAGATCAAATTCAATTTTTTCTCCGTTTTCAAATGTAATGCTTCCCTTTTTCATATGTAATACCTCCTATTGATAACATCTTTCCCATAATACCATAAATTAGTACAAATGAGAAAAAAATACCCCAACTCAATTAGAGAAAGGGTAGTAGATGTAACTATAACGTATTTAATGAAACATCAAGACGAATCAAATCTTCATAGCTTTCTCTTTTAATAACAACTTGGGAATTACCGTTTTCTACAAAGACAACTGCTGGTCTTGGTATACGGTTATAGTTATTTGCCATTGAATAACCATATGCTCCTGTACAGAAGACAGCCAATAGATCTTCATGATTTGCTTTAGGTAATGGAAGATCCCAAATTAACATGTCCCCACTTTCACAGCACTTACCGGCGATCGAGTATACGTGGTCACTTTCCTCTCTTGCCCGGTTTGCAAGAATTCCCTCGTATTCAGCATGATACAGTGCTGGACGTAAATTATCCGTCATCCCTCCATCAACCGATAAATAATGGCGAACATTTGGGATGTCCTTCTCTGAACCAACTGAATACAATGTTGTACCTGCATCTCCAACAAGTGAACGTCCTGGTTCGATCCAAATTTCAGGAACTTCCATACCAAGAGTTCTCGATTGTTCGATAACGGCCTCAACAGTTGCATCAACATATTCTGACAATGGTAATGGCTCATCACCTTTTACATAACGAATACCAAAGCCTCCGCCTAAATTCAGTACAGTAGGTGTAAAATCAAGCTCTTCTTTCCATTTTGCTAAGTATGAAAAGATTTTTTCCACTGCCATCACAAATCCAGTCGTTTCAAAAATCTGTGAGCCAATATGACAATGTAATCCAAGCAGCTGTAGTGTCTCCTTATCCTTCGTCATGGAAATAGCCTGATCAACTTGGCCACTTACAAGATCGAATCCAAATTTCGAATCTTCCTGCCCGGTTGTAATATATTCATGAGTATGTGCTTCTACCCCCGGTGTGGTGCGTAACAGAATAGCTGTTTTCGTTTGGTGTCTGATACATGCTTGTTCAACTAATTCAAGCTCATAAAAATTATCAACAACAAAACAACCAATACCTGCTTTTACAGCCATATCAATTTCTTCGGGACTTTTATTGTTTCCATGAAAATGAATGCGTTCAACAGGGAAATTTGCTGTTAGTGCGGTATATAATTCTCCGCCTGAAACGACATCTAAGCTTAAACCTAATTCATCAGCCAGTTGACACATTGCAACACAACTGAATGCTTTACTTGCATAGGCAACTTGAGCCTTTACTCCATGTTTTTTAAATGCTTCTTTAAATTCATTTGCTTTTTGTTTTATTAGTGCAACATCATAGACAAACAATGGTGTTCCATATTTTTTTGATAACTCAACAGTATCCACCCCGCCGATTTCAAGATGTCCTTGTTGATTAATTTGACTTGTACCGTGTAAAAACATCCCTTTTCCCCTCTCACTAAACCTAAAATGATAAAAAGGCAGCTAATAAGCTCGGCTAGTTAGCTACCTTTTAAAAGATATAGCTGTTACGTATCTAAAATAAGTTACGTAACACTTTATCATAATTATCACTTTACTTCAATAAAAACTCACTAACAACGACTAGGCAAATATTAGTTAAACCGGCTGTTTTGTGTTATTTTTCGTACCAACTATACTCGGACGTTTCTTCATTGTCGGTACGGACGTACGAACAATGATTTGCATTGCAGCTTTCGGATTAAATGGTAAAAACGGCCAGAAATATGGTTTCTCTAATGAACGAATACTTGCTAACCATAGAACAAATATTGTCAACGTTATAATAAAACCAGGCGCCTTAAAGATAGCTGTCATGACAATGAGGATTAAACGAACAATTTTCATAGCAACTCCGAGCTCATAACTAGGCGTTGCAAACGTCCCTATCGCTCCTACTGCAACATATAAAATAACCTCAGGGATGAAAAGTCCAACAGAAATGGCAATATCCCCAATTAACAATGCGGCGACTAGACCTAACGCAGTCGCTAGCGGTGAAGGGGTATGAATTGCCGCCATCCGCAACAGCTCAATACCAAACTCAGCCAGGAGGATTTGGACAAAAACAGGCACATTTTTTGTTTCGTTTGGCCCAATATATTCAAGGGCCGCCGGTAACATATCTGGTTGTACAACCATTAAATACCATAACGGTAGAATAATTAAAGAAAAAATCATTCCCGAATAACGAACCCATCTAAAAAACGTCCCTACAGCTGGTGCTTGGCGAAACTCCTCTGCATGCTGAACATGGTGAAAAAAAGTCGTTGGCGTAATAATTGCACTTGGGGACCCGTCTACAAAGACGACAACATGTCCCTCCAGTATGTGTGTTGCCACAACATCAGGACGTTCAGAATAGCGAACGAGAGGAAATGGATTCATTCCTTGTTTTACAATAAACTCTTCGACAACTTTATCAGCCATCGTTAAGCCATCAATCTTAATATTTTCAATTTCTTTTCGAATCACTTTCACCATTGCATCATCAGCTACATCTTCTAAATAGGCAATACAAATATCGGTCTTGGACCGCTCACCCACTTGAAGAATTTCATGTCTAAGCCGCTCATCACGGATTCTTCGTCTTGTTAAGCCAGTATTTTCTATAATATTTTCTGTATACCCATCCCTTGCTCCACGTACCACTTTCTCTGTATCAGGCTCATTCGGGCCTCGGCCAGGGTAGCTTCGCACATCTATTATAATCGCTTCCGATTCATCTTCAATAAGTAAAATAATTAGTCCTGAAAGAAGTTGAATTATTGCTTGATCTAAATCTTCAGCATACTCAACTTGTTGGTGTGTTAAACGGTTTTCAATTGCTTTACGAGGAATGATCTGTTTCTTCTCATGACGATCAAGCTCCATTAATTCCTTCATTAACTCTATAATAAAAGCTGTATCACATAACCCATTGACAAAATATATTTGCAATTCTTTACCTAAGATGTTTATTTTCCTTATACCTACATCGAAGCTTTTCCCAATACCAAGCTGTTTTGTTAAGTAATCTTCATTTTGATGGATGTTCTTCGATACAGGTTGTTTCTCTTTTGTATTTTTACTCATTGTATCCGCTCCGTTCTAAAATGATTTCTACCGCTTTCCTTGTAATGGGAGCTCCTCTTTCAACTGCATCCTTTCCAGCCATCTTCCCAATATCACCGATCCCAACAACAATAGGTAGATTTAATTGATCCAAAATATATACGGTGTCTCCATTAATCCGACCTCGTTCCAGATCTTTTAAGCCATATTTATCAGTCCCATATTCTGTTAGCATCCCATAGCGATCAATACTTACATCAACCTTCGTCCATTCTGAAGCATGAGTTCTTGATGCAACGGCAATTGCTCCCAATACCTCAATCGTTGGATGTTCGGCAACAATTCGCATTGCAACCTCTCCGGGTCCTTCCTCTTGAAACCCACAATCATCAAACATAACAAGAACAGGATCATATGGTGCCTGATGAATGAGCTTCACAAGTTCATCTCCTGATAGTCTCGTTGGATTCCCCCATGATTGTGTAATACAGCGACCACCAATTTGTTTTGCTACTACTTGTACAGCTTTTTTGGCCGAATCGTCTCCATCAGTAATTAATATGACCCTTTTTTTCTTGTTCATGCTTGCCTTCACCCCTTTGGTTTAAAAAGTAATGCAACAAAAAACCCAAATAAAATAGCAGAAGAAATCCCAGCCGATGTTACTTCAAAAATTCCCATTCCAATACCCAAAAATCCATGCCTGTCAGCCTCAACCATTGCTCCATGTACAAGTGAATGTCCAAAGCTCGTGATTGGTACCGTTGCTCCTGCACCGGCAAAATCGATCAAACGATCATATAAATGAAATCCATCCAATAACGCACCGGCAACAACCAATGAACTCATGACATGAGCAGGTGATAATTTAAAAAAATCAAGCAGAATTTGTCCGACCACGCATATTGCTCCACCGACAACAAAAGCGATGACATACTCAGCCATTTGGAACCCCCTCATCGAGCTCCAAGACAACGCCATGAGCAATACACGGGATTGTTTCTTTCTGTTGAATCATTAATGGACTTAATAAAGCTCCAGTCGCCACAACAAAAATTTTTTTTAAATGTCCATTTTTTATCTCTTCAACCAAATGTCCGTATGTAACAACAGCTGAGCACGCACACCCGCTTCCTCCCGCAAAGACCGGCTGGTCGGGACTGTATATCATAACCCCACAATCTGAAAAGTTATTTTGTAAATGAACACCTTCATCTTCGAGCAACTTCAAAAGAATCGTACTTCCTACTCGCGATAAATCTCCTGTAACAATTAAATCATATTCAGAAGCATCTCTTCCTGTATCCCTTAAGTGAGCCAAAATTGTATCATGGGCTGCAGGGGCCATTGCTGAACCCATATCAAATGGATTATTTACACCTAAGTCCACAACTTTTCCTATCGTTGCTTCAGTAATTTTAATCTTTGACTTTTCCCGACTTACCAAAGCAGCTCCTGCACCCGTCACAGTAAATGTTGCTGAATCCGGTTTCTGTCCGCCGTATTCAGTGGGGTACCTGAACTGACGCTCTGCTGTTGCATTATGACTGCTGGCCGCAGCAACCACATTACTCGCATATCCCCCATCAACGAGGACTGCACCTAATGCTAGAGTTTCCATCGAAGTAGAACATGCCCCAAACATACCTAGAAACGGAATTTCCATCTCTCTAGCTACATAATTCGAGGTAACGATTTGATTTAACAGATCACCAGCTAGTAAAAAGTCAATTTGAGATTTTTTCTTATGTGCTTTCTTCAGGCAGCTTTCAATTGCATCAGTCATTAGTTTTCTTTCGGCTAATTCCCAATTTTCTTCACCGCAATATAAATTGTCGTATGTTTTATCAAACATTTTTCCAAGAGGGCCTTCCATTTCGATTGGTCCAACAGCTGTTCCACATGAGGAAAGATAGATATCATTTTCAAAACGCCATGTTTGTTTCCCTTTCAGCTTCATTGCTGTCTCCCCCTTCTAGAAATCAATCATTTACGAAATTAATGTTTGTACTAACAGTCTTACCATACTAACAACGTAAGCAGATACTACCCCGAAGACGATAACCGCACCAGAGATTTTAAACATATTGGCTGCAATACCATGGACAAGTCCCTCACTCCGATGTTCGAGTGCTGCACTTGTAATTGAATTTGCAAACCCGGTAACTGGAACTATTGACCCGGCTCCTGCAAACTGCCCGATTCGATCATAGACACCAAATGCCGTTAATAATGATGCAATAAGTATTAACGTTGCAATCGTTGGTGCTCCGGCCGCACTTTGTGTGATATTAAAATTAAAAATATAGAAGTTTGCTATCCCTTGCCCTATACCACAAATAAAACCACCAACCAGAAAAGCTTTTAAACAATTTCTTATATAATTAGGTTTTGGTTGATAAGGCGCTATCTTTTTTTTGTATAATTTTTTCTTTTTTGTTTTTTCGTCCATGAAGTTCTTCCACCTTTGATATTATTGGTCAACAAAATAGATCCAATGGAATAATGAACCACAAATTTTTCCAAGGACAATCGCCATAAGGAGAATGATAATTTTGTCAGAAACACCAATTCGTTTCGCCAAAATAGGCAGTACATTTAAGACTTCTGTAAGTGCGGCTGCCAGCATTCCAACAAAGATGCCAGCATTTAATCCTAAAATAATTAACCAAAAGCTAGCCAAATTCAATGTAGGCTCCCTGAGGCTTAACCATGAACCGACTAATGCTCCACTAACAACACCCCACTCGTAAGCATGGATGAATTTTTTCGTTTTCGTTAACTGCGCCAATCGCGGCACAATACCAAGTACGGTTAAAAATGCAACAAGTCCACTGCCGACAGCAAGACCTCCCGCAAACCCAATTAATACCGTTAAGATAAACTCAATTGCCATTTAGTTTTGTTTCACTTTCACTGTTTTCATTCATAATGACATATTGATCGAGGTCTTGTTGATAATTAAACATTTCTACTTCTAGAGGACTAGGTTCCTCATTAATCCGCTTTCGAAACAGGTGATTAAAAAATAGAATCATTCCTACTCCTAAACCTATAGAATACGGAATTTGAAAAAGTAAAGGTTTTGAGTTTTCTTCCCCAGTTACAATTTCAAATATTTTTTGATGGACTTTTTGCATACTCACATCTTCATGAAAATTCATAATTGCTAATCCAGCACCTACAAACAATAAAAGCCATACAGAAATAAAATAGACGGGAGTGAACGTTTTCTTTGGATAGTACACTTGTAAAATCGTTTGTGAACCACCTATTGTTTGGACTTCAATATCTGGCATCTGCTTTCGAATTTCGAGAATCACTTTCATCACATCAATAACAACTAGATTTTTATCATTTTTTGTTACATGATGAATCATTATCTTGCCGATTTCTTCTCGAATCTGATTTGCTGAAACAATTTGTGCAATATCCCCTATGGTTACATCTTGATCTAGCTTTACTTCAACTCTATGTCTCATTCGTAAGTAAACCATCTGATCTTCAACCAATTGACTCCCCCCTTCTTCCATATTTGTTACTAGTATGGATTTCTCCACCGATTTCCATGCATTATATAGTTTAGAGTTTAGAGTGTAGAGTTTAAAGTTGCTCCGGTTATTCTAAGAAGTTGTTTGAAAGCTTCTTTTGAATCAACTAAAACCACTCTAAACTCTAAACTCTAAATTCTAAACTCTAAATTCTAAACTCTAAACTAAAAAAAGACCAATAAGGCGTTAATCGCCCATTTGGTCTTTGATTTGTTTTAATATTTTTTTCTCGAGTCGTGAAACTTGCACTTGGGAAATCCCCAGTCTTGTTGCTACTTCTGATTGAGTTTGGTCTTTGTAATAGCGGAGATATACGATCAACCGCTCCCTTTCATCCAAGTGCCGTATCGCTTCTTTTAATGCAATTTTATCAAACCACTTTGTTTCTGAGTGGTCAGCAATTTGATCTAGTAACGTAATTGGATCGCCATCATTTTCGTAGACTGTTTCATGGATGGATGATAAGCTTCGACTCGCTTCTTGGGCAAAGACCACCTCTTCAGCTGTGATCTCTAGCATTTCAGCAATTTCATTAACTGTCGGAATTCGTCCTAATGATTTAGATAATTCATCTTTTGCTTTACGAATTTTGTTGGCAGTTTCCTTTAATGATCTGCTAACTTTAACAGTCCCGTCATCTCGCAAAAAGCGTTGAATTTCACCGATGATCATAGGAACTGCGTACGTCGAAAACTTAACATCATAGGATAAATCAAATTTATCAACTGATTTGATTAAGCCAATACAGCCAATTTGAAATAAATCATCCGGTTCATAGCCCCGATTTAAAAAACGTTGAACAACTGACCAAACCAGTCTCGTGTTTTTCCCGACAATGACATCACGTGCTTCATGGTCTCCGGCTTGACTGCGTGCAATTAACTTCTTGACTTCATCATCCTTTAAATATGCTTCTTTTTTATCGTTCTTTACCTCCACGTCCATAAGCAGAACTCCTTAATTGCATAACGCTTTACTTTTTGATAGATGCTTTGTTAAGTAAATGGTTGTTCCTACTGATGGTTCTGTAACAACTTTCACTTCATCCATGAAATTTTCCATAATGGTAAAGCCCATTCCTGAACGTTCTAGTTCGGGTTTTGTTGTAAATAACGGTTGTCTCGCTTCTTCAAGATTCGGAATTCCGATTCCTTCATCTCTAATCGTTAAATGAATAACATCTTGTTCAAGCGTCACTGAAATATAGATCATTCCTTCCGGATTATTATCATAACCATGAATAATCGAATTTGTGACTGCTTCAGAGACAACGGTTTTAATTTCAGTTAGTTCATCCATCGTTGGGTCTAGTTGTGCAACAAAAGCACCTACAGTTACTCTAGCAAACGACTCATTCTCACTTAACGCCGAAAATTTAATTTCCATTATATTTTTCATTTAGGCCACCCCCAATGTTTGCAAGGCATGTTGTTCATTTTCTTCTAACCGAACAATTTTAAATAACCCTGACATTTCGAATAAACGTTTGACTGCAGGAGAAATTGCACATACTACCATTTTTCCACCGTTATTCTTAATGTGCTTGTAGCGGCCTAAAATAACACCTAAACCTGAGCTGTCCATAAATGAGAGCATTTCTAGATTTAAAATAATGTGCTGAATCTTATCTTCATTAATTTTCTCATCAACCTTTTTCCGTAATAATTCGGCGGTATGATGATCTAATTCACCTTTAAGTCGGACGCATAGTACGCTGCCTTTCTTTTCAAGATCAATACGTAAACTCACAATCGTTCACTCCCTGCATAATTGTTTTGACCTTATGAGATGTTTCATCATTACTATAACTTGTTTTCGATAGATGCAATGATGACTCCTCCTCCGTGACAAAACTAGTGGCTATTCGGCAATAAAAGTGAACATACATGCAGGCTTTGACAACGTGTTGTTTACAATCCTGAAGATACGATTAATGAATTGTTCCGGCAAAGCTCTTGAAGGACCGTTTAAATAAACTCCACCATGATGCGGTATCCACATCTTCTCCAGCAACCAATGAAGATTCCATGATGACTTTTCCATCCTGTTCAATTTTTAACGTTCCAATTTCATCACCCTTTTTTATTGGTGCTTTTAATTGTCCGTTTAGTACAATATTCTCCGTAGCATCCTCAATATTTCCACCTTTTTTCGTGAGGATGGATACGCTTTCTGACGTTACAAGAGGAACAGTTTCAGCTTGCCCTTTGCTCACTTTTACATCTGAAATGACATGGTTTCGATCATATAATTTGTGAACCATATATTGACTGAATGCATAATCTAACATTTCAGTAATTTGACGATTTCGTTCTTTCGGTGAAGGGGCGCCCATGACAACAGCGATCACACGCATATCATTTTTCTTTGCAGTCGCTGTAAGACAATACATCGCCTCACGAGTATATCCAGTTTTCAGCCCATCAACACCAGGATAGAATTTGACTAGTTTATTTGTATTGACTAACCAAAACTTCTTGTCTGTATTTTCCCGAAGATAATCTTCATAGATTCCCGTAAATCTCGTGATTTCATCATACTTTAACAGTTCTTTTGAAATAATTGCTAAATCGTGAGCTGTTGTGTAATGTTCTTTGGCAGGAAGCCCATTTGAATTCATAAAGCTTGTATTTTTTAACCCCAATTCCTTCGCTTTATCATTCATCATCGTGACAAATGCTTCTTCTGAACCAGCAATATGCTCAGCCATCGCCACAGAGGCATCATTTCCTGATGCTACAGCAATTGCTTTTAACATTTCTTCAACAGTCATTTCTTCTCCAGGCTCAAGAAAAATTTGTGAACCTCCCATTGAAGCCGCTCTTTCACTCGTTCGTACCTTTTCATCCATTTTTATTTTTCCGTTGTCAATCGCTTCCATTATCAGAAGCATTGTCATGATCTTTGTCATACTTGCAGGCGGGAGTGGTTGATCACTGTTTTTCTCATAGAGAATTTCTCCGGTATCTCTTTCAATTATAATCGCTGAATCGGCTTCTTTAGCTAACTCTACGTTTGAATCTTGGGCAAAACCATATCCAGTAAATAATGTAACAATCATTACAAAACTTAAAAGGCTTATCATTAATCCCCTGAACATTTAAATCCCTCCATTTTTCATACCTTTTCAAAAAAGGCGTTCCTATACCAAGTTTTATATAGGCATTTTTTCCAAACAGTAACTATTCTATACAAGTTTTGGAATTTTATTAGAAAAGATTAAAAAAATTTCATTATTGAAGGAGCAGCCGCTTCATGTCACCCAAGATATTTATTTAGCATATGGTAAGAAAGAATACAAAAAAGGGGCGGATTACCCATGAATCAATATCGATACCCAATAATCAGTCAAAATCCACCAGTAGCAGAAGTTACAAGTATTAGTTATCCAACCATAAGTCCAATAGCAGTGATTGGTACGGATTCAATGATTATTGGTGATATTACCATTGCAGACGATGTCTTCGTAGGCTTTAAAAATTTATTACGTGCGGATTCCGGCTATCCATATTATGTTGGTCCACGCACAAATATCCAAGACTATGTATTAATGCATGTTCATCCAGGCAGAGAACACGTTGAAGTGAATGGGAATAAGTGGGGTGTCTATTTAGAAGGGGAAAATAGTGTATTGCATCATGCTGCAGTTCATGGTCCTCTCTTTATTGGTCATAATACATTCGTCGGACAGCATGCAAATATCTATGATGCTATTATCGGACGAAACTGTGTCATCATGCACGGTGCGACTGTAACAAACGGTGTAAAAATTGGGGACGACCGATTTGTCGCACCTGGACAATCGATCTGGAAGCAAGAGGATGCGGATCAGCTCCCTGAAGTACCTGAAAAACATAAAAATTTAAATCAAGAAATCGTTGATCACTATTACCGATTAGGAAAATCATATTACCAAAATACCCCCCTAGCTTTTTCATATGAATAAAATAGAAAAGCGTAGGCGCCGGAGTTAGACAGTTAAAAAGCGTGTGAATTCATTGGAGAGTTCACACGCTTTGTTTGTAATGCCGTCTATTTAATTTCATCATAGACAAGTGATGGGATATCAACGTTCCCCTGAGAAATGGAATAGGACTCTTCAATCCGTTTTATTACATCAGCAACCTCTTCCTGGTTGCTGTGAATCGTTGCCAGCGATTCTCCTTTTTTTACATTATCACCAATTTTTTTGAGAAGCACGACCCCAACGGCCAAGTCGATTTTCGATTCTTTCGTTGCCCTTCCTGCACCTAAGATCATTGCTGCAGTTCCAATTTTATCAGCAGTAATTGCTGAAATAACTCCGTCTTCCTTAGCTTCAACCTCAATTGTATATTTCGCTGTTGGCAGCTTAGAAGGATCATCAACAATCTCTGGATTCCCACCCTGTGCGGCAACAAATGTTTTAAACTTCTCTAACGCCTTACCGTTTGCTACAACTTCTTCTAATTTTTGCCTTGCTTCCTCAAGAGTTTCCGCCTTATTTGCTAAATAAACCATATGACTGCCTAACGTTAAGCATAATTCATATAAATCCTTTGGTCCTTTACCAGCTAATGTGTCAATCGCTTCCTTCACTTCAAGTGCGTTACCGATTGCAAATCCTAATGGCTGACTCATATCAGAGATCACTGCCATTGTTTTTCGACCGAGTTTGTTTCCGATGCCCACCATTGCTTTCGCAAGCTCTTTTGCATCATCAAGCTCCTTCATAAAGGCACCGGCACCTGTTTTTACATCTAAAACGATAGCATCTGCACCTGATGCAATTTTTTTACTCATAATTGAACTTGCAATAAGGGGAATTGAATTAACAGTCGCTGTGACATCACGGAGACCATAGAGCTTCTTATCCGCAGGGGTAAGATTTCCTGTTTGACCTATTACTGCAACATGATTTGTATTAACAAGGTCAATAAACTGATCATTTGTGATTTCGACTGAGAAGCCAGTAATCGCTTCTAACTTATCTATTGTTCCTCCAGTATGCCCAAGTCCTCTACCAGACATTTTTGCCACAGGAACACCAACCGCTGCAACTAACGGAGCAAGTACTAATGTTGTTGTGTCACCAACTCCTCCTGTACTATGCTTATCTACTTTAATTCCATGAATGGCTGATAGATCGATTTGATCTCCAGATTCCACCATAGCCATCGTTAAATACGAACGCTCATCTGTAGTCATATCGTTAAAAAAAATCGCCATCGCCAGTGCAGACATTTGATAATCAGGAATTTCATCATTCGTATAACCTGCAATGATAAAATCAATCTCTTCTTTTGTTAACTCCATTCCATCGCGTTTCTTCTCAATTAAATCAACCATCCGCATAGAAAACACCCTCACTATTAGTTTAGAGTTTAGAGTGTAGAGTTAAAAGACTTTAAAAACGAATTTAGAATTTAGAATGTATAATTTAGAATTACTTGTAGGATAAATCTTGGCAGTGTCTTTTCATTACTTCCAGAACATCCCTCAACAACTCTAATCTCTACATTCTAAACTCTACACTCAAATAACTTAATCAATTTCCTTCACAACATTCTTAACGAGTGCTAAAAATTTTTCTTTAACCATTTCCGTTGTTTCTATTACTTCATCATGTGTTAAAGGCTGGTCGAGTATACCGGCAGCCATGTTTGAAATACATGAAATTCCCAAAACTTCAATCCCAACGTATGTTGCAACAATGACTTCAGGTACCGTTGACATTCCAACAGCATCCCCACCTAACTTTCGGATCATTCTGACTTCTGCAGGCGTCTCATAGGTCGGGCCGGTATTCCCTACATATACACCTTGTTTTAGGTTAATCTGCAATAATGCAGCGACTTGTTTTGCTTTTTCTTGGAGTCGTTTTGAGTACGCTTGAGACATATCTGGAAAACGAACACCTAAACTAGAATCATTTGGACCAATTAATGGATTCTGCCCCATATTATTGATATGATCCTCTATTATCATTAAATCTCCAGGCTCAAATGATTCATTTACACCGCCAGCAGCATTTGTAACAACTAATGTTTTTACACCAAGCTGCTTCATCACCAAAACCGGGAATGTTACTTTTTGAATCGAATAGCCTTCATAAAAATGAAAACGCCCTTGCATTGCCACTACGTTCTTACCCTGTAAGGTTCCAAATACAAATTGTCCGGCATGACCCTCAACTGTAGAAACAGGAAACTGCGGAATATCACTGTAAGGAATCTTGACCGGATTTTCAATCTCATCAGCAAGTATCCCAAGACCGGAACCAAGAATTAAACCAATATCTGGAGAGTCAGAAACTTTTCCTTTTATATATTGAACAGATTCACTAATCATTTCAGAATCAAACAACGGTAAACCTCCTTTTAGTTTAGAGTGTAGAGTTTAGAATTTAGAGTTGTTTTTCGGCTGTTTCAACGTAGTGTTCTTAAAAACCTCCTCGAAATATTACAGACAACTCTAAACTCTACATTCTAAACTCTAAACTTTCCCTCAACAAATTCTAAATTCTACATTCTCAATTCTAAATTGAATTTAAAAAGCTCTCCCCATGTTTTGGGGCTTTGACGTTGAAGTTATCGGCAACGGTTGCACCGACATCGGCAAACGTTTGACGGGTGCCTAATTTTTTTGCTTCTTTTTGTCCTTTATTATAAACAATAAGCGGGACATATTCTCTCGTGTGATCAGTCCCGTGATGTATAGGGTCATTGCCATGATCAGCAGTAATAATAAGCAGGTCGTCTTCCGTTAATTTTTCAAAGACTTCCGTCAGTCTAGTATCGTACTCTTCCAATGCCTTTCCATAGCCGATCGGATCCCGACGGTGTCCATAAAGAGCATCAAAGTCCACAAGATTTAAAAAGCTTAGTCCAGTAAACTCCATATCGATCGTTTGTAAGAGCTTATCCATTCCATCCATATTTGAGACGGTGCGTAATGAGTCGGTAATTCCTTCACCGTCATAGATATCAGATATTTTTCCAATCGCAATGGAATCCAGACCGCCATCCTTCAAGGCATCAAGAACAGTAGGTTCAAACGGTTTTAAAGCATAATCATGACGGTTCGATGTCCGCTGCCAATCTCCTGCTTCACCAACAAATGGACGGGCAATGACGCGGCCAATTTTATATTTTTCATCAAGCGTCAACTCTCTGGCTATTTTGCAAATGTTATATAATTCTTCAAGTGGAACTACTTGCTCATGCGCAGCAATTTGTAATACCGAATCGGCAGAAGTGTAGACTATGATGGCTCCTGTATCCACATGTTCCTTTCCTAATTCATCAAGTATCGCCGTACCTGATGCTGGCTTATTCCCAATTACCTTTCGACCTGATTTTTCTTCTAATTGGTGTATTAACTCTGGCGGAAAGCCATCCGGAAATGTACGAAATGGCTGCTCAATATGTAACCCCATTAATTCCCAATGTCCAGTCATTGTATCTTTCCCGTTAGAAGCCTCCTGCATCATTCCATAATGTGCCAATGGCTGTAAAACTTTTTCAATTCCTTTGATTTCCCGAATATGACTTAACCCAAGCTTGGCCATATTTGGCATATGTAAACCGTTCATTTTCTCAGCAATGTGTCCCAACGTATCTGAACCTATGTCATCAAATTTATCTGCATCAGGTGCCTCACCGATACCAACTGAGTCCATTACAATTAAAAAAATTCGTTTGAAACGATATTGAGCCATTACAAAGACCTCCTATATTCGAAAATTACAAGTTTGTACACTTTCCATTACATTTAGTTACTATACCCTTACAGCAATAAATCAATGTTAAGAAAAAAGTCTATAGCTTACGTTTTACACTATAAACTCCAGTATATTATGCTCTCGGATGATAAGTTGTATGGACATCTTTTATCCTTTTCTTTGAAACGTGGGTATACATTTGTGTTGTCGAAATCGTTGAATGTCCTAGCATCTCTTGAACAGCGCGTATATCAGCACCATTTTCAAGTAAATGTGCAGCAAATGAGTGGCGTAATGTGTGAGGAGTTAATTGTTTTTCAATATTAGCTTGATTAGCCATTTTTTTGAGAATCTTCCAAAAACCTTGTCTCGATAATCTCCTTCCATGATGATTAACAAACAAAGCATCTTCACTGGTATTGTTTTTCACTAATTTCGGTCGGCCTTTTTCTAAATAATGTGTTAATGAAGTAGTGGCTATCTGACCTAATGGGATAATTCTTTCTTTTTGTCCATTCCCAATACAACGGATAAAACCCATTGTTAAGTGAATATCACTGATATTCAACGAGCATAATTCAGTCACACGAATTCCAGTAGCATACAATACCTCGAGCATTGCTTTATCTCTTATGCCAAACGATGTAGTTAAATTCGGAACTTCAAGTAACGCTTCAACTTCAGCCGTTGTTAATATTAATGGAACTTTCTTTTCCGTCTTTGGAGTCTCAATATGTACGGTGGGATCCGTTTCCGTCAATTTCTCACGTAACAAAAATTGATGAAGGGAACGGATCGATGCAAGCTGTCTTGCAATCGTTGCTTGTGAACGTCCCTGCTCTTGTACATGATAAAGATAGTTTACAATACTTGTTTGTTTTATCTGATTCATTGATGTGATTTGTTCAACGAGTTCAATATAACGTGTATATTGCATTAAATCTCTACGATATGATTGTATCGTATTATGTGCCAATCCCCGTTCAACAGTTAAATAGTATAAAAAGCTTTGAATCTCGTTTTTCATTCATTCGCCCCTATTTTAGCTTAGATTTACCTCCACTTATTCTCCATAATGATAGAATAAGAAGAGTCGATCCAACAATTTACTTTCTCCTGCTTCGCCATCCATATGAAATACTTTGACAGCACGTCCTTGTGGTTCATCGTAGCGATGATAGTTTTCATACTCCTGGCTCACCCATAATATACCATAATAAAATAATAACGTGCACCCCATAAACAATAGAAAAACTCTCGTCGTTTCCCATACTAATGATAACCATGACCTCATACCATTTCCTCCTTAAAAAACCCTTAGTACAAGGTATGCCAAATGATTCACAGTTTATACTTTAAATATAGTTAAAAATTGAAAGTTGGAAAAACTTACAAAAGAATTAAAAAGAACCCTTCAGATCTTTTCCTGAAAGGTTCTTTTGTATTATAATTCAGTTTCATTTTTTTCTTCTTTATCCTGGCAACGATGACATATTCCATGAAATGTTAAACGATGATCTTTTATTTGAAAATTCCAATCTCTCTCAACAATCATTTCGACATCGCCTAATAAATCTTCTTGAATTTCGTCAACTGAGCCACATTCTATACATACTAAGTGATGATGAAAATGCGCAGCCCCTTCTTGTCGTAAATCATATCTGGAAACACCATCACCAAAATTAATTTTATCCACTACTTTTAATTCGTTTAACAATTCTAATGTTCGATAAACAGTAGCTAGTCCAATTTCAGGTGCCTTTTCTTTAACAAGGAGGTATACATCTTCTGCACTCAAATGATCTTCCTCATGTTCTAATAAAACACGAACCGTGGCTTCACGTTGTGGAGTAAGCTTATAGCTTTGTGAGTGTAGCTGTTTCTTTATCCGTTCAATTCTTTTTTCCATATTCTGCCCCTCCTCAGCCAATTCAACAATTTTATTATAAATGTCCAAGAAGGGCCTGTCAATTTATAACCATTATAAAATCTTTTTTGTACTATTTTTAAGATAATAATAATTATAAAATGATAATCAACTTTCAACTAATAACACCCTTACCCCATCCAGCCAACAATTAATTTCATCAGTGCAGGGGATACATATGCTTCAAATGCAGAAGCAATACTTAAGAGGGCACCAATACAAAGGATAAGTAAGGAATATCGTAACAATTGCTGAAAAATTGGCTCATGGCTTTTTTTAATAAATTGGTGACGAATCATTTTTAATGAGAAGGCAACCGATGCCGTTCCAACAATAATAAATGCCGGAACGATAATAAAGTTTTGTGGCATAATTGACACAAATGACAGGACAAATCCCGGCATCCCCATTTGATTGACAAGAAAACCTACCGTAAAACCAACCATTAACCCTTTTAAAAAGAGCAGGATCAAAATAATTGGCAGCCCAATAATTGAGAGCCCTAATAACCACATCATTCCAACATATTTGGCGTAGTGAGCAAAGCTTTGACTAAACATTGCGGCAGAATTGGCAAAGTGCCCATCAGCAACTTGTCCAAAAAACTGACTTAAATACATATATAAATCATACTTGTGAGTTAAACTTAAGCTATTTACAACGATTGCTCCAAAGATAACTCCCATTAAAAACAGTACAATCGTAAATAAATATAGCGAGCGATTATCTTCTATATGATAAGAAATTGCTTGTTTTAATCTTAGCCCCTGATTCATAATCATCCTCCTAGATTGGATATACGGTCAGTGAAACTCTCTTAATCCAATCTATGAAAACAACCCTGAATCTATAACCTGTAAAAATGGAAAATGTAAAATTAGTTGAAAGCTAATTCAAGAAGATCTTTTAAAAGACTTCTCGATTAAATCCCTCACTAATTTTACATTTTAAATTCTACATTTTACATTTTTTTATTACTCTACTTTCCCATATCTCCCTGCGCCACCTGTTTTAAAGGTGAGCTCACCTAGTCTTGCTTTCATAATATAGGAGACAATGGCATCTGAAACGACTTCACGTAATGCCTCTTCGGGTGCCTCATGGATAATCGCCATTTCGGTTTTAAAATAATCTCTTAATTTTGCTAACGTCTTAGGACCAAGCTTTGGAATAAATTCCAAAGGAACTTGATGCACATATGGAGGCCGATTTATTTCTTGACTACTTGTTTGATGATCTGTAAGCTCAATCAGCCGCTCGTAAACCCCTTTTGTAAAGCGATGATGTCCACATGCAGCACACTTCTCAAGATCACTGTCTTCAATAATAGTACAACACTTTTCACAGCTGGTTCGGTGGTATTTTCCTAATCGGGGATCTAATCCATAGTTAGCGATAATCGCACGCCCCATTTCACCTTTAATCGCCATGTGTAGTTCTTTAAACGTCGGTTGATCCATCTTGAGCACTTGGTATTCACGAGCAATCTTTGCAAGAGAATGAGCATCAGAATTTGAAAGGTATGGATAATGATGAAGCTCACTTATCTGATCAGCCATCGTTGTATCTGAGCTTAACCCTAATTCAACGGCATCAATAAGTGTTGGATCAAATACTTCTTCGAGACTTTTATTTACACCTTTTCCGTACAGGCTTTTGAATGGTGTAAAAATATGAGCGGGAATAAAGAGGCCATCTAACTCTTTCACTTTTCTCTGTAAGTTTATGCCAGTTTCATACAGCCTTTGTGAACTAAGAGTACGATTCTTCATTCTTCCTTCGAGCCAGTCTGTAAACTGTTTCATCTTCTCCAAAAATGGAAAATAGACAAGAACATGAATCGGCCCCTGGCAATGCTCATCATATATTTCAATTTCTGATCCGAGAATGAGTGTGACGTTTTCAAAACGTAAACCGCCCTCTTCTAACTCAATAACATTACCTTGTTCTATCATTTGCTCTAGCTCATTCAATACTTCAGGTACATGACAATCAATGACTCCTATCATGTCCATCCCTTTCACTAATGCAGCTTCTGTAAGAATATTAGTAATCGTTAATGACTTTGCACCGGTAATTTTTACTGGTTTTCCACTATTCGTTCTCCCAATATGGATATGTAAATCAACATAGAAATGCTCTGACAACAGAAATCACCCTTTAAGACATTTTTTCAGCTGTAAATATTGAATCGCAAACACTGTTTTTGCATCATATACCTCTTCTTTTTCAACGAATTCAAGTGCCTCATCAAGCGTGACTTCCAACACATCTAGAAATTCATCATCATCCATGTTCGTCTGACCGGGTAATAATTGATCAGTATAATACAAGTGAATCAATTCATCAGCAAATCCCGGAGATGTATAGAAAGAAGTGATGTGTTTCAATTCATTCGTCTTGTAGCCTGTTTCTTCTTCCAATTCTCTAACTGCTGCATCCAGCGGATCTTCACCCTTCTCTAATTTCCCAGCCGGAATTTCGATAATGGTTCTTTCAAGCGGCTTCCGAAATTGACGAAGCAACAACAGCTTTTCATCAGGAGTTAGAGCGATAATTGCGACTGCCCCGGGATGGTTAACGATTTCCCGCTTACTTTTTTCTCCGTTTGGCAATTCAACGTCTACTAGATTTAAATCAATAATTTTACCTTTATAAATCGATTTTGTTTCAATTGTTTTCTCATATAAATGATCATTTTTCATATAAATTTCCCCTTTGTTCTTTTATTTCACTTTTGGACATACATTCTAACAAAGCAGTTTCAATTCAACATTAGAAAGGATGAGTACAGTGAAAGTATACATTCAACACCAACGTGTTACCGTTGTTGGAAAGGGCTGGCAAGTTCGTGCAATCATCAAACAATATATGAAACGGTACGAAACAGTGGAAGAGTGGATCAAAAAACAAGACATTAAGCGTTAACTATGCTCCATAACCCACTTCACCGCAGCAGCAACGCCAAGAAAAAATGATGGATCATCCTTATACTCTCTTCCCATTGTTTTTAACGGAAAAGGATAATTCTTAATCGTCAATTCTATGTACGTTTCCAAATCATTTTGTTTCTCAAATTCAATTTGATGTCCTTTTTCCTGCAATGGCTCTACTTGTTTTTGCAGCTTTGTTAACCAATCTTTTTTTAATGTTGGAAGTGGAACAACACTTTTTACGAATGTGAATTTTTCTAACGGTGTTAATGTATGATGACTGATCCCCTTGTGCCTTTCTCTTCCATCAGAAAACGACAGTCTCGGAATCCATACAGGTGTACCTGATAAGCTTCCAATAATATTCGCCCAATTTGCTTGCTCCATTCCACTAAAACCATAACGAGTTCCTGTTCCAACCACACCTGGACCAAGTGAAACCATAATCAGATCTGAATGTAGCTTTTCAGTCGCAAACTGCAGTGCCGTTTGCAAATTCACTGCCTCATATTGACCACCAAACGCTTGACCTATGGTAATCGAACTAAAATTCGTTTTATTATGTAAAAAACGCAAATGACGACTCATCGCTAGAGGAAGAGCCGCTTGATCACTAATAATAACTGTCATTGAGCGATTTTGATCAATTTCTCTTAAAACCCCATATGCAATAGGGATCATACTATGTAATTCTCCAATTAAAATGCTCTTCCCAGATAAAGTAAATGGCTGAAGGAATAGCTCGTGATCTTTACTTTCTTGTGCTTCAACCGAAAGGACACTATATTGACTAGGTAAATACCGAGCTTTCATAATATGACCTTCTTGAGTTTGTGAGTGTTCTTTAAGAGGAGAGACTATTGTCTTCACAATATCCCAGCCCCCAGTTCCTAAACGTAATGAAACTGCTGTTGTATTTACAAGAATCGTATCCCCTATATTTGCTTTCGCAATGAAACTTCGATATAGCATCGCCCGTTTCGCTCCGCCAGAAGTTTGGAGGAGTTGAATTTGATGATCTTCATATAATATTTCTGTCACACGAACAATCATTTCCTTATACATAATTCCTGCTCCACAACTTTAAAGTAATTATAGTTATTGTATACTATTACCTAAACAGGTTGAATTATCCTTTTTGACAGGTAAAAAAAGAAGGAGAGTACTCTCTCCTATCGATTATTGCTTTTTAATTTCTGATATAAATTCAGCTAACATATCATACGTTACCGCTCCCATTATTCGCTTGTAAATCACACCATCTTCATTAAGAACATACGTAACGGGAATCCCTAACACTTGATAAATATCTGCTACTTCACCATCAACATCGACTAATGTTGGGAAATTCACTTGAAATTCTTCCATAAATTCCTTAGCATCATAAGCATTTCGTTCAACACTAGCCATATTAATCCCGACAACAGCGACACCTTGCTCCTTATAATCATCATGCAATTGAATTAAATCCGGCATTTCTTTACGACATGGAGGGCACCAAGAAGCCCACATATTTAAGATGACAATTTCTCCTCTATAATCGGAGAGTGCTTTTTTTTCTTCAGTCTCCCATAGTGGAAGCGTGAAATCTTCAGCAATCATCCCTTCAAAAATCCCTGTCTTTATTTCACCATCTTCATTTATGATTTCTTCTGTATTTACGTCCTGTTCATTTTCTGCAGTTTGATCTGACTGTTCTCCCTCAGTAAGAAATTGATTTTGTTCAGATACTTGCTTATTACTATTGGAACTAATTAATACATAGATAATCGCAACGGCTGCAATACCGAGGATAAAAATTGTCGTGAATCGACCCTTCATTACCTAACCTCCTCACTAAGACTTTACTGTAACCGGTCTTCTTTTTAAGAGAGACTGATTAGAAGCAAAGAAAACACCTGTTAAAATTAATACCCCACCAATAAATTGAATAATTGTATAAGTCTCACCGATCATTACTGCTATTATACCGGTAAAAACAACAATTAAGTGTAAATAATTAGAGGATTTTCCCGGTCCAACTTGAACAACACCTTCATTCCAACAAATAAAAGAAACAATACTTGGGAATATGCCTAAATACATAATCCCCAGCCAGTGGGTTAGCGATAATTGTGCAACGGCAAACTCTGTTGTACTGCTTTCCCAAACTGTAAAAGGCAGTAAAATTAATAGACCTATGATCATTGTAGCCGCAAATGTAGCTGTTTTCGGTAACGTTACTCCATATTTCTTCATTAAAATCGAATAAATTGACCATGAGATAACGGCACTTACAACAAAAATATCACCAGGGTTAAACGACAGCTGAAGCAGTCGTTCGATGCTTCCCTGAGAAATGACGACGATCACCCCGACAAACGAAACGATCACACCGACGATTTGAAAACGGACAAGTTGTTCTCGTAAAAATATGACTGATAGTAATACAATTAGTAGTGGTGCTGTTGAGTTGACAAGTGATGCATTAATTGAAGTCGTATACTGTACTGCAATATACAACAAAGTATTGAATCCGGCAACACCCGTTAGAGCTAAAAAGAAAAGGATTTTCCAATTTTTTAGCAACAATTGTTTATGTTTAATAAAATCCTTCCAAACAAATGGCAAAAATACGAGTATAGCAACGATCCACCTCATAAGAGCAATATGAAAAGGTGGTATCGTTTCAACAAGAACCTTTCCAAAAACAAAATTTGTTCCCCAAAAAAATGTAGCCAATACTAACAGAACATATGGATACCGCTGCACCCTCGAGATTAAATCACTCATATCCATCCTTCTTTCAAAAAACTAGATTGTTAGATAAAATCCAATAATAAAACATAGAATTGAACCAAAGATTGATAAACCAATATAAAGAATTGCTTGCTTCAGCTGACGATCGCGCAATAGCTGCATGGCTTCAACACTAAACGTAGAAAAGGTTGTAAATGCTCCAAAAAAGCCAACGGCCAACAATAAATAGATCGGTTGATCTGAACTAATTGGAATTTCTGAAAAATAACTTCCTAAAAAAAAGCCTAATCCTAAAGAACCTAATAGATTAACAGTAAGCATAGCAATCGGTATTGGTGGTTTAGGAAAAAGCTTCATCAAATATAGTCCCGCTGCATAACGTGAAATTGCCCCTAAGCATCCACCAATCATAATTAACCAATTATTCATTATTGGTGGTCCACCTTTCATGCTTATCTTTCTTCTCATGCCATTTTACAATAGATATGTATCCTATTAAAGCAAAGAATACTCCACCAAACATTGATATTGCAATATAAGTAACAAATAAAAAGGGTGAACTAGTACCGTATAGCATCATCGTATCCGCAGCAAGTGTGGACATCGTAGTAAATCCACCACACAAACCAACCCCAATTCCAGACTTTATCCATTCTTTCATTTGTCGATTCACAAGCCAGCCAGTCAGTATTCCTAACAATAAACTCCCGATCAAATTTTCCAGCAATGTCCCAAATGGAAATTGAGTATGTACTGTATTCAGATTGATCCAATACCGGAATAATGATCCTAATGCGCCACCGA
Source organism: Anaerobacillus sp. MEB173 (assembly GCF_052119505.1). Taxonomy (NCBI): domain Bacteria; kingdom Bacillati; phylum Bacillota; class Bacilli; order Caryophanales; family Bacillaceae; genus Anaerobacillus; species Anaerobacillus sp. MEB173. Next base: position 259,325 of record NZ_JBJMAU010000004.1, read on the forward strand.
GCCCTACTGCTATTATATTTTTTAGTAAACTCAAAATGAAAACCCCATTTTAATTAATAATTTAGAATTTAGAATTATTTGTAAGTTGTTTCCATGAAGTTTCTTAAAGTCCTAGGTCATAGCCTACGATAATTTTACATTTTTCATTTTCAATTTTACATTTTCTTTTTATGTTTTTTTTGCTAGACTATAATAGGTTTTATGTTCATCTTGAAAGGGGTTTATTATGTCAATACTCGAAGCATTAATATTTGGTATAGTCCAAGGAATTAGTGAGTACTTGCCTATCTCAAGTACAGCACATATTGTTATTACACAGCTTTTACTGGGCTATAGCTTTCCTGGACTCGCATTTGAAATTTATTTACATATAGCTTCCATTTTAGCAGTGATTATTTATTTTCGTAAAGATTTAGTGACAGTCATTACTGGTTTCTTTAGTTATTTTAAAACAAAATCACCTGAAAATAAGGTACAATTCTATTTCGGTATCTATATTATTGTTGCAACATTTATTACAGGTGTACTTGGACTGATCCTTGAAGATTTTATTGGCGCAACGATGAAAACTCCTACATTTATGGCGATAACACTTTCTATTACAGGAATTGCCTTAATTGCGATTGAACGTTTTCATAAATATGGAACTCGTACAGAAAAGGAAATGACATTTGTTGACTCTATTCTCGTTGGTCTAGGACAAACATTAGCTGTCCTTCCCGGTATCTCCCGATCAGGATCAACGCTTATTGTTGCACTGTGGGCTGGCCTTGATAAAGAGACCGCTGTCAGGTATTCATTTTTACTCTCAATCCCTATTATCCTGGGCTCAACTGTATTAGCCTTTGGCGATGTTAGCAGCGGAATGTGGGCTGAGATTGGAACCGGAGCACTAGTCGTATCGTTTATCTCTACTTTTATTTTTTCATGGCTTGGTATTGTTTGGCTAATTGAATTTTTGAAAAAAAGCAAATTAGTCTACTTTGCTATATATTGCTTTGTTGTTGCTATTCTCGTATTCTTGTTTGTTGATCCAACATCAGTTATCGACCTATAAAAGATAAAGCTAACCCTTGTTTGAAACCATCAATCAATTGGGTTAGCTTTTTTATTACTGTAGAAAAGTTTTTTCAAATGAATCTTTTATTTGCTTACTATTTAATTGATAACCGATGATAATCATACAAGGTTTTTGAGGCTCCGCCTGATTAACACGCTGTATTCGAAATTGCTTAGAAGAGTATTGAAATTGGAATAACCCGGGAGAATCTAGTAATCGAATGAGTCCTTTTCCTCTTACTATATTTTCAGGAAGCCCTTCATACCACTTTTGTAATTGAACATGATCAAAAACAGGAAGTTCATCAACTTTAATTGTTTGGAATGCATGATTATGATGATGAGAGACTGAATCGTGACTTTCATAGTTACAATTTTCATTACATTCCCCCTCATGGTTGTGGAGAGTTATCGATTTCATCCTTTGCTTTAAAAGTTCGTCAATTTCGGCCTTCCCAAATTGAGTTTCGATGACTTCAACATAATCTTTTACAGTTGCTCTTATTTTCTTTCTCACTTTCTCAATTTGCTTTCCTGAAATAATATCCAATTTATTTAGTAACACGAGCGTACTATTTGTTAGTTGATCCTTTAAAACCTCTCTAATCTCCTTTGAACTTGTAAATATACTTTGATATTCTAAGTATTTACTGCCATCGACAATAGTGATAATCGATTGTAATTCAAGAAGATCAATTAGACTTGGATCAGTAAGCCCCATCACAACCTCTATAGGATTAGCGATACCTGTCCCCTCAATTAATAGAAGATCTGGAACAGAATCAGTTTTCTGTGCTTGCTCAAGAAAAAGGCGAATTTCCCTCGTTAGATCTGATTGGATCGAGCAGCAAATACAGCCATTTAATAGCTCAAGCATTTGTTGATCTTGAAACAAATCTTTCTCAACATTCACTTCACCCAGCTCATTCAGAATAATACCCGGTGTTAACTTACGCCTTTTACACTCTTCAATGATATGTAATAAAACCGTTGTTTTCCCGCTCCCCAAAAACCCACTGATCACATAAACTGGTATCTTCTTACCCACTGATATCCCCCTCATCCAACTTTCAACTTATTAGTTTATCCATAAAATTATTATATCACTAACAAAAGTAAATAGTAATCGTTCTGATTTAACTAAAGAAAATATAGTCTCTTAACCTGCTTTTGTGATAGAATAGTAGATAGTTTTATAAAATATCTATGATAATGTAAGGAGTTTATCAATGAAAAATATGGAGCCACTAAAATCATTAGGTAAGGATTTAGTTGGTTTATTATTATTACTCGTCTTTATCGGCCTCTTTTTTATGATCGATCTCTTTAATGACACTGAAGCCCCTATCTTTTCTGTACCTGACTCTTGGGTCAATGTAAATACAATATTCTTAGGTATTGTCATTGAAGCCGTTCCATTTATTTTACTCGGTGTCTTTGTTTCCGCTTTAATTCAAATCTATGTTTCAGAGGATATGATTCAACGATATCTGCCAAAGAATGCCTATGCAGCTTTAATACCAGCAGCAATACTAGGCGCGATTTTTCCAATCTGTGAATGTGCTATTATTCCTGTTGTTCGACGATTAATAAAAAAAGGAATGCCACTTCATATCGGTGTTATTTTTCTAGTAGCTGCGCCAATTTTAAATCCTGTTGTATTTGCATCAACGTTTTTTGCGTTTCGAAATGATATAACCGTTGTTTATTCAAGAATGGGACTGGCTTTTATATTGGCAATCATTATCGGAGCGCTTATCTATCTAATCTTTAAAAATAGTGATCAACTAAAATGGAGTAAAGAAGAATTAATTGGAAAAGTCCAGGTAATTACTTCAGAACCCGTCAAAAAAATGAACCGCTTCAAACAGACGATGTATCATGCAGTTGATGAGTTTTTTGATATGGGAAAATATTTAATTGCCGGGGCATTTATCGCCGCTTTATTCCAAACATTTTTAGACCGAAGCATTTTACTATCAATAGGGTCTGGCGAAGTCTCATCTACAATTGTCATGATGGCTTTTGCCTATGTTTTATCGCTATGTTCAGAAGCTGATGCATTTGTAGCCTCATCATTTGGCGCTACATTTACAACAGGTTCATTAATTGCCTTTTTAGTATATGGCCCAATGCTCGATTTGAAAAACACCATTATGCTGTTTGCTTTCTTTAGAGCAAAATTCGTGCTTGTATTTATGCTTGTCGTAACTATTGCTGTATTTTCCGGAGTCATGCTATTAAACATGTTTATTCTCTAGCTTAAAAAAGGAAAGGGGGAACGAAGATGAAACCTAACCAGGATTGGGGGTTTCACTCCTATATTCGCGGTATTATCCTTTTTGGATTTGCGATGTTATTACTTGGATTCATTCTTACAGGTAATATTCGGTACTATATTGCTCCAAAAATGATGCCGTTTATTTATTTTGCTACAGCTGCATTTATTATCCTTGGTATTGTTCAAATTCTAAGGAGTACAGCTAAGGGGCAGGAAGAAGAGGAATCTTGTGATTGTGGTGTCGATCATCGTATGAGCGGCTCCCGAATTTCCAAGCTGCTTATCTATGGAATTTTCATTGCCCCTATCTTAATGGGATTTATGATTCCTGACAAAGCCTTGGATAGTTCAGTTGCGACGAACCGTGGTGTTCAATTAGGGTCTGGAATGTATGCCAAACCAGCCGTTCCATCGACTGATTCTTCTCAGACACCTAGAGCCGACCAATTTCTTGAAAATCCAGACCAGTATTTAGACGGACTCGAAAACGATAACTACGATACTGATGAGGATATCGAGCATTTTACAATTGAAGACTTCTATTCTGAAGAAGGCTTTAATGAATATTATGATACTCTGGCAAAACAATTACAGAAAGAAAATCGTATCGTTGTGACAGAAGAAAACTACCTGGACGTCATGACAGTGCTTGATATTTATATCGATCAGTTTATTGGCAAGGAGCTCCAAATTGTTGGGTTTGTCTACAGGGAACCTGATTTTCATGATGACCAGTTTGTAGCTGCACGCTTTTCAATGACCTGTTGTGTTGCCGATGCTGCCGTTTATGGAACGATGATTCAAACGGGTGAGGCACTTAATTTAGAGGAGGATACATGGGTAAAAGTAACAGGAACGATAGATAAAATGACATACAACGATTTTATTATCCCATATCTCCATCTACGAGAATTACAGACCGTTGATGAACCTGAATACCCATACGTTTTTCCTAGTTTTCGGTAGAATTGAATAATTATATGATGAAGAGCCAGTACCAAAATCGTTTGGTACTGGCTCTCTTTGTAATACTCTTTTAAAAATATTTTTTTCTAACTAAAAAAATGTGAGAAAGATCACTCCTATACATTTTAAATTTTTGTACACTATGATCAAGTAGTATTTACTATATTTGATTACTTTTGATAGGTCTATTTGAGGAGGAAAACCATGATTGGATGCGCAAAAGAACAACAGCTATTGAGAAAGATTGAAACGAAACGTAGGGAATTAGTATTAACCGCTAACATGAAAGGGTTTACAAGTGAAGAAACGGTTACGCGCAGCAAGGAACTCGACAAACTCCTCAATCAATATTATCTAATTAATCTTCGAATAAACTGCCACACAGTATAATAAGAGGGTGGATCATAATACATATATACTATGATCCACCCTCTTTCTTTTTTATAATTCTTTTTTCAGAAGCTCCCTCACTTCATTTACATCCTTATCACCGCGACCAGAAATATTCACAATAATGATTTGATCATTGTTCATTTCTTTTGCAACTTTTAGGGCATATGCGACAGCATGCGCGCTTTCTAGTGCCGGAATAATTCCTTCTGTCCGAGATAATTCCTGGAACGCATCAAGAACTTCTTTTTTCGTCACTGTATAATATTCTGCACGACCAGATACTTTCAAATGGCTGTGTTCCGGACCAATACCCGGGTAGTCAAGACCGGCTGAAATTGAATGTGTTGGTAACGGATTTCCTTCTTCGTCTTGTAGACATAAACATTTAAAACCATGAAGAACACCTGGCGTACCTTTCGTTAATGATGCAGCTTCCTCTGGTTCAACGCCAACTAAACGAACATCCTTTTCAGGAATATACTCTGAAAACGCGCCAATTGCATTACTTCCTCCGCCTACACAAGAAACGACCATATCAGGAAGACGGCCTTCTTTTTCAAGAATTTGTCGTTTTGACTCTTTACTTATAATTGACTGAAAATGATGAACAATCGTCGGAAACGGATGTGGGCCAACCGCTGAACCTAGTAAATAAAACGTATGATCATAATTTTGTACTAAGTCATTTAACGCCTCATCCACCGCATCCTTAAGACGACCTTGTCCTTTTGTCACGGAAACAACCTTAGCTCCTAACAGCTCCATGCGAAAAACATTCAATTCTTGACGGCGAATGTCTTCAGCACCCATGTAAATGATACATTCCATCCCTAACATTGCACAGGCAGTAGCTGTAGCAACACCATGCTGACCTGCACCGGTTTCAGCAATAATACGATGTGCGCCCATTCTCTTCGCTAAAAGAATTTGACCGATTACATTGTTGATTTTATGTGCGCCAGTATGATTAAGGTCTTCCCTTTTTAAATAAAGCTTTGCTCCACCTAGCTTTTCAGTTAATCTGCCTGCAAATGTGAGTGGATTTTCTCTACCGACGTATTCTTTCATATAATAAAGAAATTCTTGGTTAAATTCTGGATCATCTTTGTATTTATTGAATTCTTGATCTAAAACCTCTAAGACTTCCTTTAATTGAGGCGGGACAAAACTACCACCAAATTCACCAAAATATCCTTTTTCACTCTGCTCTACTCCTACTGCCTCTGCTTTACTCATCTCATCATTTCTCCTTTTTCTATCATTCTAGTTTGATAAAAATATCTTATCAGATATTTCAGATACCTTCAACAATTAATAATTAATGATTAATGATCCCAATTTGTTTGCTGTCTGTATCATTAATAACGACTTCAATCTCATCTTCGTGCTTCATTAAGTAGTAATGAACACTATCCACTAATGCGTACCAGCTCGCTTCAATAATGTTGGCAGAGACACCGATTGTACTCCAGTTTTCACGTCCATCACTTGACTCAATGAGAACTCGAACTTTTGAAGCTGTTGCATCCGTTTCGTCTAAGACACGAACCTTATAGTCTGATAGATACATATCTTTAATTGTTGGATAAAATTGTTCAAGGGCCTTACGCAAAGCGTTGTCCAGTGCATTGACAGGACCATTTCCTTCCGCAGCTGTGAGAACAGTTTGATCTTCAACATGTAATTTTACAACTGCTTCTGTTGTAAATGTTTCCGCTCCGTTTTTTTCAACAAAGATTTTAAAATGCTCAAGAGCAAAGAACTCTTTGACATGACCTAATCCTTTACGCAGCAATAATTCAAATGATGCTTCCGCTGCTTCATACTGATAGCCCTGATGTTCTTTTTCTTTAATTTCTTCGATTATCTTCTTTGATTCTGGATTTTGCTTATCGACATCAATATTCCATTCTTTCGCTTTAAATAAGAGGTTACTTTGCCCCGATAACTCAGAAACTAATACTCTGCGCTTGTTGCCAATCACCTCAGGAGAAACATGTTCATACGTTTCAGGATGCTTCAATACTGCACTAACATGCATCCCGCCTTTATGAGCAAATGCACTTTTCCCTACAAAGGGCTGATTGCTGGGTGCAACCTGATTCGCTATTTCATGAACATACTTTGAAACAGAAGTAAGTCTAGCAATCTCATTATCATCAATACAGTGGTAGTCTAATTTAAGCTGTAAATTCGGGATAACCGAAATAAGGTTTGCATTTCCACAACGCTCACCATAACCGTTAATTGTTCCTTGAACATGACGTGCTCCTGCTTGAACAGCCGCAAGTGTATTCGCAACAGCTACCTCACCATCATTATGACAATGAATACCAACCGGAATCGTTAAATGGTTCGTTACATCTGTAACGATGGACGCAACTTCATGCGGTAAAGAGCCACCATTTGTATCACACAATGCAACTACATCAGCTCCAGCTTCCTCTGCTTTTTTTATCGTTTGAAGTGCATACTCGCGATTATTTTTATATCCATCAAAGAAATGCTCGGCATCAAAAATAACCTCTAACCCTTCTTCTTTTAAAAACAAAACGGAATCATAGATCATGTTTAAATTTTCTTCCAATGTCGTTTGCAATGCTTCAGTCACTTGAAAATCCCATGTTTTACCGAAGATGGCAACTGCCTTCACACCACTTTGCAGAATTCTCTGTAAATTTTGATCCTCACTAGCCTCAACACCAATTCGTCGTGTACTGCCAAATGCAGTCACTTTCGCTTGCTTCAGATTCAATTCTTGTACGCTCTTAAAAAAATCCATATCCTTTGGATTACTCCCTGGCCAGCCACCTTCAATATAGTGGACCCCCATTTCATCCAACTTCTGAGCAATCTTTAATTTGTCATCAACAGACAGACTGATCCCCTCACCCTGAGTGCCATCACGCAATGTTGTATCGTAGAGATATACTTGCTCCTTCAAGACTAAATCCTCCTCTATACTACATCATATTCTCTCTCTAAAAATTTTTTGAAAAATTCAATAATAATGCCTAAAAGTATAGCACAGCTTGAATTAAAAGACCATGGAGGAAAAACAAAATTTCGACAATTTAGAGTTAAAGTTTAGAGTGTAGAGTTTAGAGTGTAGAGTTATAAATTCTTTGCTGCAAAGCAGCAATAAAAACATATGTGTATCTCCTAAAAACTATTCAATATTTTTCTAAAAGAACTGCCTCGAATCTACTATAAACAACTCTAAACTCTACACTCTAAACTCTAAACTAATCTAGCATTTCCCCTTTCAACATGAAAAAAAGAGGACATTTCTGCCCTCTTTCCTTAGTTAGATATAATTATGCTTTTTCAACGATTGTTGCTACGCCTTGGCCGCCGCCGATACATAATGTTGCTAAACCGTATTTTCCGTCACGACGTTTTAATTCGTGAAGTAATGTTACTAGAATTCTTGCACCACTTGCTCCAATTGGATGTCCTAATGCAATTGCTCCACCGTTAACATTTAAAATGTCACGAGAGAATTCAAGGTCTTTGCCTACTGCTAATGATTGAGCTGCAAACGCTTCGTTTGCTTCAACTAGACTTAAGTCAGCTAAAGAAATTCCCGCTTTCTCTAAAGCTTTTTTCGTTGCTGGAACAGGTCCGATACCCATGATGCTTGGATCAACACCCGCGCTAGCGTTAGCACGAATAATCGCTAATGGTTGTACACCTAACTCTTCTGCTTTTTCACGGCTCATTACGACTAATGCAGCCGCACCGTCATTGATACCAGAAGCGTTTCCAGCTGTAACAGATCCATCCTTCTTAAATGCAGGGCGTAATTTTGCTAATTTCTCAGCAGTACTACCAGCTTTTACATACTCATCTGTATCAAAAATGATTGGGTCTGCTTTTCTTTGAGGAATTTCAACAGCTACGATTTCATCTTTGAATTTTCCATCTGCAATTGCTTGAGATGCTTTCTGTTGGCTCCACGCAGAAAATTCATCTTGCTCTTCACGAGTTAAGCCGTATTGGTCACAAAGATTTTCTGCAGTAATTCCCATGTGGTAATCATTAAATGCGCAAGTTAAGCCGTCAGATACCATACTGTCAACGATCTTCGCATCCCCCATACGGTAACCAGTACGAGCTCCTGGCGCGATATATGGTGCTTGGCTCATATTTTCCATACCACCAGCAACAACAACATCAGCATCTCCTGAAAGAATGGCTTGTGTAGCTAAGTGAACAGCTTTCAAACCAGATCCACAAACTTTATTGATCGTCATTGACGAAACCTCTTGAGCTAAACCAGCTTGAATTGCCGCTTGGCGCGCCGGGTTTTGTCCAAGACCCGCTTGAAGAACATTCCCCATAATTACTTCATCAACTTGATCAGCTGATACACCTGCTTTTTCAAGAGCCGCTTTAATTACAAGGCCACCTAATTTAGGCGCAGAAATATCCTTTAAGCTCCCTCCAAAACTACCAATTGGAGTACGTACTGCACTAGCAATTACAACTTCTTTTTGTCCCATTTTCTCGTCTCCCTTTCTTTAATGAACTTGGCTTAGCATGACTTATAAGAGATACGTCCTTCTTAAGTACATGTAACGACGATCCACACAAAATTAATTATGTAAGCCTTACTTATCTACTCTTCTTTGTAAATTCAGAAATTTTACAAAAGAAAAATATCTCACGCTATATTATATTTCAGATTGTTTTTCCATTTTCCTGCTTATTTTTACAAAAAAAATTACAAATACACAAAAAAAGTTCAGGAACCCCCTGAACTTTTTTATTATATAGCATCATGCATACATTTTATTAATTGCATCTTCAAGCTGACTTCGCTTTGAAGATTTTGCATATTGCTTTGTAATATTAATATCTGAATGACCAGCTAACTCAGCAATCAATGTTAAATCAACACCCTTATTTACTAGTTCATAACAAAATGTATGACGTAGCTTGTGCGGATGAACACCATACTGTTTTAGCATGTGCTGAACAGTGCGGGTCGATATTCGCTTTTGATAGTTTGATAAAAAGAGAGCTTCTTGGTCATCAATTCTCGAATCTAAATATTTATTTATATATTCAATCGTCACTTTTGAAACTGGAATTTGGCGATTTCGTTCTTTATCCCGACTGCGAATGATTAGTAAACCATTTTGTAAATCTTCTTTATTCAATGCACAGAGTTCTGAAACACGAATTCCTGTGTACAGTAATGTATAGGCAATGGCAATATTACGATTATTTTCATCATTCTCAAGACGGTGTAATAGCTGTTTAATTTCCTTATCAGACAAATATTCTGGAGGTGTATAATCAGATGTTTTTTCCTTCCGATGAACCTCTTTCATTATTTGTGGGCGATCAAGATAGCGTGCAAAAGCACCTAATGTATTAAAAATTTTATCAATGGTGGTTGCACTTCGGCCCTCATGATCTAAATAGTCCATGTACGACTGAATATCTTCCTTTGTAACTTGATCAAGCTGAACCTGTTTTTCCTCGATTAACCAGCTGGCAAATGAATGGAGCACTCCTACATAAGTTTTAACCGTATTTTCAGATCTACCCCTTTGAAGTAAATCCTGAGCGAACGATTCTAGTACTTCTGTTGCTCCAGCGCATTTCTTTTTCATGACAACGCCTCCTCCTGTATCATTATATTCTCGTTATACAGAAAAGTCAAATTCTACGACAATTCATACTTTTTACTATCTAATAATCATTTTATAAATACTATCCGGTAACCGTACATCATACTTTTAAATGTAAACTACAGTTATGTCTCTTATCTTATTTTACACCAAAACACGAACATTAAAACATATTAACAATAAAAAGTTCGGTTAATTTCATCTTTTCTCTATTCTCTTTTAAAAAGGTATGCTATAATCACTTCATTAATAAAAATTCAAAAATAATAACTCGTATAATCGTGGGGATATGGCTCACAAGTTTCTACCGAATTACCGCAAATGATTCGACTACGAGTGAATAATTTGGCACTAGAGTTTTTTGTTATATAGTATTTTATATAACAAACACTATAGCTCGAGGGTCTGTATTCACTCATTTGTTGAGTCTACAGATCCTCGAGCTTTTTTAGTAAAAAATCAAACAGTAAAAAAACTGATTCATATAGGGGGAATAACAAGTGCAACAATTAAAAGAGGAAATTATGAATTACGGGATTGTCTTACCTGGAGATGTCCTCAAGGTTGATTCTTTTCTAAATCACCAAATTAATCCAAAGCTATCTGCTGAAATTGGGAAGGAATTTGTAAGACGATTTTCCGAAAAAAAAATAACTAAGGTTCTAACAATTGAATCATCAGGAATCGCTCCTGGATTAATGACTGCTCTTGAACTAGATGTACAACTCGTTTTTGCGAGAAAGAAAAAGTCATTAACAATGAATAGTGATGTTTATTCTGCCAGCGTCTACTCATATACGAAAAATGAAACAAATGAAATTACAGTTTCAAAAAACTTTATCGATGCCGACGATCATCTTCTAGTTATTGATGATTTTCTCGCTAACGGAGAAGCTGCAATCGGTCTTGCAAAAATAGTAGAGCAAGCAGGAGCAACAGTCGCTGGAATCGGGATTGTCATTGAAAAATCATTCCAGCCTGGCCGTGATAAATTAATTGAAGCAGGTTATGACGTGGAATCTTTAGCAAGAATCGCTTCATTAAAAGACGGGCAAGTGAAATTTGTAGAAGAAATGACTTTTGCTTAAGAAAAGCGCAAGCGCCTTGTTCAGCCGCGACAAGCACTGGAGGGCCGACAATAAGTGTCCCGTCTTTTGGACACTTTTGACGGCCCGAAGTGACCTCGAGCGGCTAGGCGCTGGAGCTAGACATCTGTGAAACTTTATACTTTCTTATCTTCAAATAAAAACAAACCATCTAGGGGGATTACAAACAAATGTCTACAAAACCAATTCATTATCCATGGTATAAAAAAGAAGATACAGATGCATTTTTTGCATTATTCCAAAATAACTTAGCAAACTTTGTGATTATTGCCGCTGCACTTCTAGGAATGGGATTTCCGGCAAGCATTGTATTCGGAAAAGTCATTCCCGGGGCTGCCGCTGCTGTTATTGTCGGGAACTTATATTATGCTTATTCAGCAGCACGTCTTGCAAAAAAAGAAGGTCGTACTAACGTCACCGCACTATCGTATGGAATCAGTACACCTGTTATGTTTATTTTCTTATTTGGGGTTACATTGCCAGCGTTAACACTCACTGGTGACCCTGAACTTGCTTGGAAAATTGCCTTAGCCGCATGTTTCTTAAGTGGCCTAATCGAAGCACTTGTCAGTGTAACTGGCAACTGGATCCGTGACCACCTTCCAAAAGCGGCAATGCTAGGTGCACTAGCCGGGGTAGCGATCACATTTATCGCCGCTGAAATGTTGTTTAAAACATTGGAAATGCCTGTTGTTGGGTTTGTTGTATTAGCGATTATTCTTGTTGGTATTGTTGGAAAGATTACATTACCATTTCGAATTCCTGCTTCATTATTTGCGATTATTATTGGTACGGTACTTGCTTTCTCTTTAGGTCAAGCAAGTACTGATAAAATTACTGAAGGTCTAGGCAATATCGGTTTTTATCCGATCGTTCCTTCACTTGCAGCATTTGAAGGATTCGGCTACTTATTCGGTACAATGATTGCTTTACTTGCGGTTATTTTACCGATTACGATCTATAATGCGATTGAAACAATGAATAATGTCGAAGCGATGGCGGCAACTGGTGACAAGTACGATGTCCGTGAATGTCAAGCAGTTGACGGTGCCGGTACGATGATTGGAGCTCTATTTGGTGGAATGTTCCCAACAACTGTATATATCGCAACAGTAGGTTCAAAATGGATGGGGGCAGGTCGTGGCTATAGTATTTTAAACGCCATTGTGTTTGCACTTGCAGCAATGTTCGGTTTAATTGCAGCGATGGCAGCGATTATCCCTGTAGCTGTTATTGCTCCAATTTTAATTTTTGTCGGAATCTCAATGGTATCAACAGCATTCCAAACGAATGCACCGAAATACTTCCCAGCGATTGCGATTGCAATGCTGCCATACTTTGCAAACTATATAATGACTCGTTTTAACAACGCGGCTGGAGAAGCTGTTGCAGAAGTTTCAGGTGGTATCGTTCCACTCGGCCAAGGTGCAATGTTCACAGCGATTATCCTTGGAGCAATCACGGTGTTTATCATTGATCACGAGTTCAAAAAAGCAATGATCTTCTCAGTCATCGGTGCAGGCCTTTCCTATATCGGACTTATGCACGCACCATCAATGGCATTCGGAGCAGCCAATGACTTTGCAATTGGATATCTCATCATGGCCGGCTTCTTCGCCATCTATGCGTTTAGAAAAACGAATACAGCAGTTAATAGTGAACTTAGCGAAAAGCAAAATGTAGCGTGAAACAAATAATTAATAATTAATAATGTAGAATTACTTCTTGATTATTTAAAGAGGAATACAAAACTCAAAAAGAGGCAGGTACAAAAATCATTTGTTCTGCCTCTTTTTCTTTTAGAGTATAAAGTTAACTCAACGAATTTCACTAAAAAATACTGCCTTGAAAACCCAAAACAATTATTAATTATAAATTATTAATTACTTCATTCCTAATACATCATCTTCCTCGTCATCCCACCATCGACAATATGATTAATTCCTGTTATAAAGTCGTTTTCTTCTGCTGTTAAATAGAAACAAGCTCGAGCAATATCACTTGGTCTTCCAACGCGTTGTGCAGGATGTTGGATGTGATCGGTTGTACGGAGTTGTTCATAATCTCCTGTTTCAATCCAACCTGGACTAATCGCATTTACGCGAATTCGATTCTTCCCTAAGGATAGTGCGAGTGCATGTGTCAATGCCACAATCCCTCCCTTAGATGCGGCATAGGCTTCAGAGTTTGGCTCAGACATCAGCGCTCTGGTTGATGCCATATTAACGATTGAACCTCCTCCATTCTCCTTCATGACTTTTGCAGCTTCTCTCGCACAAAGAAAGACTCCACGGAGATTTATATTAATGACCTTGTCCCATTCCTCAACATTAAGATCATATGGAGAGGTCCAACACGAAACACCTGCATTATTTATCAGGATATCAATTGTCCCATATGTAGCTACTGTTTTTTCGATTAATGTTATGATTTCATCAGGTTTACTGACATCAGTTACACATACTTCTGCTACACCGCCATTTTCAATAATCAATCTTTTCGTATACTCACTTGCCTTCTTATCTTTCTCTGCAATCATAACCTTTGCACCCTTGGAAGCATATTGAACCGCAACCTCTTGTCCGATTCCTTTTCCAGCCCCAGTAACAATCACTACTTTTCCTATAAACATAAAAATAACTCCTTTTCATTTATACTAGTATTTACTATAATTGTAATGATGTGTTCCTTTCTTTTATTTTAAAATAGTTAGAAAGTTCCTTTTACAGGACATATTTAGAATTGCTATACTTATATAAAATACGCAAAAATAAGAGGCGATATAATGATTGGTGAAAAAGTTAAAAAATATCGAAAAGAAAAAGGATTATCACTTTCAGAGCTTGCAGAGCGTGCTGGCGTGGCTAAGTCCTACCTTAGCTCAATTGAAAGAAATATACAATCAAATCCATCAATTCAATTTCTGGATAAAATTTCATCTGTATTAGACGTTTCAGTTGAAACACTATTACATGAAAGTGATAATACCGATGATAACCTTGATCCTGCATGGGTCGACCTTGTCAAAGAAGCAATGAATTCAGGTGTAAGTAAAGAACAATTCAAAGAGTTTTTGGAGTTTAATAAATGGAAAAGTAATGTAAAAGAGAAGGAATAGAAAGAAACGCCACTTATTAAATAAGAGGCGTTTTTGTTTTTTGAAGTATAAAAACCTGTAATTCTTGTTCTTGAGATGAATAACTATGATAATTAGGTCGAAGGAATAGAAAGTAACCCTTTAAAGTTCTGCATAAACAATCAAAAAAAGAACGTTTTAGTTCACCATAAAGAACGAAAAGTGATATAAAAAAGCCTATCCTTCCTTTCGATAGGACTATGTACAGTCTTTTTTCAATATACATTTGAATTACCATTTAAAAACTCCCTAACCTCTTCGATCGTTAATCCCAGTGCCTTTGCTTGATAAATTAGTGTTAACCATTCTTGATCTAATTTCTCATCGAGTTTAGTTTCCATGCATTCCCCTCCTAATACATAATTTATATGAATTTTCAGTAAATTATAATAGGCCTGTTTCCCTTTTTTACTATTACCCCCATAATATACCGTTTTAAGACGAATGATAATAATCCTTTTAAAAATTTTATAAAAAACAAGCTATTTATATTCCAGTAATTATTGTAATATTCATGTAAAATTAGAGGTTAAATTTACCATTTATTTTCCCTATTGCTTTCTCTTCAATATGTAGATAAAGTAAAACTGATAGTAATAATAGAATTGATCTTATCGTTGAAAGGAGTTATTGCGATGAAAATTCCTAAATATCCGGATGACTTTTATATGATTGGTGATCGTCGTAAAGAGGTAACCGATGAAGAAATAAATGAAATGGTAAATAAAGGAATCGAAGTATTAAACGAAAATAAGGATGTTACGAATTACTCTACAACTAAAGGGGATGTTCTCGTCATTATTGACCGTGTTCATAATGATGAAGGACACATGTTTGAAATATCCGTCTGCAGGCAGCATGAAAGAGGATTTGTAGAAGAATAGGATTACATAAAAGTAATAAGGAGAGTTCTCACATCGAGAACTCTCCTCTTTCATATTAAGCAATTTGATTGACAAACTCACCTTGCAGACGAACGATAACTTTATCTGCTGTTTGTTGTAATGTTTCATTAATTTCTAAAGAATTACGACTCATTGTTACGTATAAGACGAATCCGATGAATTCATAATATTGAATGCTGCTGTTTTCTGCCATGAATGCTAATGAGCCTGTTAATGATAATGATGGTGTACCATTTACATCGATGACATAGACCTGACCATTATGATCAGCCTTCAGGTCAATGCGAATAAGGTCATTGGCTCCGAGCGCTTGAAAGACTTCGGTAGCTACCTCTTGTATTTTCATCCCTACCGACTCTGTAAATGGAACAATCTCAAAATTCTCTCTTTCTTTATGCTCCACTCGTTTTACTTCCTGGCTGCGAACTTGAAAATCTTCTGGAAAGGCAACAATCGGAAGAACGTGTGGTAGTCCATTTCCGACTACACCTACCGTATATTCTCGTCCTGATAGGTACGTTTCAGCAAGTATCGGCTGATCGCCAATTAATCCTCTTAATTGCTGTAATTTACTTATGAGATCTTCACGGTTATTGACTACGGACTTTTCATCAATACCAATGCTGCAGCCGCCGCCACATGGCTTTAAAAACATCGGATAGCCGACATAATATTCTACCTTTTCAATATTTGCTGCTTCTTCTTGCAATTGATCAAATACAAAGAAACGAGGTATCATGACTTTATCTGTTAATTTCTTGTATGTGATATCTTTATTACGACATGCTTCATGTGCATCTGGCGCTGAATGCGTATAAGGGATATTATACGATTCAAGCACTTGCCTAACTCGTAATGCACCTGTACCGTCAAACAGAGAAGATGGTTCATCCAAAAATCCTTCTGCTATTACAAAAGCTACATCAAGCGGTAAATTTTCCTCAATCACTGAACCCATTTGTTCTGGACTAAAAGCATTTACGCAAATCACTTCCATTTGATACGATTCGATAATTGCTTTGATCTGATTTACCGTTCTCGTTGTTGCACACTCACGAAATTCTTGTGTACGTTTTTCATCACTTACCCAATTATATACAAAAAGGACTTTCTGTTTCACATCTTACTCTCCATTCATCATAAATTATTTATAGACAAGAAGATTATACTGAGGTTTTCAAAATTTTTCAATGAGTATTTAGGAGAATATAAGAGTAATTTGAAGGAAGTAAGAATATACTAAATATAATCTAATTAAAATCCTAACAATGATATTATATGACGTTTTTTAAACGATAAAAGGACAATTTATCAATCGTCAGAATACATCATTACTTATGTTATTCATTGTCACACTCTTCTTCTAAAGTCTGTTTATTTTTGCAAAAAAGTAGTGGTATAATTCATTTATATCTTTATTGAAGAATTTAACAACTGTGCATTCTCACTGTAGAGTGCTATTTTTTTATGTAAAGGAGTGGGATAACTTTGTTACTGTTATCTTCTTATCAAGAAAAAGTGATGAATGCCAATCAAGCTATTCAACTGGTGCATCCAGGGGATAATATCATTGTACCTCTAGGAGTTGGGGAGCCACCTGTATTAATGGATGAATTAATGGAGTATGACGGCCTTGAAAATAATACATTGTTTCAGATGTTATCATTACGCAAGCTGAAAACTCTCCCGAAAGAGAAACTGAAAATTGTATCGATGTTTTTACATAATGAGGAGAGAAAGGCTTTTGCAAATCAGGAGATCGACTTATTACCTAATCACTTTTCGAATTTACCAACAATATTAAAAGCAAGAGTTAAGAACCCAATTATTATGGCTCAAGTTTCACCGATGGACGACGAAGGCTACTTCTCTCTTGGAACAAATTGTGATTATACGGCAACGTTGTTGGACAATGCGAAAGCCATTATTGTTCAAGTGAATGAACATATGCCTAGAACATACGGAAAAAACCAAATTCATCTCTCTAAGGTAAGTGCTATAGTTGAACATCACTCTCCCCTTCCAACTACCGGTGTTCCTACGCTAACGGAAAAGGATAAAGTGATTGGTCAATCGATTGCTGAACTCATTAAAAATGGAGACACGATTCAATTTGGCTTTGGATCCATTCCAAACGTCGTTATTGATCATTTAAAGAGCTATCGGGATTTAGGGATTTATACAGAAATGTTTCCAGATAATTTAGTGGATCTGTACGAAAGTGGTGCCATCACCAATGCAAATAAGCCGATTTACAATGGGGTGTCAACGGCAACGTTTGCGTTTGGTACGGAACGGTTATATAAATTCATGCATGAAAATCCTGCTTTAAATATGATTCCTGTAGATGAATCGAACAGTTTAACCGATATTGCTCAGTTTAAGCAATTTGTTACGATCAACAGCACTGTTGAAGTCGATTTCTTTGGACAATGTAATTCGGAAGTTGTAAAGGGACGATATTACTCATCGACTGGCGGACAATCTGATTTTAGTAAAGCTGTTTCATTATGTGAGGACGGGCGGGGTATCATTTGCTTACATTCAACAACAAAGGATGAAAGTGTCTCGAAAATTGTACCACAGTTAAGTGACGGCTCAGTTGTTTCAACATCAAAAAACGATGTTGATTATGTGGTTACGGAATATGGTGTTGCCCACCTTCGTTATATGACCATTTCCGAACGCACAAAAGCGCTAATCTCAATTGCCCATCCGAAGTTTCGTGATGAGCTAACATTCCAAGCGAAAAGGTTAGGTTTAATATAAAATTTAAAGAAAAAACAGTTCAACCGAGAACTGTTTTTTCTTTGTCTAATAGTTAATTTGCCATATGCTTTACTTCTTCTACTTCCGATACAGGAGTACGACCTAACCAATTTGCCACAAATGCACCGAGCGATAAATTAATGACCATATTAACCACAGATGGAACAGCAGCCATCGGATCGATATGATTCATCGCTAATGTTGCCGAAAGTGCTGTATTGCATATGCCAATATGAAATAACATTGCCCGACAGCTTGCTTCTGGCAGCTTTAACAGCTTAGCAATATAGTATCCACCAGCCATCGGAACCGCAACTTGGAAAAATACAACACCAAATAACAATGGCAATAATGACGTGTAGGTGATAAGCGAATCATATGCACTGGCTGTCACACCAAGAACGATTACAAACAATGCCAAGATTGATGAAATCGGAAAAAATGGTTTCACAACGGCGATTTTATCGCTCCATTTCCATTGCAGCAATAACCCAGCAATAATCGGAACAAAAACAATGTAAACGATATTAAGAAACAATGACCAAAACGAGATTGGAATAAATTGCCCAGCAAACACCTGCATAAGAAATGGCGTCATAAATGGTGCAATAAACGTATCAACCGCCGCTAACGTAATACTTAATGCAACTGTTCCTTCTGCAAGCAATGTATACAAATTGGCTGATGTCCCACTAGGAACCGTCCCAGCCAATATGACACCGGCAGCAAGGCTCGCATTATCCCGGAAAAATACATACGCCAGTGCAACTGAAATAAAGACCGTTAACACCCATTTCAGCGCCATCCCAAGCAATAGTTCTTTCGGCTTTTTAAATACAGCGAGAAAACTTTGAAATGGAATCGTCATCCCCATTAATAAGAAAATAAAGCCAAGAGCATAAGGTGTTGCCTCTCCTAACGGTTCAAGCGGCTTTGGAAAAAGAAAGGCAACAACCGCAAAAAAGATAATCCAAAGTGGTAAAAAACGTTGTAACACAAATATTACTTTCTGTAAGTTTGTCTGATTCACCTTTCCTACTTCCTTTCCTATAAATCTAGTTTACTTCCAACAAGTCAGGTAAGAAAGTAGAAATTTGCGGGATAAACGTAACCATTAGCAAAACAATCAATGCCGCAACAACAAATGGAAGAACGCCTCTTGATATTTCCTTCAAGCTTATATTTGCTATTCCACTTGCCACAAACAGGTTTACACCAACAGGTGGTGTAAACAAACCAATGGCAAGGTTGATCGTCATAAATACCCCAAAGACAGTTGGATCCACTTCTAAATGAAGGATGATTGGAATCAAAATCGGTACAAAAAGATAAAACGCTGAAATCGCATCAATAAACGCACCAGCAATCAATAAGATTACGTTAATTAACAATAAAATAAGAATTGGACTTTCCGTAAAGCCTAATAAACTATCAGCTACAGTTCTCGCAATTTGTTCTTTTGTAATGATATAAGCAAAAACAGAAGCAGAAGCAACAATAAACATAACGACTGCCGTTTGAATTGAGGAATCGATCAGTATATTTTTCAAATGCTTTAAGGTTAATTCGCGGTAAATAAAAAAGCCGACAAATAAACCATAGAAAACAGCAACAACAGCAGCCTCAGTAGCGGTAAAGATACCGCCGTAAATTCCACCTAAAATAATAAATGGCATTAACAGCCCCCAGAAGGCACTAACCAAAGCACGAAGAGTTTCCTTAAATGAAGCTTTCTTTCTCGGTGTATACTGTTCAACTGCTCCATTCAGCACTCCTTTTCCTTCCCGGTAAAGGACATAATACGCGGCCATTAAAAATCCTAGGCCAAGTAAGATCCCAGGAATTATCCCTGCAATAAATAAGCGACCAATCGAAACCGGCAAACGATCACCGGCAACAACCGCAAAGACAATAAAGGCAATACTCGGAGGAATAATAATCCCAATTGAGCCCGCACTTGCTAACAAACCTGATGCTGTCTTCTTCGGAAATCCATTTTTTACTAGTGCAGGTATTAAGATCGTACCAATCGCCGCAACCGTTGCCGGGCCCGAGCCGGAAATTGCTGCAAAAAAGAAAGCTACTAAAATCGTGACGAGTGCCATTCCACCTTTTCGATGCCCAAGCAATGAATCTGCAAAGGCAATTAAGCGCTTAGAAATCCCTGCATATTCCATAATCACCCCTGCTAAAATAAAAAACGGAATTGCAAGTAACGTAAATCTCGCCGAGGAAGCATACATAATATCTGTTAATGTAGATAACGCTCGTACACCATCAAAAATAAACAATGTCGTGACAGAAGCAGCTGCCAAGGAAATCGCAATGGGAACATTAATGAGTAGTAGTAGGAAAAATAATCCAAATAATACAATTCCAATCATGCTGTCTTCCCCCCTTCTCTTATGAGGGTCAACATTTCAATGATGGTTACTTGAACTGTCCGAATGAGACAAAGCAGTCCACCAATGAATAGACCAGAAGAGAATACCCATTGAGGCCAGCCTAAGGCAGGAGTTTTTTGATTTAACATCATCTGAAATTGAATCGTATCCCAAGTATAATAAACGATCAGAAAGAATATCGTCATACTTATTAGCCCAGTAACAGCGATCATAATAACTCTAATCGATTTGTTTGCTAAGTCATAGAAAAGGCTAAAGCCAAGATGTGCTTTGCGATGGATTCCGATGGCTGCACCTGTAAAGATAAGCAGTACAAATAGATTAACAGTCACTTCTTCCGTAAATGAAAGTGAATAATTAATAAAATAACGAGAGATCACATTCCCAAATGTAAGTAATGACATGACAGATAGGCTGATAATGACTAACGTATATTCAAAATAGGTAAGAATTTTATTTATGATATTCATGCAGTTTCACCTAACTTATTTAGATAATAATTGAGACAGAAGCATCTGCTTCTGTCTCTCACTTTTCTTAATTGCCACGGAATGCCTCTAGTAATTCAGCACCCCAGATTGACTCATACTTCTCGTAAACCGGTTCTACAGATTCTCTAAATCCAGCTAATTGCTCGTCTGTTAAATACGAAAATTCCATACCTTGAGACTTAAGGTCTTCGATTAATTCTGCTTCACGGTCACGAGTTAAACTGATTTGATACTCGTTAGCAATCGCTGCCGCTTCACGAACAGCTTCTTGATCTTCTGGATGTAATGATTCAAATAACACCTTGTTCATTCCTAATACTAGTGGATCATAAGAATAGTTCCACATTGTGATATAATCTTGTACTTCATTTAAACGCGATGAATGGATAACATCAACTGGATTCTCTTGACCATCAATTGTTCCTTGCTGAAGAGCTGTAAACACTTCAGAAAATGCCATTGTTGTTGGATCTGCACCCATCTCTCTAAATAAATCAATGTACATGCTAATTCCAGGAATACGAACTTTTAAATCTTTAATATCTTCAACTGATTCAACTGGGCGAACACCATTTGTCAATTGACGGAATCCGTTTTCGCCATATCCTAATGGCTCAACGCCGATTTCACGTAAAATTTCATTAATTCCTTCGCCACCAGCACCTGCTAATGCAGCTTGTGCTTCACTTACATCATTAAACAAGAATGGTGCACTCACTACACCAAATCGCTCATCAATAATGGAGTAAATAATAGTAGAGTGATACGATAAGTCGGTATTACCGCGAAGTAACATTTCAATTCCTGTTTGTTGGTTACCACCTGATAATTGCTCATCAGCAACGACATCAATTTCAAAACGTCCATCTGTACGTGCTGCTAATTCCTCAGCAAATTTCACTCCGCCTAAATACCATGTTGATGCCTCACCTGTTGTAACTGACATGCTTAATTTGTATGTATCAGTTGGGCCGTCAGCACTCGCACCATCCTCATTATTGCTATCATCCGTCTGACTGTCACTGCCAGTTGATTGCCCACCACATGCTGTTAATAGTAGTAATAGCATAGCTACAGCGATGGCAGACCAAAACTTTGTCTTCTTCATCTGTCTTCCCCCTTGGTCTTTTCAAGTTGCAATCTCATCAGCTAACTGATAAAATTACTGAATTTTATAATAGTTATTATTGTAGAACTATTCTAACATTTTAAAATCTATAAATCTACAGCAATTTACAAAATTAGTATGTAAAAGGGGGGGGAACGATAGAATATTAGAATAATTAAGTTAATTCATTACAAAAAACGTCGTAAAACTTCCAATTCCCATCCAAATCACCTATACTATTTAGAGTGACGAAATAGTTTTATTCTCAAAAAATAAGATCTCTAGTTTTTAAGATCAGTAAGAAGGTGTCTTATCCATTAATACACAAAAAAGAAACATTACCATCATGTGGTTTGCTAACTTCCTAGTTGCAGGAAGCAACACAATGATATTGCCGTTTATCTCTTTATATATTGACACGTTCGGTGACTACTCGGATTCGTATGTCCAGCAATGGGCTGGCTATGTGTTTGCGATTACCTTTTTGGTCGCTTTTTTCTTTTCACCTGTTTGGGGACGAATTGGTGATAAATATGGGCGCAAAAAAATTCTAATTATAACTAGCGTCGGAATTGCATTCAGTGTCTTTCTCATGGGATTTGCCAGCTCGGTTATTTACCTATTTATCCTGCGTGCATTTATGGGTATTGTTACAGGTTTTATCCCAACATCGATTGCCTTTATTTCTGCGCAAACAAAAAAAGAAGAAGCCGGAAAAGTTGTCGGGACATTGCAGACTGGAACAGTTACAGGGGGTCTATGCGGCCCATTACTTGGCGGAATGCTCGTTGACTCTTTTGGGTTTCAATATACGTTTACGATTACAGGGGCCGTTATCGCACTTGCAAGTCTCTTGGTTATTTTCGGAATCAAAGAGGTCAAAATTATCGCCAGTGAAAAGCGTAAAAAAAATCAAAAACATTTTTCTCAGAAAGAAGTTTTGTTCATTGTTTTTCGCAACCCGACATTAATTGCCCTCATGCTGATCACAACGATAGCACAAGCTGCCAACTTTAGCATTCAGCCTTTGTTAGCACTTTATGTAAGTGAGATTAGTACGTCTGAAAATCTTGCCTTCCTCGCTGGGCTTGCTTTTTCAATAACCGGATTAGGAAATTTATTATCCACTAGAAAATGGGGAGATTTAGGGGATCACATAGGGCATCATAAAGTTCTTATGATCCTGCTCGTATTTTCACCTATCTTCTTTATTCCACAAGCAGTAGTAACTGAACTATGGCAGCTTGTCCTTCTCCGCTTCTTATATGGGATCATAATTGGCGGGTTAATTCCTTGTATCACTGCCTATATACGCCAACTTGCCCCTCTCTCAATTCAAGGTGAAGTCCTCGGCTATAATGTAAGCTTTCGTTTTCTTGGAAACGTTCTTGGCCCTGTCATGGGTGGTATTATTGCCAGCTATTTCAGTGTAGCGGTTGTTTTTTATACTTCAGGAATATTCTTATTCATAAGTGCCGGACTACTGTGGATCGCTTCTAAAAAAGAAGATAAGAAGCAGGCACGCGAGGTTGAATGGAAAGAAACGTACAACTAGGTTTCCTGCTCCCTACCCATAATTTACTGAAGGAGTATCTGATCATATCTCTTCAGTAAATTATGTTATTTTTATTAAATAATTTCTTGCTTAAACTTTACAAACATCTTAAAATATATAGTAAATATTCAGAAATTTTAGAACAATTTCATTATAAAAAATGAGCGCTCGCTTAGAATGTGTAAGTGCTTAATGTAAGGAAAGGTACTGATTTAGTTCTTCTCCTTAAGATTGGAGTGAAACGATGTTTATTCAACAACCATTTGATGAATTTTTAGGCTTTCAATACGAAAGAGTAGATGAAAAGAGCATTAAAGTCACATTACCCGTTAAACCTTTATATTTAAACAGTGTTGGTGCTGTCCATGGCGGGATTATTTCCTCACTTTCTGATGTTGCCATGTGCAATACAATCGAACCTGATGAAAACAATATTCAACAAGTCGTTACAATTGATCTCAATGTCTCATTTCTAAAAAAAGCGAAAGGAGAATACCTAGTCGCCCATGCTAGTGTTGTCAAAGAAGGACATACGCTCACTCATGTTGACTGTTTTATTTATGATGACAAAGAAAATGTTGTTGCCAAAGCAAATGGTATCTTTTTTAACAGTTAATACTTAGAAAAAAATCGTTGTGTAAAGGGGAGTTCACAATTGAAAAAAAAGAAGGTTCCTTCCGTTATTAAAGATCAACGGCTCATTGAATACCGAAGAAACCAAATTATCAAAGCAGCCGTTAGCCTTTTTAAACAAAAAGGCTTTCACAGAACAACGACAAGAGAAATATCCAGGTTGTCTGGATTTAGCATTGGTGCACTTTATGAATATGTAGGATCGAAAGAAGATATTCTGTTCCTTGTTTGTGACTCGATTTTTGATGAAGTAATTGAACGTCTTCAGCCACACTTAAGGACAGATGTAGTCGGTATAGAAAGACTAAAACTAGTCATTCGATCGTACTATAAAGTGATTGATCACCTTCAAGATGAGCTCCTTGTAATGTATCAAGAAGCAAAATCATTGGATTCCGAAGCACTTCCTTATGTCCTTCATAAAAACGATTTAATGACGAACAATATTGAACTGGTGATCAGGCACTGTGTAGAAAACGGCTTACTGCAGCTTAATGAAAATCAAATTAAATTAGCTAGCCATAACATTATTGTCAGTGGTCACATGTGGGCTTTCCGACGTTGGGCATTACAGAAGCTCTATACAATTGACGAGTATATTGATTTACAGACAAGCTTTTTACTTAAAGGTGTAGGTGCACCCGGAAGTGCTCAAGAAGAAATCGCAGCAACTCTACCGGCCACAGAAAAGTAGAAAACAGATAAATCGACTAGTTCACCCATTTTAAGCTAATTCCTTATTTTTAAAAATAGTCACCGCACTTATTACCATTGCAGCACTTAATAGTATTGTCATCATTACCGGCAGCCAAAATGAATCAGCAACTTGACCTACCATTACTAAACTTCCGATACTATCTGTTAATTGTGCTGGGCTCCAATTCATGAAATCACCAAGCAAATTCGTAGCTACTGATAAAACAATAATGGTAAAAAGCGTTAGAAATGCTGCCAAACCACTCACCTTGACTATTGCACTATAAAACAATGTCATCGTCAAAATAAACAAATACCAAAGCGCAAAGATAAGAAAGCTTTTTAAAAACAAACCAAAAGCGACCGGTCCAAATAAGACCGTCGTATAATACCAACCAGTAAAGTAACCAAGAAAAAGGGAAATCATGCCGATAAGCAAAAGACTAACCCATTTTGCAGTTATGTATTTTGAAATTGGTATCGGCTTAACTAAAATTATTGCTGCTAGCCCACTTTTTCTTTCAGAAGCAATAATTCCCATAAAAGCTAACACAATAATCAACATCCCTAATGTATTTAATTGGTTCATTGCCATTAAAAGTACTTGGTTACTTGTTGGCTTTGGTATTTCAAGAACAGCTCCTTCTGGTAACCCTCCAAAAATTTCAAGTATTACTGGCAGATAATATGAGCTAAGAGGGTCTGTCATTCCTAAAATAATAAATACGAGCGGCAACCAAATCCACTTAAAGTTACGCCACATTTCTAATAATTCTTTGTTAAATAAAGTTAGCCACTGATTCATCCCTTCACCACCTTTACAAATAAATCTTCTAGCGTCGTTCGTCCAATTTCAAACTTTAAAATTGGTATATTTTTGCTAACAATCTCTTCCAGGATAGCCAGTTTAGCTGCTTCCAGGTCATTTACGATAATTTTTGCTGTATTGCCTTCATGAATAATTTCCGCTACGATACTCCAATCTTTCATATGTTTAACATGGCTTTCAGCTTGACCGATCGTTTGAATAAAAATCATTGCTTGCTGATGAGCTGTTCGTAACGCTTCAAGACTATTTGCTTCCTTTATTTCCCCTTCATTAATAATGATGACATCATCACTTACCTCTTCCGCATCATTAAGTACATGTGTCGAAAAAAGAATGGTCGTATTTTTTTTTAACTTTGTAATCATTTCAAGAACCTCTCTACGTCCGAATGGATCAAGCGCCGAAACTGGTTCGTCAAGAAGTAGCAGCTTAGGCTGATGAATAATTGCTTGGGCAATGCCGAGTCTCTGTCTCATCCCACCTGAATATTTTCCTAATCGACGATTTTTTGCTTCGGCAATCCCTACCAATTCTAATAGTTTAACCGTTCTTGTCTTCGCCTCTTCCTTTGATAAATAGGAGAGCTTACCAGCATACTCCAAAAACTCTCTTCCAGTCATCCAATCATGAAAGACTGGCTGCTGTGGTAAATACCCAATATATCTACGTACATCCGCATTTTCTTTTTCATTTTCATATGTAATCGATCCGCTTGATGGCTTCAAAAGCCCGGCCAGCATCTTCAATATTGTTGTCTTTCCAGCACCGTTTGGTCCAAGCAGGGCTACACACCGCCCGCTTTCCAATGAGAAGGAGGCACCTTTTACTGCATCATGTTGCTTATATGATTTTGATAAATCTTTCGCCTCGATGAGTGCCATTTATGTTTGTCTCCTTCCCACGATAAAATATAAAATCGGTCCAATAATATTAAGAAACAAAATAATGATTAACCACAACCATTTTGGTCCATTTGTTTCTTCTATCCTGATCCAATCAATAATAGCGACAATGACTAAAATCAATTGTATGACAATAATCGGTGCTAATAGTGCCCATGGTATTGACTGAAAAGCTACATTTAACTCCTCCATATTAAAGATCCCCCTGTTATGTTATAAAGTCACTATTC
The DNA here is from genome assembly GCF_052119505.1 of Anaerobacillus sp. MEB173. Classification (NCBI taxonomy): domain Bacteria; kingdom Bacillati; phylum Bacillota; class Bacilli; order Caryophanales; family Bacillaceae; genus Anaerobacillus; species Anaerobacillus sp. MEB173. Next base: position 286,431 of record NZ_JBJMAU010000004.1, read on the forward strand.
CTTATTTTATAAAATTTTCCAATATTTTATAATATGCTTTGAAAATAACATACTTGCACTGTCTGTAAACAAATAAGATAAGACAAAAATATGGCGATTTAAAAGAGCATTACTGAATAGAGTCAGTTATGCTCTTACTTTAGGATTAATTGTTATTCGAAGGTTTGTCGTTTTGAGTTAACTCTTTATTGATACCTTCTTGTTCTTGTTCTGCAGCTGCAACTTCTGTAGTAGAATTCGTAAAATTGCTTACTTGCCCGCGAGATACATAGCTTTCCAGCATTGCCTTCAAATCCATACCAGTGCTCTCCTTCAGACTTTCTTGAAGACCTAGCATTGTTTTTGTCACATTGTTTGTGATTTTTGTAGCTCCACCATTCGATTCGGAACCACCCATATCAATGACTTTGATTCCTTCAATCTTAGAAAGTGGCTGGGCAATCTCATGTGCGTACTTAGGCAGCATATCGATAAACATTTCAATAATCGCCGCTTCACCGTATTTTTCCATTGCTTGTGCCATTAGCTCTTTCGCTTGGGCTTCGGCACGTCCGCGTTCACGAATGACTTCAGCCTCGGCAAGACCTTTTTGTTTTTCAATCTCTGCTTTTGTTTGCCCATCAATTCGTGATTTTTCAGCTTCAGCTTCTGCTTTTGCTTTAATATCATATGCATCAGCATCTGCAAGTGCTTTACGACGCTTTTGCTCCTCTAATTCAAGTTCAACCTGTCTTTGGCGTTCAATGTATTGAATTTTCATTTCCTCTTGTTTTACTTGCTGCGCTAATTTCGCTTTTTCCAATTCATATGCTTGCTCAGACTTTGCTCTTGCTCTTTCTGTTTCCTCCTTTATTTGCGCTTCTTTAATATCCTTTTCTTTCTTTGACTCAGCAACAGCTGTCAAGCGCATATTTTCTTCGTTTTGTGCTTCCTGATCATTTTTAGCTTTATAGATTCGTGTTTCTTTTTCAGCATCAGATTCTGCCATTTCGGCTTTTTTCCGTATTTCAGCAATACGCGGGCGGCCTAAATTTTCTAAGTAGCCATTTTCCTCATCGGCATCACGTATATCATCCAAACCGAACGACGTAATTTTAAAGCCCATATTATCCAGCTCTTTTTGGGCAATATTTTGAACTTGGTCATTAAATGATTCACGGTCATTATTAATTTCTGTAACCGTCATTTTTGAAAGTATTGCACGGAGGTTCGTACCAAGAACCTTTGAAACTTCTTCTTCAATTTCTGATTGTTTCTTCCCTAAGAATTGTTCAGCATAATTAGCGACACCAATTAATGTATCCGAAATTTTGACTGATGTAATGGCATCTGCAATAACGGGCACCCCTTGTGACGTGTATACTTTTGGCGTTGTTAATTTAATTTGAAAGGAGTTCAAATCAACCGGTGTACACGTCTGAAACATTTTCAAACGTATGCCGCCGCCACGGATAATTTTCAAGCTTCGGCCATTTTCATCGACAAAGATCCGCGAATCTTCCTCAGGATTTCCTAACTTCGGCCCCGTAATAATTAACGCTTGGTTCGAACTGGCTGTCTTATAGCGCTTCTTGTAAATGAAAAAAGCAATTCCACCGCCAATTAAGAGTATAAAGAGAATAATTCCGACCAAAATAAACCATATAATACTCATCATAAATCCTATCACCCCTATGAAGTATTTAAGCAGACAATGAATCCCCCTCATTTCTGCTCTTATTTTATGTACGAACAAAAAATGAGAAAGTTTCACATATTTTGAAATCAATTGGAAATATCGAACAATGAGTTACTATTGATAACTACTAAACAAGTACCTGTCAATATTGGCGAAAATTGATAGGGAATCGTACTAAAAAATTAACGTGATTACGAAACCTGTCTACATGTAATACCGTATAATAGAGGTAAGAGAAATAGATAAAAAAGTAGGAGACGATCATATGAAATCTGTTTTCACATTTCTTTTTCGTGGATTTGTATCTGTAAACGTTGGCGCTCTCTCTGGTTTCATTGCTTTTTTAGGATTAAACGCCTCCTTTGGCATGTCAGTGTTAGCCGGATTAATTGGCGGAGCCTCTTCCTATACCATCTTAAAATGGCGCGGCAAGCAAAAAGTGCTATCACAAAATCAATTAACGAGAAAAGAATTTAAATACATTCAAAGTAATTTACAGGAAGCAAAAGAGAAAATTAAGCGTCTGAATAACGCATTCGTCGGCAACCGGTCGATTTATGCCATGAGACAAATAGGAAAGCTTAGAAAAATGGTGAACAGAATCTATCAAATTGTAAAAAACGAACCAAAACGCTTTTATCAGGCAGAAAAGTTTTTCTTCTATCATTTAGACTCTGTAGTTGAATTATCTGAACGATATGTTTTCTTAACTCGTCAACCTGTCAAAGATAAGGATGTACGCCGATCATTATCGGAAACTGAAGTCACTCTCAAACATTTAATCCAGTCATTAGAAGAAGACTTATTGAACGTACTGTCGAATGATATTGATCACTTAAATTTTGAACTCGATGTTGCCAAACACACTCTCCGTCGTGAGAAGAATATGTTACCGAAAGAAAGGGACTAACGATATGGACCATGAAGAAAAAAATCAACATAACAGTAACAGTGATAGTGGAATAGCTGATTTACTCGCAAATCCATTTGGAGAGAGTAATGATGGATTTGAAAATAAGCAAGAAATACAAGAAAAGCCGAAAACGATCATTGACTCATTGTCACCAGCTCATCGCCAAAAAGCATACGAGCTCGCTAAACAAATAAATCCAGCTGATCAACAAGCGATCGTACAGTTCGGGACAATTCCCCAATCCAAGCTGTCAGATTTCTCACATTCGATGCTTGATCATGTTCAAAAGCAAGATACAGAGCCGATTGGACAAACGTTGAAAGAGCTGATGAAAAGACTTGAACAAGTTAATCCTGATGAGCTGCAAACAGAAAAGAAAAACTTTTTAACTAGAATATTTAAGAAAGTGTCAGGATCAGTAAACGAGATTCTTTCTAAATACCAAAAAATTGGTGCTCAAATCGATAAAATTGGTGTGAAACTAGATCATCAAAAGAAAGTTTTATTTGGTGATAATCAGTTACTTGAGGAATTGTTTCAAAAAAATAAAGAGTACTTCGATGGCTTAAATATTTATATTGCAGCTGGAGAGTTAAAGATGGACGAGCTTCATACTAAAGCCATTCCTGCCTTGAAGCAAAAAGCAGAACTTTCAAATGATCAAATGGTCTACCAAGAGCTAAACGATATGATTCAATTTTCTGATCGTCTTGAAAAAAGACTGCATGATTTAAAGCTAAGCAGACAAATGACAATTCAGAGCGCACCGCAAATTCGTCTCATTCAAAATACAAATCAAGCATTAATCGAAAAGATTCAATCATCTATACTGACTTCGATACCATTATGGAAAAATCAAGTGGCAATTGCCCTAACGCTTTTCCGGCAAAGAAAGGCAGTTGAAGCTCAAAAACAAGTCAGTCAAACAACAAATGATTTACTATTAAAAAATGCCGAAATGCTTAAAACAAATAGTATTGAAACAGCTGAAGAAAACGAACGCGGCCTAATCGACATTGAAACGCTCCAAAAAACGCAAGAAAACTTGATATCGACATTAGAAGAAACAATGCGCATTCAACAAGAAGGACGAACTAAGCGTCAGCAAGCTGAACAAGAACTCCTGAAAATGGAGGAGCAAATCAAACAAAAGCTGTTAGAGATGAGATAACATATCGTTCGCCACACCCAAAAACATTACCACTCTCTAAATAGTGGTAATTTCCTTTTAGTAATACTATAATAAAAATTGTTATTTTTATTATACGTGTGAAAGGATTGTTTTGAATGGAATGGAATACAGACGCGCAAGAACTACTTGATGAGCTAGTAAGTCCAATACCTGTCTTCGTTCGCCCGATGGCTCGTAAAGGAATTGAAAAGAAAATTGCTGAGGTAGCAGAAGGTTCTACAATCACAAAAGATGATGTAGTAAAAGGATACATTCTTGCATCACCAGGAAAAATGCAAGACCGTGCTGTCAAGCTATTGCAAGCAAAAAAAGTTGATTTAACACCATACCAATCACTACTGGAAGAAACAAAATAATAATAAACTACAAGGGGATGTCTTTTGAGGCATCCCTTGTTTCGTATTGTTAATCAACTTATTTTCTGGCTATAGATCCAATTAATGATCTGCTGCTTCTCATTTTCTGTAAATTGATAATTTGGCGAATCACAGCCTTCTTCATACAGAACTACTTGTAAAACTTCTTGATTCTTATTTAAAATAACCAATGCCTCTGGATCAACAATATCACTCGGCATATTGTCTGCTGAAAATGTAACAATACAGTGAGTCCATTCCTGTTCTTGATAACTATGGACAAGTTTGAAATTTGTAAGATTTGTTTCTGAATAACGCTCAAAGTTTAAATCAATCAAAATACTCTCTCCTACTCTTTAAAAATTAATTGTAGCATAACACAAAAAAACACTTAGATCATTTTCTAAGCGATTTTTTGAATACCCTTTTATACTGTTATATGTTTAAAATTCTTTACATCAAACAGTCCTTGAGCAGTTAATTTTAAATCTGGAATGACTGGCAATGATAAAAAAGACAACGTTAAGAAAGGATTAAATTCTTCGGTTACTCCTACTTTTTTCAACCCAACATTGAGCAATTCTAGATTCGTTAACACTTCCTGATAGGAAGAAGTGGACATAAGCCCGGCTAATTGTAATGGCAGCGCTGCAATAACCTTGCCTTCATTGACAACAACTAAACCACCTTGCATTTCTTTGATTTTCATTGCAGCAACCTTCATATCAAGATCATGAACACCTGCAATGACTAAGTTATGCGAATCATGTGCAACAGTCGATGCAATAGCTCCTGATTGCAAACCTAGACCTTTTACTATTCCAACTCCGATATGCCCCGTTAAGTGATGCCGTTCAATTACGGCTAATTTTAATTGATCCTTTCTTATTGACGTTTGAAACAAGCCTTGCTCATTTACCTTCACCTCTTCTACAAGATGTTTCGTAATAAGACTATTTGGTATGATTTCAATAATATTTGCTCTTTTTTCCTTAATCGATATTTGAAAATCAGCTTCGTTCAGAGGATTGAACTGAACTGTGTTTATTAATTCTGATACTTTAACGGTTTGTTCTTGCTCAGGGAAGTCAATCAGTTTTCCATCTTCAACGATGAGTTTGCCACCCTTATAAACATGTGAAATCTTTAGAGTGTCCATTTCATCAAGCAACAAAAAATCTGCCTGATAGCCTGGGGCAATCGCCCCTTTTTCCTCAAGTCCAAAGCATTGTGCTGTATTGATTGATGCCATTTGAATTGCTGTAACTGGATCTACTCCTTCATTTATAGCCAAACGAATGTTATGATCAATCGTTCCCTCATAAAGAATATCATCTAAATGTTTATCATCTGTGACAAATAAACAACGCCTTGCATTTCGGTCGTTCACAACTTTTATCAAAGCTTTTAAATTCTTTGCAACTGTTCCTTCACGGATCATCAAGTACATTCCCCGTTGCAGACGTTCTGTTGCTTCTTTTGCTGTTGTGCATTCATGATCTGTTCGTATCCCTGCTGACATATAAACATTTAGGTCACTTGCTTGAAGCCCCGCAGCATGTCCATCAATCTTGGCACCTCTGCGTTTTGTTTCTAGTATTTTTTCTAGCATTCTATCCTCACCATTCAATACCGCAGGAAAATCCATCACTTCTGCCAAGCCTAACACTCTAGGATGATCGAAAAAAGGAAGAAGCTCTTCTATCTCTAACTTTGCGCCTGAAAGCTCAAAATTTGTAGCTGGAACACACGAAGAAAGCATAAAGTAAACATCAAAAGGAAGCTCCTCTGAGGAATCAATCATATACTGGATTCCTTTGACACCTGAAACATTGGCAATTTCATGAGGATCAGCAATCACTGTCGTAACCCCATGTGGCAGTTCCAACTTGGCAAATTCCCGAGGTGAAATCATCGAAGATTCAATATGGACATGTCCATCAATAAATGCAGGACTTACATAGCAACCAGCCGCATCAACAGTCTTCTTCCCATGAAAATTACCAATTCCTACAAAATAACCATCCGCTACGGCGATATCTCCTGTGATCACTTCGCCATTAAACACATCAATGATCTTACCGTTCTTTATGACAAGATCTGCCTCCTCCCTTCCTGCAGCAACGTCGATTCTGCGTTTTAATATTCTTTTGTCCATTGTTTTCCCCCACCAGTTCATTTCATTATAGTGACGCTTACAAGCATATTAGACCTCTTGTCTTAATATTCCTTCTTATCCTTTGCCTTTTCCCACATTTTAAATGGTAACGCATAATTTTTTATTTTTAATCGCTTCATTTTCATATTTCTACTTTCGATTGGCAATGCAATTTCATCATAAATAAAATAATCATCAAAGCCGATTTTTGCAGCTTCTTCCTTTGTACTTGCAAAATAGACTGCTTTTGGTCTTGCCCAATAAATTGCTCCAATACACATAGGACAAGGCTCACAACTTGTATAAATTTCACAGCCAGTTAACTGAAAATGCTGTAAATAATCACAAGCCGCCCGAATTGCCTGGACCTCTGCATGTGCAGTGGGATCATTTTTTGCTGTCACTTCATTTTTTCCAACACCAATAACAATTCCATCTTTGATCACTAACGCACCAAAAGGACCGCCTTGATTATTTGAAACATTTTCACAAGCAATTTGAATTGCCTTTTCCATAAACTTTATATCAGTCAACATATTCACCACTTTCAGTAAAGTGACTACACAAAAACTATAGTATATTCATTTATACTCATGTTAGATTGTGAGAATGTTTATGACAAAAAAATTTTTTTGTTTTATAAAAAGAAAAGGGCTTAGTAAAAAAAAACAGTTCATTCAACCATGAACTGTTTTATCTACATAGACTGCTTTCGATTCCTTATCCAAACCGTTAGATAACCAATTCCAATTGTCCCAACATTTAAAATAATGATATAAATAGTCAACATTCGATTCAAGAAATCACTTTCACTTATCGAGTCAGGAATAAACGCAATAATGAAAATGACAAATACTACAATTGGATGTAACCACCATGGATTAGGTTTTCTATAAAGAAACTGCTCATTCATTACGTAATGAACAACGTATAATACCGTTAACATCGAAGTAAAAATTGCCATAATGTAAATCGTTAGAAAAAGTGATTCTAAGCGTTCAATAAATCCTCCTGCAATTTCAATTTCCTTGGCTAGCTCAACAGAAGGAAAAACCATTAACTTTGTCATTTCGGTACCAAATACTGCATATGTTGTTACCGTCAATAACACGAAAATAAAAACCGCTGCACCCATAAATATAGTTTGCGGTAATGCACGGATATCTGCCATCCTCATCTGTTTCATAATAAAAAAATAAACTAAAAAAGCACTAAATGGGAACATTGCCGGTAAGACTCCAGAAAGTACAGGAAATACCCCTTCACTCATGATTGGCAGCAATTGTTCAAAATCCGTATTTCCCACGTTAAAAATAATTGCAAATAGTACGGTTAGCAAAATAATTGGAGTAAATAACAAATGGATATGGATTACTCCTTGCAACCCTTTTGATACGCCATATGCTACAACAAGCAAAAAAACACCAACTACAACTTCAGACGGGGTTTGATTAATTAAATACATTTCTAATGTTATGGCTAACATTCTTGAAATCGTCCCCAGTGCAATCAAAAACCAAATAATCCACAGAAGAGCAATCGTTTTTGCTCCCCACTTCCCAACCTTTCCCCTTCCAATGTATTGGAGGTACGACTGGTAAGGAAAATTCCGTTGCAATCGAATATATAAATAAATGAGCAACATAGTAATTAATCCTGCAATAATGACGGAAATCCAGCCGTCTGCTGTACCGACTTCATTTGCTAATCTACTTGGGATCCTAAGGACCGCCACTCCAAAAATAGTAGAAACTAAAGTAATTCCCGCTTCTGCTTGTGTTATTTGATACTCATTTTTTATAACCATTAGCAACCCTCATTTTTTATGGTAACTACTTTTAACCTATATTCTGCATTCTAATTTCAGCAGCTTATTTTTTCATCGCCATAAATGGATATATTTAGTTTTCTCCAAAATGAATCACATTATTTTTCTAGTTTAAAGGTAATCACGTTTAGGATAACATTTTTTAGCTCCTTCTAAATTTAAATGGAACTTTTTTACACTAAATGACGTCTTATAGATGTAGTTAAATTCTAATCAGAGGTGATTAAAGTGTTTAAGTTCAAAAAAGCTTTTATCATTGGTCTTGTCATTGGTTCATTAGGGTTTGCCTCATTATCAACTGCTGGAAACTTTGTTCAAAATATAACGGTTAATACGAAGCCAATCACATTAAAAGAAAACGGTGTTGAAATTCAGCACGATAGCATTAATCCGAAAAATAGTATGTACTATAACGGCAGAACATGGGTTCCATCTGCAATGATTTACGAGGGAACAACCTATGTCCCTATTCGTGTAGTGGCAGAAAGCTTTGGGAAAGATGTTGTGTGGGAAAGCAAAACTAGAAGTATTTCATTTAATGATGCTCACACAGTTCCTCGTCCAACAACAAAGAAAATTCCTGTTTTTGTTGAAGGGATGACTGATATGCGGGAGGCAAAATTAAAAAATGGTAACTTAAACTACGATATGTATGTATTAAACAATTTCTCATTGGAAGCCGAAGAACCTTTCCGGGATGTGCTGCTCTCCAATTTTGACAGCAGTTTCTTTGTTCGAATCGAAGTCTTGGATCAAAAAGTGAATATGACAAACTATAAAAACGATCTAAAAAATAGTTTGGACGGAAAAGTACATGATCTTAATCCTAATCAAATTTTCGATAGCTTTTTCCATAACGCTGACTTTTATTTATTACAAGAAGCGAAAAATGGCAACGTGAATGTTTCGATTACTCATCTGGTAAGAGACTATGGAACAAAAAAACTGAAGTTCACCATCCATATTCCTGCAAAAGAAGCCGCGGAAGGCATTGGTCCTAGTTTTTGGGCAATGTTAAAAACCATTGAAACGAAATAAAACTCTTTCAGATAAAGAGACACTTGGGAAAGGTTCGTTCCCAAGTGTCTTTCGTTTTATTTTTTTATTTTAAGAAATGTAGGTGATACTAAAGGTGAAAAGGAGGGAATCATATTGACGAACATTATAGATGGAATGGATGAAGCAAGATTTAAAGCGGGAAAGCCTTCAAGTAACAATCGTGAACAAAAAGGAAAAGAAGCTAAAAAGAAAATGCCTACGGTTTTAAAGAATCTAAAAAATGGATCATAAAATTCTATTTGAGAGTGCATATAGCACTCTCTATTTTCTAAACTAAAAACAGTTTTCACCTTTTTTTAGTTACCAGCCTTTCTTTTTTTGCACAAATTACACAACCAAGAAGGTTTTAACTCCCTAGCTGTTTCAATTTGTTACCCCTTTATCTCAATCTTATAATCTTCCAACCACGTATTCATTTGTGATAAATGAGCAATCAGTTGAGGACCGCTCATTAGTTGACCGAACAAGTGGATAGTACACAAAACCCTAAAATAACAATGTAAAATTTAAAAATCTACTATTATCATTTCTGCAAGTCCAATTTTTTCTAAGTATTGAACGATTTCTTGGTGTTTTGGATGAGGTCCATATTCCTCAAAATGTTTCCTACTTTCAAAGCGAACCGAAAGTCCAAAATCATATCCTTGACTCTTCTCTGAAAAATTTAACCCAGCTTGCAAATCGATAATTCCAGCAATTTCATTTTTTAGTTTCTTTAACTGAACAATTAAATTGTCTTTTTCCTCTTTTGTTGTACTAGGTTTAAATTTAAACAAAACAATATGTTGAATCATATTTCCCTACCCTTTCTTTTATCTTCTTGTAGATGTTATCGTCTATTCTTTTGATTCAAACTGGCAAGCTATCTCATCTAATACTTTAATACTTTCCCTTGCAGCGGTATCAAACATAACTGAGGTCACCGTTGCTTCTGTCAAAAGCTCATTCCTTTGGTTATAAATATCTTGTTTTAATACAAAGCTCTTATTCCCTATCTTTATTGGTTTAGTTATTACTTCTAACGTATCCCCAAGTCTAGCTTCTTTTAAGAACATAATGTCTAGCTTTAATATGACTGTGCCAATATTCCTTTTTTGCATTTCATCGAATGGAATTCCAGCATATTCGTACCATTTTTTACGGGCCTGTTCTAAGTATGAAACATATTTAATATTGTTAACGTGCCCAACTTCATCCATATCTTCATCTTTCGTTTTTATCTTTAATACAACATCCAAAATGAACACCTCTTCTTTCCAGAAAATCAATAGATTTATGAATAATACACAACTCCATCATTTAACTCTTTTTTATCTTACCTTTTTCTTCCAAATATTCTAAATGACCAACAATTTCTGACATAACAAATCGGAACTTTTTTACATACTTTTTTTCGTCGATCTCTTGTGCTAATTCACTACCTGTAGAAACACCACTTTTTATTAAATCAAAGACTTGACCAGACTTTCCTTCTATTTCGGTGAGTTTTTCTGAAATAATGTTTTTTGAATTTCTAATCACCTCTCCATGCCCTGGAAAAATAACTTTAATATTCATTTTTAAACATTTAGTAAGTGATTGAATATGTTGGCTTAATGAGTGTAACCTCTTACCAGATAGATCTGGACCAACAAGTGGGTTCGTTGAGATGTGCTCCATCACTAGATCCCCACTAAAAAGAAACTTTTCTTTTTCATGATAAAATCCTATTTGATCTGCAGAATGCCCTGGTAATGATACTACCTTAAACCCTACAATCGTTTCATTTTCTTTTAGGGGGATAATATTTGCATGGAGTTTCAGATGATCGCTGTTTAGTGATTGGTGCAACCGTTCTAAAATCTGACCACCCTTTATGTTACAATTCATTTCTTGATATAGCCTTTCAAAAAATGCAATTTTCATTTTCAGAAAATCTTTATCTCTGATTAAATTAGGGATTCCATTATTGTGAGCATAGACTTTAATCTCTTTATTAACAGATAGAATCCTATTTACTAACCCTATATGGTCGATATGGTGATGAGTTAATAAAATCTCTGTTATATCTTGCATAGAATAGCCGTTGTCACTTAATGTTTCTTGTAGTTTATTCCAACAATCTTCCGTATTCCATCAAGCATCGATCAAACATAGAGAGTCATTATTTTTTACTAAATAAAAATTTGTTGTTTTAAGACCTGTTGATAATGGGACTATGATCGGAAAGATTTTAAGAGAATTTTTTACAGTATACATCTTATCACATCCTTGCTATAACAAAATCGTTCTCCATAAAAATAAAAGAGGCTCGCTTTTAAAGAATGCCAGCCTCAGAGATTGTGCAAATTAGTTAACTATTAACTGCAACTTTTTTAAATTCTTCTGTTATAAGCGGCAAGACTTCAAATAAATCACCAACAATGCCATAATCAGCAATATTAAAGATTGGTGCCTCTGGATCTTTGTTAATTGCTACTATCACTTTTGCATTACTCATTCCAGCTACATGCTGAATTGCTCCAGAAATCCCGCAAGCAATGTAAAGGTCTGGTGTTACAACTTTACCTGTCTGACCAATTTGTAAGGAGTAGTCGCAGTAATCTGCATCACATGCTCCACGTGATGCACCAACAGCACCTCCTAATACATCAGCAAGCTCTTGAATTGGCTTAAAGCCATCAGCACTTTTTACACCACGGCCTCCTGAAACGATCACTTTTGCTTCAGAAAGGTCAATACCGCCAGTCGTTTTACGAACAATATCTTTTATCACTGTTCGTAAATCTTTAATATCAACATTAACCTCACGGACTTCACCAGAACGGGACTCGTCTTTCTCCAATGGTGCAATGTTGTTTGGACGGATCGTTGCAAATACAATCCCATCTTGAATCACTTTCTTTTCAAAAGCCTTACCTGAATAAATTGGACGAGTAAAGAGTACTTCTTCGCCAGCAACTTCAACACTTACGGCATCAGAAATTAATCCTGATTTTAATTTAGCAGCAATTCTTGGTGAAATATCCTTACCAATAGCTGTATGTCCTAAAATCAATCCTTCTGGTTTTTCAGCATCCAACACTTGTAAAATTGCTTGTAAAAACGCATCAGGTGTATAAGCTCTCAAATCGGGATGTTCAACTGTAATAACTCGATCTGCACCATAGTGAATGATTTCATTTGCTAATATATTAACATTTTCTCCTAGAAGTAATCCAACAACCTCTCCACCGTTAGCGACTTCCTTTGCTGCAGCAATTGCTTCATACGAAACAGCACGTAATTCTCCATTACGAATTTCACCTAAAACTACTACTTTTTTAGCCACATAAACTCCTCCTACTTAGATAACTTTCGCTTCAGATTTTAATAATGAAACTAATTCTCTTACTTGCTCATCGATTTCACCTTCTAAAACTTTTCCTGCTTCTTTCGTTGGTGGTAAAAAGCGTTCAACGACCTTTGTTTTTGCTTCTACATCATCTTCATCTAAATCTAAATCATCTAACTCTAATATCTCAAGCGGCTTTTTCTTCGCCTTCATAATTCCTGGTAATGACGGATAACGTGGTTCATTCAATCCTTGCTGGCATGTTACAAGTACTGGCAGTGAAACCTCAACTACTTCATGATCCCCTTCAACATCACGCTCAATGATTGCCTTATCTCCTTCAACGTCTAGCTTCGTTATTGTAGTAACAGCTGACATACCTAGTTCTACGGCTAAGCGTGGTCCTACTTGCCCTGAACCATTATCAACAGCAACATTCCCTGCAAACACAATGTCAGCTTGTTTATCTTTCAAGTATGCTGCTAAGATCATTGCTGTAGTGAATTGATCTCCAGCTTCAACATCTTCACTGTCAATTAAAACCGCTTTATCTGCACCCATCGCTAAGGCGGTGCGAAGCTCTTTCTCACCGTCTTCATCACCTACAGTAACAACAGTTACTTCACCACCATGCTCATCACGTAGGTTAATAGCTTCCTCAACAGCATATTCATCATATGGATTTATAATAAATTCTGCACCCTCCTCAACTACTGTGCCATTATTAATTGTAATCTTTTCTTCTGTATCAAAGGTTCGCTTCAAAACTACAAAAATATTCATTGTATTCCTCCATTCAGTTTAATCTATCTTGTAAACTACCTATATTAATTTCATTACAATACCTCAACAATCATAGCGGCAGCAGGACCGCCACCTGCGCACAATGAAGCACAGCCATAACGTGCCCCTCTTCGTTTTATCTCACTAAGTAATGAAACAACCATACGTGCTCCAGTACAACCAACTGGATGACCTAGTGAAATCCCCGATCCATTGGCATTTACTTTATCCATATCTAGCTTTAGTTCACGATTTACTGCTAAAAATTGAGCTGCAAATGCTTCGTTTATTTCCCAATAATCGATTTGATCCTTCGTTAACTTAGCGAATTGTAACGCCTTTTCGACTGCTGGAACTACTCCAATTCCCATCACTTTCGGATCTACTGCTGCAGAAGCAGACGATATGATTCTAGCCATCGGTTTTAAGCCTAGTTCATTTGCTTTGTCTCTAGACATAAGGATTAATGCTGCAGCACCATCACTAAGACTAGAAGCATTACCGGCAGTAACAGTCCCATCCTTTTTAAAAACTGGTTTCAGCTTTGATAGTGATTCTATTGTTAGGTTTGAATTTGGATGTTCATCTTTATCAAAAACGACTGTACCTTTTCTTGTACTTAGTTCAACTGGAGCAATTTGTTCGTTAAACCTTTCTTCCTTTATAGCTTGACTTGCTCGTTTATGGCTAAGTAGTGCCAGCTCATCTTGTTCGCCTCGAGAAATTTCATACATTTCTACTAAGTTTTCAGCTGTTACACCCATATGATAATTATTAAACGCGTCGACTAAAGCATCATGAAGGAGAGCGTCGACAACTTCACTATTTCCCATCCTGTATCCTTTTCTAGCTCGTGGTAACAAGTATGGTACGTTTGTCATACTTTCATAGCCAACTGCTGCACCAATATCGATCTTGCCTAACATAATGTTTTGTGCTAATATTTCTGTTGCCCGTAACGAAGACGGACATTGCTGATTGATTGTTGAAGACACCGTTTCGACGCTACATCCCGCACCTAACGTTACTTGTCTAGCTGTATTCCCTTTACAGCCAGATTGATAGATATGTCCTCCAACTACTTCTTCAACTTGACCAGCATCTATACCCGCACCCTTAATCGCAGCCTTCAGTGCAACAACACCTAAATCAACAGCTGAAACATCACTTAATGCCCCAAAGTAATCACCAATTGGTGTTCTTTTTCCACTTACAATTACAACTTCACGCATAAGTACCTCCCTTTTAAAAATGTTCTTTTACTATTTCTGTTATGACGAGAAAGTCAGAGGGGATTTGTTACTGCCCCTTCATCAGACTATTTGCAATTAAACTAGCCTGACTAGTAATATATTCTTCCATTGTAACTTCTCTTTTAAGTGACCTATATTGAAGCGTCCATAATTGTGCGATCATTCGAATATTTTGGGACAATAAATAAGTATTTTTTTTAGAACGTGAACTTTCCTCAACCTCAAGACAGGGTCGAATTAGATCTTCTACAGCTTTATTAAGAAGATCCTCATTTTTCAGCAGAAGGTTTTGACTCTCTTTAGGAATCGATTTAAACTCTTGTAATATAATTAATATTTCGTCCTTCATTTCATCATAAATACGAACTAAAAATTCAATTATTTCATTCAGTCGTATATACCCTTCTACTTCAATACTCTCAAATTCTTGTATCTTACATAATAAATCTGCATAGATACTTTCTATTACAGAAATAAGAATATTTTCTTTACAGCCAAAGTATTTAAAAACACTCCCAAAGCTCATACTGGCTTCACTAGCAATTTCCCTTGTTGTCGTTCTCTCATAACCCTTTTCGATAATTAATCCGATTGTAGCTTGAATAATAATCTCTCTTTTTTCATTTGCAAAATCGTTTTTTTCTAAGATTAAAAGTGACATAATGTAGATCACCTCAGCTTTATCAAATCTTTTGTTTCCTACATTGTAATATTTCTTCCACAGCTTCTGGGTTTTCTAATGATGAAAGATCTCCCATATCGAGGTTAAGATAAGCTGACCGAATCACTCTACGCATAACCTTTGCATTTTTTGTTTTAGGTAATTTCTCCACAAAATGAATGACCTTAGGCTGTAATGCTTTACCTAATCGTTCCCTAATTAAATTGTGTAATTGCTTCTCTAACTCTTGTTTTGCTTCTTCATTAGGATTTAAAACAACGAAACAAACAGCTGCTACACCTTTTAACGGATCAGGAACACCTATTGTTGCAGCCTCAGCAACACAAGAGTGTTCTACTAGTACTGATTCCATTTCAGTCGGTCCCATTCGCTTTCCAGCAACATTGAGAGTATCATCAGAACGTCCAGTTACGTACAAGAATCCCTCGTTATCCACTTCTACCCAGTCACCATGGATCCACGTATCTGGCCAATCATTATTCCAATACGCCTTTTCGTACCTAGCAGAATCTCTCCAAAATCCATTAGTCATACCAACCCATGGCTGCTTAATGACAAGCTCGCCTACTTCACCTTGTACAAATTTTCCATTTGCATCATAAATTTCTGCATCCATCCCTAGCATTCTAGAATTAAATCCAACAGGTGCGATTGGCTTTAGCAATGTATTTGCAAGAATCCCCCCCGAAACCTCTGTTCCCCCTGAATAATTAAAGATCGGGACACGTTCTTTGCCGATTTTTTTGAATAACCAATTCCATGGTTCAGAGTTCCATGATTCTCCTGTGGAACCAAAAACGCGTAAACTACTAAGATCGCAGTCACTATACCACTTGTCCTCATATTGCATTAAGGAGCGAATTAAAGTTGGTGAAATTCCAAAGTGAGTAATTCTATGGTCTTCAACTAATTGCCACAGTCGTCCTGGACTTGGATAATCGGGTGAGCCTTCATAAAGAACCATTGTGCTTGCATTAAGCAATGCAGATAGCACCAAAATTGGTCCCATTGTCCAACCCATATCTGAATACCAGAACAGTACTTCGCAAGGATGTAACTCAAAACCATATGCTGCATCTGATGCCGCTTTGATCGGGAACCCAGCATGAGTATGAACAATTCCTTTCGGCTTACCAGTTGTTCCTGACGTATAGATTAATAGAAATGGGTCGTTACTTTTCATCGACTCTGTTGCTACAGGCTTATTATCCGTAATCATTTCTTCCCAAGTTATATCTATGTCTTTGTTCCAAGCCACTTCCTTTTTTAAACGGCTAACGACGACAACCTTTTTTACAGTACTATTACTTACCGCTTTATCTGCTTCTTGTTTCATATTTATTTCTTTTCCACGACGATAACATCCATCAGCTGTAATTAGCATTTTTGCTTCGGCATCATTTAACCGTTTGGCAACTGCATCAGCAGCATATCCAGAAAAGACCGGCATATATACCGCCCCAATTTTACTAATCGCCAACATTGAAACTGCCGCCTCAGCAATCATCGGCATATAGATCGCAATCCGATCACCCTTCTGAATACCTTGTTTGATTAGACCATTGGCGAACCGATTCACCTGTTCAGCCAATTCTTCATAGCTATACTTACGCGTTTCTCCATCTTCACCTTCCCAAATGATCGCTGTTCGGTCTTTAACATCAGGGTCAGCTACCCATTTATCTAATGCATTATGGGTAACATTCAGTTCACCACCAACATACCACCGGGGCCACTTCATCCCTTTAGAAAGATCCAACACCTTGTCATAAGGCTTAAACCAACTAATACCTAGGTCCTTTTCGACTTCGCCCCAAAACCAAGCAATATCTTGGATCGAACGTTTATAGAAATCATCATAATTGGTTATATTTAACTTTTTCATCAAGTTAAAAAGTCTCGAAGATTCTATTAGTTCTTTTGTAGGTGACCATACAGCTCTACTACTCATGTCAACCCCTCCTACTTTTATTATAAACTTTGCCTATTTTTGAATAATATTAGCTGGAGATTTCATCATTAAAGCTACACGCTTAGCCGCTACGACTAATTCATCTTTTTGGTTATAACCTCTATGCTCAAACCAGACAATTCCGCGATCAGGATTAGATTTAGATTCTCTTTTATTAATAATTTCGGTTTCACCTCTTAATGTATCTCCTATTCGAACAGGTGCTGGGAATTTGACTTCTTCATAACCTAAGTTTCCTAGCGTTGTACCTAAAGTTAATTCAGAAACTGATATCCCAACAGCAAATGCCATCGTGAACATACTGTTAATAACAATGCTTCCATGTATAGATGCTTTCCCAAACTCTGCATCTAAATGGAGGGGTTGGGTATTGTGTGTTAACGTCGTAAATAATAGATTATCTGTTTCTGTTACTGTTCTTGTTACTGCATGTTCATAAACTTCCCCAACGTGTAATTCATCGAAATATTTTCCTTTGCTCATCTAGATCACTCCTTGTTATTTACATGATTTTACTTAGTTAACTTTAAAGTTCTCTGCAAATTTAATCATTTGTTTGGCCGTATTTACATGGGCATAGTCAATATGCTCGCCCTCAAACAAAACAGCTCCTTTTCCTTCTTGTAACGCTGTTTCAAACACTTCGATCATTCTTTTGTAATAATCAATTTCTTCTGTAGAAGGAGAGTACACTTCATTAATAACGGAAACATTTGAAGGATGTACAATCATTTCTCCTGCAAACCCTAATTGCCGATTAAAACTAGCCGCTTCTCTTAATCCGGTTAAATCATGTACATCCTGCCATAGGCCACCGATTGGAATTACATTGGCTGCACGTGCAGCCAATACGACTTGTGATCGTATGAAAATTCTCTCTAAACCTTCAGGTGTCCATTGATACCCAACAGAGCGTGCGACATCTCCACTTTTCGGACTAACTCCAGCTAAGCTAATGACTCGTTCTTTAATTGCGATCTCATAAGCCATATATATAGAGCGTGCAGTTTCTAACGTCGCTACAAACTTTGTTAAGCCGATGTCCATCTTTTTCTTATATTCAATTTCTGAAACAAGACTAGTTATTGTGTCGACATCTTCAGGACCATCAATTTTCGGTAAAACAATCCCTTCTAGTTCCGGCATGATTACAGCCTCTAAGTCATCAATATCAAAACCATAAGGCCCTCTATTTACTCGTACGTATACTCTTTGGTTTTGGTCTTTTAGACTTGAGATTGCGTTTTTCACATTATTTCTAGCCTCAGCTTTTAAATTTACCGGTACACTATCTTCTAAATCTAAAATAACTGTGTCAGTACCAAAAGTAGTTATCTTTTCAAACCACTTTGGTTTACTTCCAGGAATAAACAACATCGAACGAAACGGCTTCATGATTCTCCCCCTAAATTATTCATTATTACGAAAATAATTAAAATTCTGAATTAATAAGACCTAGGAAGCCCTAATACTTTCTCTGCAACAAAACTTTTTACTAATTCATTTGTAATTGGGGCAAGCCTTGGTAGTCTAGCCATTCGGAAAATACGTTCAATATTATATTCTTTTGCATAACCGTAGCCACCAAATACTTGGAAAGCAGCATCAACTGCATTAAAGCCTGCTTCTGACCCACGTAACTTTGCCATATTCGCTTCTGCACCGCACGGTTTTCCATTTTCATATAACCAGCAAGCCTGGTAAATCAGTGCCTCAGCTGCTTTCAAATGAGAATAAGCATCCGCTAATGGAAATTGCACACCTTGGTTTTTACCAATTGGTCGGCCAAAAACGACTCGTTCATTAGCATATTGACATGCTCGTTCAATTGCCCCGTAGCCCATCCCAACTGCTTCAGCCGCAATAAGCATTCTTTCTGGGTTTAGACCATCTAAAAGGTAATAAAACCCCTTGCCTTCTTCACCAATCAAATCAAACTCATCAACTTCTAAATCTTCAATAAACAGTTCATTCGTATCAATACCATTACGGCCCATTTTTTCAATTTCTTTTATCGTTATCGCTGACCGATCGACTGGGGCAAAGAACAGCGACATTCCGTCTGTTTTTTTCGTAACCTCATCATACGGTGTTGTCCGTGCAAGAAGTAACATACGATCTGAATGCTGTGCTTTCGTAATAAAAACTTTATGTCCATTAATAATGTATTTATTGCCTTGTTTCTTAGCAAAAGTAGTAATCCTTGATGTATCAGTTCCTGCATTAGGTTCTGTTACACCGAAACAAACGTGAAGTTTTCCACTTGCTACATCCGGCAAATACTTTTTAAGTTGTGCTTCGTTCCCGTGATAAAATAACGGATTTGCCCCAAACATTGATAAGTGGATTGTTGAAGCTCCATCCATACCAGCTGCCGATTTTGCAATTTCCATTAAAATAAGAACAGCGTCTGTAATGTTAAGTCCCGCACCACCATATTCTTCGGAAATTAAGACACCGATTAAACCAGCCTCAGCACATGCATTCCAAAATTCAGTCGGAAATACATGTTCTTTTTCGATATGTCTCCAATACTCATCATCAAATGATTTACAAATATCACGCGTTACTTTTCTTAACATTTCTTGTTCTTGTGTTAGTTCAAAATTCATTATTAATTCCCCCTATTAATAAAGTTAAATGGTTCCATTTTTTTTCAGTTCATTAATCTGCATTGATGTATATCCAAATTGTTCAAGTATGTCTTCCGTATGTTCTCCTAGCTTGGGAACAGGCCTTGTCACTTTTGATTTTGCATTTGCAAACTTATATGGGAAGTTTAACCCTACCGCCTCCCCCAAATTGTCTTGTGCCCAGTTAATAAGCAGTTCTCGCGACTTGGTTTGCTCACTTTTTAACACTTGGTCAAGACTATTTACTAATGCACACGGAACACCAGCTTCTTGTAAGATGTCCATCCATTCACTTCCCGGCTTTGTTAATAGAGCATCTTGAACAAGTTTGTCAATTTCTTCACGCCGTTCAAGTCTACCTAAATCAATGGTATAAGGCTCTCGTTTATATTTTTCATCTAGTTGTAGTACCTCACATAAAATTAGCCATTGACTTTCGTTACATATCACATGGATATAAGTGCCATCACTCGTTTGATAGTTCCGACTTGGAACTCGGTGTGGATGTTCTGAGCCTAACCGTTCCGGAACTTCATTTTTGAAAAAAGGAATTGCCGCCAAAATTCCCATTAAAGATACAACTGAATCGTATAAGGCGATATCAATGTACTCTCCTTCTTGTGTCATTGCCCGTTTGTATAAGGCTGAAGCTACTGCAAAAGCTCCATAAAGACTTGAGGAAATATCTGCGATCGGGAACATTGTTTTTACTGGTTCCCCTCCTCGTTCCCCCGTTAGGCTCATTACACCAGCATCAGCTTGAATGATAGGGTCATAGCCTTTAACTTTTCGATTTGGACCATTCTGACCATAAGCAGATAAGCTAAGATAGATAATGTCTGGCTTAATTTTCTTTAAATCTTCATAAGAGATTCCTAGTCTTTCGGCAACGCCTGGAGCAAAATTTTCAACGACAACATCACACGTTTTGACAATTTCTTTTATAATCTCTTTGGCTTTTTCATCCTTTAAATTCAGTGTGAGTGATTTTTTACTCCGATTTAAGGCCATAAAATAACCACTCCATCCTTTCTCAACAGGATACCAGCCTCTCGTTTCATCACCTCTTGTAGGTTCCTCGACTTTTATTACATCAGCTCCAAGTTCTGCCAACATTTGTGTACAAAAGGGTCCTGAAAATACTCTTGTGAAATCTAGTACGGTAATGTTATTAAACATAACGTTCACCCTTTCAAAACTTTTATTAAAAATTCCACTTTCCTTTTTCCTTACTAATCCTGGTTAAGCGTTATAGCTTTTTAATCGCAATAATTATGCCAAAACGAAAAAACATTGATTAATGGATAGTAAGAGGCTTTCTAATTACAATAGATGGATACTTAAATAAAATAGTAATATTTCTCATTAACATACATTTTTTTTAGTTCATTAGCGTGAACTAAATACTCCAAATGGGATAATGTTTCAGAAAATGCAAACCTCTGTTGTACAATACCTTTTAAATGACCAAATAAATCATTAGAAATTTGATATGCTGAAATAGCATTACATCCCTGATTAGTCTTCAAAATATTTTTAATGACTTCGAACCGGTGATCATGATGAATAATAATTTCGTCTACCCTTGTTCTTAAATTTGTAAGGGTTTCCCTATGCCCAGTCAATGTTACCTCTGCTGGCAATTCTCTTATTTTTCTTAAAGAAGATAAAAAATCACTTAAAGGGTTGACGGCAGAATTTGGATGGAATGAAATATTAGGTGTGATCTTTGGTAAAACAAGGTCATTGGCAATAAAAATTGCTTCACTTTCACTCCATAATGTCATTAAACCTTCGGTATGACCTGGTGACCATATCGTTTTAAAACGATAATTACCTAATTGTATTTCAACCCCTTCAGATAGTAATGTCATTTCACTAGGATGTGGTGAAACAGCTGAGTATCTACTTACATGTTCATCCTCAACAGCTAAAGCAAGATTTTCCGGCAATCCATGCTCTAGAAAAAATTGCTTTATTAGTGAAGGGTAGTTTTTATCATGCCAATTCAAATCTAAATACTCTTTTTCTTTATCAAGTAAAAGTACTTCTGCTCCAGTTATTTCTTGAAGCCAGCCCGCAGCCCCGTAATGATCTGGGTGATAATGAGTGACAACAATTTGAGCTACATCATCGTAGTCAATATTGAGTTCCTTGAAAACCGTGTCCCAAATCATTTCACTATGATCATCATGAAAACCACAATCTACGATACTCCAACCATCGCTACCCTTAAATAAATAGATATTTACCGCTTTTAGCGGAACAGGAATAGATAAAGAAACCTTGTAAATATGAGGGTATATTTCTTCTATGAGAGGTTGCATGTAACAATTCTCCTATCATAATTGAATTTATTTTTGAAACGAAATTTTTAAATTCCAATCTACTATTTAGAAAAAGTTGCGATCCCCCTTTTAAGAAGCGTCTATGAATGTTCAGTGTTTTTGTAATTTACAACAATGTTAGATCTGTGACTTGCCATTTTATTGCAGTAGCACGACCTATTCCTCGTGAACTTCCAATGATCAGTGCAGTTTTAGTCATCAATCTTCCCCCAATCTAATTTTTCATTTCAATTATCCTCATAGCCATAATCAAAAAGGTTAAAGGTTAAATTTTACTCTCACATATTTATATAGCAATTTCTATGCCAACTATGGATAGACTGTTTAATGAGGAAAATCATAAACAATTTACGATATCGCAATAAGATTTCGCATATATGCGATACAATGATGCGATCCAAAAGAAAAAGACGAATTTATAAGTAATGTAAAGGAAGTTCTTCTATAAAAGAAATGTACCTTCCATGGTTATTGTTTTCACAAATTTCCTCTATATTCTTTCTATTATTATTACAAATTAAAAAAGCTGCCGAGATATCTAAGCTCCCAACAGCTTCCTTTTTATTTATTATCTCTAACAGGTTTTATTTCATAGATCCTTGATACGTTCTCGATCATAATGCATTCATCATAATAATTACAAATGTGGAGATATTCCACCTGAAACAGCTATTATTTGTCCTGTTATATTACGAGATTCATCATTTGAAAGGAAAAGAGCAGTATTAGCAACATCAATTGGTTCACCCAATTTACCTGTAAGTGTTTGATTCCTATAGTACTCAAGTTCATCATTCCCAAGTCGTGTTGTAATTGATGTTTGAATTAAACCAGGAGCAATACAATTAACGTTTATGTTAGGACTCAATTCTATAGCCGTAGTTTTTGTTAGGGATGCTACTCCTGCCTTCGCTGCTCCGTAATCGGATAGACCTGATTCCCCCGCAAAACCAATAGAAGATATATTTACAATTTTTCCGTATTTCTGTTTAACCATATTTGGAGCAACTAGTTGTATACAATTTAATGTTCCCTTCATATTTAATGTCATCGTGTCATCCCATCGATCCCCGCTAATTTCCAAAATCGATTGATTCATAGGATGACTCCTAATACCTCCTACGACGTTAATTAACACATCAATTTTATCCATCTGAGCATAAGTATCGTTGACAACATTTTTAACCTCATCATAATTTAATACGTTAGATCTTATAGCGATAATATCCTTCGTTAATTTTGTTAGCATTTTTTTTGTATCCATTAGTTTTCTTTCTGATATATCAGTTATTACCAGCTTTGCACCTTCTTCAGCAAAGCGCAACGCAATTGCTTGGCCCATTAAACCACCAGCACCAGTGATCATAGCAACTCTATTTCTTAAGCGCATTTCTTTTCACCTCAATTAAGGTTTGTTCCGTGCAAAATCTACCAATCTATAAGTCTTAATTGATGAAAATTTTTATAGATTTATTTTCGAGATAGCGAACAAAATACAATGTTAGTTTACTAAGAAGGTGCTTAGCCACGGAACATATAAGAGAATAATAGTTGCAATTATTAAAACATACAAATAAGGGATAACACCCTTTACTACTACATTTAAATTTTCTTTAAAATGACCACTTATGGCAAATAGGCTAAGTCCAACAGGAGGAGTTATTTGACCCACCATTATACAAGCTATTACTAAAATACCAAAATGTATCGGATCATATCCCAACTCAATAACAGTAGGAAATAATATTGGAACTGTAATAAATAGAATCGGTGCGGCATCCAGAAAAGTACCCAAAATTAATAATAATAATATTATTACTAACATTATTAACCAGCTTGATAATGGAAGGTTCGATACAAACTCTGTAATCTGTTGTGGAACTTGAGCAAAAGTAAGTGATGTAGCAAATAACGTAGCCCCACCTAAAATTATATAAATAACTGAAGTCGTAACCATTGTACTTTTTAAACTTTGGATTATATTTATTAATGTGAATTCCTTTCTATTAAAGAAATAACTAATAAATAAAACATATACAATAGCAATTGATGCAGCCTCAGTAGGTGTAAATACTCCCGTGTAAATTCCACCTAATACAATAACTGGCATAATCAATGCTGGTATGGATTCAAGAAATGATTTTCTCAGCTTTGATAAGGAACTCTTTTCTTTTCTAGCCATATTCTCTCTGAAGCTAACGATTATACTAGTAATTATTAAACAGATTGCAATAAAAATACCTGGTATAATCCCTGCAATAAACAGATCCGCCACATTAATTTGAACAATTGAGGCATATAAAATCATAATGATACTTGGTGGAATCATAGAACCTAGAGTACCTGAAGCAGCTACAACACCAAAACTATTTTCTTTAGAATAGCCTAATGCGATCATTTGAGGGATAATCATTGAACCAACAGCAATAACCGTAGCAGTAGCTGAACCTGATAAAGCTCCGAAAATTGTAGCAGTTATAACTGCTGCTGACGATAGCCCTCCCGGTAAGTGCCCGACTAAATCATATATAAACCCTAACATTTTCTTGGCAGAACCTAAGTAGGTCATTAAATTTCCTGCTAGTAGAAAATAAGGTATTGCTAATAATATCCAACTATTTGTTGCATTAAAAAAGTGAGTAGGAATATTATCTGCTGGAAGACCCATAGAAAATAAAGCAATGAATCCTCCAGAGATTCCTAAGGTTAACCATATTGGAACACCTATAATTAGTAGCATAATAAACATAATCATTCCTATTATTAACAAACTCTTACCCCCCTTTATATTCTTTGAACTACTTCCTTTCATTTTTTTAATCTCCGCCTAAAATAAACTAAATATTCACTTTATTAGGTGAGGCAATTAACCCTTTTAATGCTCTTTGTTTATTAATTTTATCTTATAAGTATCTTTAATAATTTCTATAAAAGAGTAGACACACCCAAACAACATTCCTATTGGTATTGCAAGAGTAGGGACAAACATAAGCATAGTTCCCGTAGAAGTCTTTAGTCTCATTTGTAGTAAAGAATACACCCACTGAATAGAATTCCATAACAAGAATGCAAATGAACAAAATAAAATTATACTGATAATTAAATTAATAATGTTTTTCCATCTTGCTTTTATAATCTTTTGTATTAAATCCATTTTAATATGTTCATTTTTTTTAATTAGAGGACCAATATACGAAAATACACCATATATGATAAAGAAACGAGTTAGTTCTTCGACAATACCATATGAGAGATTAAAAAAGTTCCTCATTGTAATACTGAAAATTGATAAAACTACACTTAGAATTAAGCAAAATACAGCAATATACTCTAAAATTCTGTCCAACATCTGAGTAGACTTCTCAATTCTGTCGATTTTATCCATTTAATAACTCCTTTTTTTAAA
Source organism: Anaerobacillus sp. MEB173 (assembly GCF_052119505.1). Lineage (NCBI taxonomy): Bacteria > Bacillati > Bacillota > Bacilli > Caryophanales > Bacillaceae > Anaerobacillus > Anaerobacillus sp. MEB173. Next base: position 312,005 of record NZ_JBJMAU010000004.1, read on the forward strand.
ATTTTTTTAAATACTCGAGCTTGACATTTAAGTCTATACTCGAGTATTTTTTGTTTAATTAATTAGTTTCGAATATCCTCCAAACTTTTGTTCAATCCATCAATTAATTCTTCTCCGTTATCCACAATTTCTGTAAATTTTGACCATACAGGCGATAATGCTGCTCTCCATTCTTCAAGTTCTTCGGTTGTTGGATAGTAGAAATGCACATCATTACTTTCAAGCTCTCCGACAATCTTGTTATAACGTTCGGCCACAAACTCATCCGAAAATACTTCTATATCCTTACCTACTTGTACGATTATTTCCTGAAGATCAGTAGGTAATGACTCAAACTTTTCATTCGAGATAACAATTGGTAGAACATATTGTAGTAAAGGTACAACTGTTGCTGAATCTATAGGTAATTTAACATCATGTGCAAACATTGCTGGAACAAGCGCACCGTCAACTATCCCTTGTTGTAAAGCTGGATGTAATTCTACTGAAGGTACAGAAATTCCATTTGCATTAATAGCCCTAAAAATTTCAGGTGCTATTTGGCCGTCTGATACCCGTATATTTTTTCCTTTTGCGCTTTCTACGTCTGTAATAAGGTTTTCACTTGACATGAACAATATCCCAGGACCATCCCCTAAAGTATTTGACAAAACTTTTATTCCTTTTTCTTCCATTAAGCTATCTATTTTCTTTCCACCATGCTCACTATTAAAATATTCTCTAGCTTCATTTATAAAAATGTTGACATCATCTTTTTCATGATTAAACGCCATAGGTAGGTCGAAAATATAGTAACTAGATTCAAACCCTTGAATAGTAGTAGATGCAGTAAGTGCCATATCTACTTGCCCACTCAAAACTGATGGAATTTCCTGAGCTGCAGGCATTAATTGAGATCCTGGGTAAATTTCTAGTGTCAATCTCCCCTCACTCCGTGTTTGAAGTTCCTCACCATATTTCTCTAAAATTTGTATTGGCACTGACCCGCTTGGATAAGTACTTACAGCCTTTAATACATAAGTTTCAACATTAGACTCCTCTTCATTCGGAGCTTTTTCACTTGACGATGTCTCCTCATTGCCACAAGCGGTTGAAATTACCATGATTATGAATAAAAAAATAAACATATTTAATTTCTTCATCATATTACCTCCTAATTTTTTAAAAATTAACTCGAAGTACAAATATATTTTAGTCTTAGTTAAAGTTAGTTCACCTTGACAATTTCAACTCTTTTGCTTGCTCGCGCATCGCAAAACGTTGAATTTTACCTGAAGCTGTCATAGGGAAACTTTCAACAATTTGAATCACTTCAGGCCAGTGATTTTTACTTATACCTTTTTCCGATAGAAACTTCTTAATATCTTCTAATGATAGCGCTTTCAATTTATCTTTTAGAATAATAAAAGCTGCTATTCTCTCACCAAGTCTTTCATCAGGCATGGCAACTACAACTACTTGATTAATCTCAGGATGTGTAAAAAGAGCCTCTTCAGTTTCACGAGGATCAATTTTATACCCACCACGGTTAATAAGGTCATCCTTGCGTCCTAAAAATGTACAGTAGCCATTTTCATCCATGCGCACAATATCAGAAGAGTGAAACCACCCGTCTTCATCAAACATTTTTTTATTATTTTCTGGCTGACAATAATATCCCGGGATAAAATTTGCGCCTCGCACTACCACTTCACCTTCGCAAGGAGCTTTCAGCTCATTCCCTGATTCATCAATAATTTTTGATTCAATCCCCTCAACTGCTTTTCCAAAACTTTTACTAGTAATAAATGTATCATCACCTAGACGTGTACAATGTGTTAGTCCACCTTCAGAAGAACCATAAAGAGCCATAATCTCACAACCATATTTTTGGCTATAAATATTTAAGATTTTGGCGGGACACGGAGCACCGGTATAAACAATATTCGTTAATGAGCTTATATCCCTATCTTCTATACCTTCATAACTAATAAGGTCAATTAACATTGGTGTAACTCCCAGAAAGTAAGACGGCTTTGTATCTTCTATTAAACTCACAGCATTATTCACATCCCAAGAAGACAACAAGACAATTGAACCCCCACGATAGAGAGCCGTCAACACTCCTACTGCTAGACCTGTTAAATGAGCTAATGGAGGTACAATTAACATTTTCCCTTCATCCGGAACTCCTAGGTTCTTATTTAATGTCTTTATATAAAACAAATTATTAGCATGCAAATGAAAAACCGCTTTTGGTTTCCCCGTTGTCCCCGATGTAAATATAGTAAAGAAGGGGTCGGTTCCAACCGGTCTTACTTCTTCTAGGTTAAAAGAGGTTGATTGAATTCCTTTTTCTAGTAGATCATAAAAATTAATCGTTCCATCATAACGACTTTGAGAAACAACAATAATATGCTTCAAACAAGAATGTTTTTCTTGTACTTTTTTTATTAAATCAATAAAATTTTTATTTTTAAAATTATCAGGGATGACGATAGCTTTTGCTTCTGTCAAACCTACCACATAATCTAAGTCATGCTCTGTATAAGGTATATGGCAAAACACTGGTAAGATACTTGCTTTCGCAGCTCCCATAAAAGCAGTAATAAGCTCACTCCAATTTGGCAATTGAATGGCAATTCGATCTGCTGGTCCTATCCCTAATTCTAATAATGCCTTAGCAAATTGATCAGTCTGTTCAGATAACTCAGCATAAGTAGTTGTCTTACCATTTTCATCAGTAATAGCAATTCGATCTGGTATGTTTTGGGCATGCTGTTCTAAGTAATCAACAAAGCTTTCTTTTGTCCATTGACCTGCATTCAAGTAATTATTTACTTGCCCTTCCGTTAACCTGACATCAACCCTGGATATGAGGCGTTCAATGCTTTTTTTTAACCTTTGGTTTTGTTCCATTATCATCATCTCCTTTATCAGCCTTTATAATTTTAGTTTCATTGCCCCATTCTGGTTCTCTGTATTTATTTATCAATCCCCCTTTACCCTTCAAATTGCAAATAACATGCCAGTTAATTCCCCCTTATAATACTACCCATCGTTAAAATTTTCACAATATTGCGAAAATAATTCGCATAAATGTGTTATAGAAACACTATTTTGCAAAATTAATATATCAGAACTGAGCTTTCCAATTTATCACGTCAAGTAATAAATTAGAAAGCATTATTAATTGTAAATTTACTAGAAAAAGTTTCGATCTCCCTTCAACAACCGTCTAGCAATGGTTCGCTTTTGAATTTCAGTCGTTCCATCAGGAATCCTTTGCGATCTTGCCCAGCGCCATACTTTTTCAAGTTTCAATTCATTCGTTAAGCCCATACCACCATGGATCTGCATACAGCGGTCAACAACTCGCTGTACCATCTCAGTTGAATATGCTTTTATTATTGAAATTTCCTTCAGTGGAAGCTTATCCTGGTTCTCCATCTTCCAGGCACAGTGCAAGAGCATATTACGAGCACTGTAAATATCCATTGCACAATCTGCCAGCATCATTTGGACAGCCTGATGATTACCGATCGTCACTCCAAATGTTTTTCTTTCATTCGCATAATCAATCGCTTTATTTAAGGCCCATTGAGCTGCACCAACACAATTAGCGGCCATAACAACTCTGCCAATATCTACTCCTTCAAGAGCTTTACCAAAGCCTTGATGTAGGTCACCAATGATATACTTCTCATGAACACGAGCATTGTCGAGAGAGACAATCCCAATCCGTCCTCCCAAGTGTCCTAAAGTTGGAATAACAGAAGTATTAGCGCATGTTTCACCGTCAAATGGTACGAGAAAACAACTAATCCCGCCTTTCCTTTCCTTCGCTAACTCCTGGTCTGTTATTGCAAAAATCATCGCATACTTAGCGTAAGGAGCATGAGAAATCCATTGCTTCGTCCCATTGATAACCCAATGATCCCCATCTTTAACCGCCTTCGTTTTCATACTCCAAACATCAGAACCTGCATCAGGCTCACTTAAGCCAAAACATAGAACTGTCTCACCACTTGCCACACCAGGCAACACTTCATCCTTCACTTCAGGGTGAAGACCTAACAATACCGGGGTAAGACCGTTTGTAAACAAACCACCTGGGAAAATCTCCATCACGAGAGGATCAAGTCCATATTTTCTCATTAATGCCTCATGAATTAAGGCAACCGCCATTGGACCAAATACATCTCCATTTCCTCCAAGTTCTGGATCACCAAACATATTATAAAAACCAGCTTTTGCGGATTTCATTCTTATTTCTCGCATGGCGTCTAAAATTTCTTTGGCATAAACACCATTTTCATCGTAAAAATACCTCTCATTTTCTAACTGTTTATGACACTTTTTTTTGAGCGGCTCTATTTCTCGATCCACAAATTTTTCAATAGAAGCGATAACTTCTTTTATTTCATCAGGAACCATAAAATCTACCATTACGACAAAACCTCCCCCTCAAATTAAAATCTATCAATCTAATATGTCTGGCCTGTTTTTACTCAGGTAGTGTAGCTTCAAACATTCCAGAAACTTTAACCTCACCTGCACTGTTTTTAGCCACAACTTCTCCGATAATATTATTGTTAGGTTCTTTTTTTACCACTTTCCCAGTAATCTCTATTTCCTCTCCGGGAAAAGTCATTTTTTTAAAACGAACCTTAAATTTAGTAATATATTTTCTAGGAATCCAACTCGTAACGCCTTGCCCAGCCATTCCCATAATTAACATCCCATGGGCAATAATTCCTGAACCTGCTTTCTCTCCAACTTCCTCAACTAGGTGGAGTGGATTGAAATCCCCAGATGCTCCTGCATATTTTGCTAATTGGACCCTTGTAATTTTTTCCTTTTTAAGAGGTGGGAATGTATCTCCCTCTTTTAGCTCTTCAAAATTCATTGCTTCTACCTCCTAATGAATAACTTCAACAAATTTATGTGGATGTAATGAACGTTTTCTAAAGCTGTACATTCGCATTCAATTTCTGTGTGTGGAAAGCATCTTTCCGTAACTCGATGCTTTCCACCTATAAAAGCTAGGCTTTATAAAAGGACCTTCCATGTAAAAGTACTATGAGGAATTTATCCTGGGATTTTTTATATGGGATATCAATAAATTTGTTTCGTTTTTTCTAGTTATTTACACTCTGTTAACGATTACATTTCTTGAAATGGCTACTAATTCATCTTGTTGATTCCTGTATTGATTCTCTGTCGTAATTAATTCCATTTTTCCAGTTGTTCCTGTTTTCGTTTCAGCTTGAACAACTTTGCTTTGAACAGTAATCAGATCTCCAGCATAAATATCCTTCATGTATTCAAATTCCTGTTCTCCATTTAATAATTTTAATGGATTTAAGTTCAACTTTTTCACTTTTTCTTCAAATCCATAACCACCCCATAGATCAACTACATTAAGAAACGTGAGCGGGATAGGTATACCGTCATATCCTGCTACCTTAGCTGCCTCCAAACTTGTATAAATAGGATTATCATCTCCAATTGCTTTCACTAATTCTTTAATTTTGCCTTTTTCTATTTCAAAGCTATATGGCTTAAATTCAATCCCAATTAAATCCTTAACATCAGACAAGCAATTTCACCTCTCAATCAGATACTATTTCTAAATCACAAATTACCGGTTACACTAACGGATCCCAATGAAATACTTCTGCACTCGTCTTTACAGGAGTAAAATCCGCTTTAAAGGACTGCTTCATTCCAGCGAGACTTTCAACTGTCCAGCCAACCGAGTTATAAGCACTACGGATTGGTTGGGGTTGCGAGAACAAGATCACTTCTTTTCCTCTAACTCCAAAGATCTGACCAGTTACGTCACTTGCATCATCTGTTGCCAAATAGGCAACAAGAGGGGCAATCAGTTCAGGTGACATTTTTTTAATCTTCTCTACTTTTTCCTTCTGATCATCTGTTTCGGTTGGCTTCGTTCCTACTAATCTACTCCATGCAAAAGGTGCAATCGAATTTGCAGTTACGTTATATCTTGCCATATCAATCGCAGTAGACTTGGTCAATCCAACAATCCCTAACTTCGCCGAAGAATAATTAGCCTGACCAAGATTTCCAATTAAGCCTGATGTAGAGGTGAAATTTATAAATCTACCACTTCTTTGCTCTTTAAAATATGGAGCCGCAGCACTTGTCATGTTGAATGACCCCTTTAAATGTACAGCAATAACCGCATCCCATTCTTCCTGAGACATTTTAAAAACCATTCGGTCTCTAACAATCCCTGCATTATTTACAACAATATCGATTCTTCCAAATGTTTCGATTGCTGATTGAACCATTTTTTTAGCATTTTCATACTCTGTAATCGAATCATAGTTGGCAATCGCTTCACCACCAAACTCCTTTATCTCCTGAACAACTTGATCAGCAACTTTCACATCTGCTCCAGTTCCGTCTAAACCACTCCCTAAATCATTGACAACGACATTTGCACCTTCTTTTGCTAAAAGTAAAGCGATTTCTTTTCCAATTCCACGACCTGCCCCTGTTACAATTGCTACTTTGTTATTCAAATCTAGCATCACTATTCCCCCAAGCGTAAACTTTATATTAAACATTAAAAATATTCAGAAAAATTAAGACATCGTTAATCCGCCACTTACGGACAATGTTTGACCTGTGACATAAGCAGCCTCATCTGAAGCAAAATACGCTACTGCCCCGGCAATATCTTCCGGCTCAGCTAATCTTCTTAAAGGAATCGATTTTTCCAATGCTTCTTTTAACCCCTCGTTTGACATTTCTTTAAAAAGTGGTGTGTCAGTCGGCCCAGGTGCTACACAATTGACATTGATTTTGTTACGGGCCATTTCACGTGCCAATGTTTTTGTAAAAGCAATGACCCCACCTTTTGTGCCCGAATAGACTGCTTCTCCTATCGAACCTACTCTACCAGCATCAGAGGCAATGTTAATTACTTTTCCATAAGAATTCTCGATCATGATAGGTAAAATGATTTTACATGTATGAATCGGTCCTAGTAAGTTAATTTTTATAACCTTATCCCATGTTTCGGGTTCACTTTTTAAGAATGGCTCTACTTTATCCCAGCCTGCATTATTCACTAATACATCGATACGTCCATAATGAGTGATTACCTTATCAACAGCCTTGCTAACTTCAGATAAACTAGTAACATCACATTGAACGGCTAAGCCATCTCCTCCATTCTCTTTAATTGAATGTACAGTTTTATTTGCTTGTTCTTCATTAATATCTGCAACAACAACTGACATTCCTTGAAGAGCCAATTTCTTTGCAATTGATTCCCCCATTCCTCTACCTGCACCAGTAATAAATGCTACACGGTTATGATTCATACATATATCCCTTCTTTCTACAGTTTAAGAATTCGACCAAATAGGTATTCTTTTTTCTACAAAAGCATTTGTACCTTCAGTTCTATCCTTTGTTCCAAATAAAACACCAATTGTTTGTTTTTCTAATTCTATCGCTGTTTGTAAATCAGTATTTAACTGCGTATTAGCTAATCTTTTTGCATATTTAAGAGCAACAGCTGATTTATTTGTTAACCTGCTTGCTAACTCATGCCCAGCCTCCATTGCACTCTCTACTGAAACAACTTTATTCACTAACCCAATTGCCTCTGCTTCACCAGCAGTAATCGAATCACCTGTCAGTAGCATTTCTTTAAATTTCACAAATGGGATTAACTTTTGTAGACGTGAAGCTCCACCCCAGCCAGGGATTAAGCCAAGCTTGATCTCCGGTATTCCAAACCTTGCATTGTCTGCAGCTATCCGAAAATCACAAGCAAGACTAATTTCACAACCTCCCCCAAAAGCAAAGCCTTTCACAACAGCGATACTGGGTTTATCTAAATTTTCTAGCCTAAGTAAAACTTCATGTCCTTGATGGCTTGTTTCTAAAAATTCAATCGTCGAACCAAATGAAGTGATTTCAACAATGTCCGCACCTGCCGCAAATACATCTTCATTTCCAGTTACGATTAGGACCTTGATATCATTATTGGATTCCACAATATCAATCGCATCATTTAAATCAGAAAGCATTTGTCGATTAACAGCATTTAGTTGTTTCGGGCGATTGAGAGTAATGTAGGCAATCTCTTCTTTTATTTCGAAATGTATCGTTTCAAAATTCAATAGTAATCCCTACTTTCTGAACTTATTAAAATCAACAGGTCTTTTTTCAATAAAGGCATTTTTTCCTTCAAGAGCTTCCTCGGTTTTATAGTACATCGCAACACTACCCAGTCCCATCTGTGCGATCCCATGAATATTTGCCGTGTCAGCATTAAATGAATACTTGATCATTTTTAATGCTGTTGGACTTTTTCTAATGATTTGATTACACCAATCCTCAACTGTTTCTGCTAATTTCTCATGAGGAACGACTTTATTAACAAGACCCATTTGTTGTGCTTCAGCTGCAGAATATTTTTGACATAGATACCATATTTCTCTCGCTTTTTTTTCGCCTACAATTCTTGATAGGTAAGCGGTACCATATCCAGCGTCATAGCTCCCAACTTTCGGACCAACCTGCCCTAAAATCGCTTGTTCTGAAGCAATTGTTAAATCACAAATAACTTGTAAAACATGTCCTCCACCTATTGCATAGCCATTTAAAGCGGCAATTACAGGCTTTGGTATATCACGGATCACACTATGGAGAGTTTCAATTTCTAATCCAACTCCCCCTCCTAACCCTTTAGAATCCTCATACCCTTTCTCATCACGTGAAGTCAGGTCTCCACCCGTACAGAATGCTTTATCTCCAGCACCTGTTAAAACCACAACGCCAACGCTATTATCATCCCATGCATCTCTAAATGCCCATATCAACTCTCTAACTGTTAGTGCACGAAATGCATTATAAACCTCCGGACGATTGATCGTAATTGTTGCAGTTCCATTTGTTTTTTCATATAAGACATCTTTTAAATCCATGTTTATCCCTCCAAATAGTTTTCATAAAATTTTTATTATTACTATTTAATCTAATAATCTACCATTCTAATAACCGACAAATTACGGTCGAAACTCCTTACCGAATATTCCCCTAGCAATGACTAATTTCTGGATTTGAGCTGTTCCATCACCTATTTCAATCCCAATTACATCCCGTAATCTCTGTTCGATTGGCATTTCTTTCGTGTAAGCATAATGTCCATTTAATAACAGACAATCATGAATGATTTCCTGTGCTGCATTTGGTCCTAACCATTTACTCATTGCTGCTTCAGTTGTATGAGGCTTTCCATTATCACGTAACCACAAACCTCTGTAGCTCTGCCAACGAATCAACTCTATTTTTGAGTAATGTTCTGCAATAGGGAAGGAAACGCCTTGATATTTTCCTAATGGTTGTCCAAAGGACTGTCTAGTTTTGACATGCTCTACTGTTTCCTCTAATGTTTGCTTGGCAGTACCCATACACTGCAATCCGAGTAAAAGGCGACTTAAGTCAAATCCATTCATAACTTGATAGAACCCTCTATTTTCTTCACCAATTAAATTTTCTTTTGGTATTTCTACTTCATCGAGATATAATGACCCACGACCTGTAGGCACATTCCCCATATCTTCATATCCCTTTGCTTCAAATCCAGGCAGATCAGCAGTGACTAAAAATGCACTCACACCACGAGCACCAAGTTCTGGATCAGTTTTTGCGAAAATGATAAACGCATCCGCAACAGTTGCCAACGTAATCCCTGATTTTTCCCCAGAAATAATGTATGAATCTCCTTTTCGTTCTGCCCTTGTTTTAAGACCTGCTGCATCAGAGCCTGATCCAGGTTCTGTTACTGCTATCCCAATAATTTTTTCTCCACTAGCAAAAGGTGGCAACCACTCTTTTTTCATTTCTTCTGATGCATGCTTATTGAGGATTTCTCCAATAAGTGCATTCGAAGAGACAGCAGCAGTCATACTAAAATTTCCACGTCCTATTTCTTCGGCAGCTATTCCAGTAGTAATGCAATCTGCATCACTACCCCCATACTCAGTTGGAATTCGAAGCCCAGTAAGACCGAGTTCACCCATTTTCTCCCATAAATGACGTGGAAACTCCCCTTTACGATCCCACTCCATATACGTTGGCAGTAACTCAGATTTAGCGAAATCCCTTAACACTTTACGAAGTTCTTCTTGTTCATCAGTAAATGAAAAATTCAACATGTATATAACCTCCATTCATAAAATTATAAGTTTTCTTCAAGGGTTTCATTAGGAAAAAGGTGGTGACGTAATCGTGATTCCTCCATCAACGACAATCGTTTGACCAACAATAAATTCAGCAGCAGGAGAACAGAGGAAAGCGATTACTCCTGAAATATCCTCTGGCGTTCCCATGCGACGTTTCGGTGTTGCCGCAAGCCACTCCTTTTCCCAAGAAGCCCAGTTATCACCTGCGTATGTTCTTGAAGAGTCAGTATCAATAGCACCCGGGTTTACAGAGTTTACATTTATTCCATCATCAGCGAGTTCACAAGCCCAGTAACGTGTCAGAGTTTCTAAAGAGGATTTGGCTGCACCTAGCATGCCATGGTAAGGAACATACTTAAAGCTATCAAAGCCAGAAACTGTAACAATTTTTCCAGATCGTCCCTTCATTAATGGAGTTGCTTCCTGCACAGCTACAATTGCTCCTCTGACAGTTAAATTAAATGTTCTTTCTATGTTGTGTACTTTTAAATCATTTAGTGGTTTAAAAGCAGCTGCGGCAGCATTAAGAACTAAAGCATCCAAGTGCCCAACACGTTGCTTCACTTCTTGAAACATCGCTCGTATTTCTTCAGGACTTTCTAAATCCGCCGAAACAGCAAACCCATCTACCCCTAACTTTTTTACCTCTTCAACTACTTCTAGAGCAAGTTCTTCATTCTTTTTGTAATTAACAACAATATTAAATCCTTGACTTGCCATTTTTAGTGCAGTAGCACGGCCAATTCCACGTGAACTTCCAGTAATCAGTGCTGTTTTAGTCACCAAAATTCCCCCTATATACTTTTTTATTCGATAGTTTCGTTGCAGATCTTATAAAGCTGAATGTTTCTTTACACATATTTATAATTGCAATTTCTATGCCAACTTTAAAGTTGCGGTCTAAGTCACTAAGCGGAACTAACATTTTCGATATCGCAATAAGATTTCGCATATATGCGATACAATGATGCGATACGAAGAAAATGGCAAAAAAACAATAAAAAACGTCCCCCTTTTAAGAGAGACAAGACAAGGTAAGAGCAGATTAACTTAATTTATAGTTTTAGATATTTACTAGATTTCGCATAGTAGATCTAGATTGATAATAGAATATTCAATCAAGATTCCTTCTTTTTAAAACTGGACTTAGTCAAGATCCAAGGCTTTAAATGAAACTTTATTTTGAACAATATTTTTTATTAGTAAAAACACGATTTCTATTGTGACTAACCCAAAACCGAGAGGAACTAAAAAAATTGCCGGATATAGAGGATACATATTTCCCCCTGCTGAAAATACTAGTGATTCTTCCATCGACATCACAGCATATTGCCACCCATAATAAGTTAGTAATAAAAATAACACCATCTCAAAAAGTAAAAGTGTAATAGCAGTTATTCGTTGAAACTGCTCTCTCATTTTTTCTATATATATATTAATTCTCGGCAAAATACCCGATCCAAATGTAAAAGCAAGTGCTGGAAAAACAGCCATTGGCATAAAATAATTTTTAACAAACTCAAAATTCCCCGATATAGAAGAATTTAAAATATTACGTATAAACACATCTGCCACAATAAAAAACATCATTAAAAAGACAGATATTCCACTTATATATAGACCTATTTTTTTCACCTTATTAAATACCATATATACCCTCGTATAAAATTCAGGCATGAAAACACCACCCCTTATTGTTTTAGTTAAATGAAATCATCCTTCTATTTCATAACGCTCGGAAGCCATGTTGCTATTTCTGGAAATGCAATTAGCAACCCTAACGTAATCACTGCTAATACTAATGCATACATCATTGTATATTTAAAAATTCTTTCAATTGATATGCTTGTAACCCCTGCCACTGCATAAGCACTTAACCCAACTGGTGGAGTGAGCAGTCCGATTGTACAAATTACAGATACAAACACTCCAAACCATAATAAATCGATTCCCATGGTTGCAATAATTGGTAAGATTACTGGGGTAGTCATTACAATTACAGCTGCACCTTCTATAAACATAAATAAAACAAAATATAAAATACTAATTAAAATCAATACAATAATTGGATATTCCATGATCGGGTTAATTAATTCTGTTATTTTCCTTGGTAATAATGATAGAGATACAAACCTGCCGAAAATTTGTGCACCAATCATAATTAGTAGTACCATTGTTGTAATTTTGACTGTTTCACTTAGTGATTTTTCAAAAAAGCTTACGTTTATTTTTTTTAGGATCGCTGCTACAATCAAACTGACAAACGCTCCTACCGCCCCTGCTTCAGTAGGAGTAAAAAAGCCAGAATAAATTCCGCCAAATATAATTGTAACAATAGCGAAGGTTAAGCTAATTGCTATAATAATCCTTGGTATATTAAGGATTTCACGATCATATGTTGCAGCTATCTCTTGACTAGTATGATTGTCCGCCTTTTTCATTGTGCGATAGTTAGCTATTACCATACATAAGATGATAACAAACATCATAATAATCCCTGGAAACACAGCCCCCATAAAAAGTGCTCCAATCGGTGTTTCTGTGACAACTCCGTATAAAATTAATATGACACTTGGTGGGATAATTCCTGAAAGAGATCCTGCTGCAGCAACGGTTGCTCCAGCTACATCTTCTTTGAAACCACGTTTTGTTAGTTGAGGTACGGCTACTTGACCGAGTGCTGCAGAAGATGCAGATGGTGAGCCCGAGACTGCTCCTAAAACGCCACCAATAATGACAGTTAATCCTCCTAAAACACCAGTTTTCCCACGTGAAATTTTAAAAATAAATGAATACATATCCTGTACTATACCCGACTGTACAATAAATTGAGCCATTAATATAAATAAGGGGATTGTAGTTAAAGAATAACTTGCAGCTTTTACAAATGGATCAGCTGTAAGAAACCCCGATACAAAGGTCGGTCCTTCTAATAAAGCAATTCCAATTACTCCTACTCCAAGGAGTACAGAATGAATATAAAGACCCGAAATAAGTAGCATGAAAAATACCAAAAAAACTATCATAAACATTACCTCAATTGTCATTTACTTTCCCCTTTCTATAGATCAACTAGCAAAGCTTCGTTGGTTTCCCGTAGTCGATTAAGATGATCAAAATTGAAGGACCTTGGAATTATTTTTAAGTTTTCAAATATTCCCAAGATCCTTATAAATTAGCCGATAGATTATTCTAGTTCCATAACACCCTCAGGTACTTCTCCACCTAGTTCAACAATCAAATCTCTCCATAGGATAGCCACTTCTAAACCAGGTTCTCCACGATTCTCTAAATCTTCAATCCACTCACGCCAAGTATTAATAATACCCTCTTCTAACACTTGACGAGTTTCAGGGTCTAATTCACTAAACTCTCCTATTTGTCCACCCTTTTCTAGTAAATATTCTTTCGTTTCCTTATCCCGTTCCAACCACAACTCAGCTCCAGTAATAACCTCTTCGTAAGCCACATCTTCCATAATCTGTTGCACATCTTCAGGAAAATTGTCCCATTTCTCTTTCGGCATGGCCCAAATGTAAGAAAAGTGTCCAAGATTTAACCCTTCTAAAGCAAATGTAAATAATTCATGTACCCCATAACCCGTCCAATCTGGAATACTAATAATTGCTCCATCTACAGTTCCTCTACTTAATGCATCATATTGTTCAGTTGCCGGCATTGTAACCGTACTAATTCCTACATGCTTCGCAAATATTTCACTTACCCGTGTAGACGTTCTTAAAGAGAGGTTGAAATCTTCTACTGTACGTATTGGATGATCTACAGTAGAGATTACTGCTTTCTCTGCAATATTTGTTGGTAATGCTTTAATACCATTTGCCTCAAATTCTAATTCAGAAAAGGTTTTTCTATCCTTTAGGATAACGTCACTTTTCATTAAATTAGCATAGGCCTGAGCTGCAATTTTTGCATCCGAATTTGTTAAAGGTAACATAGTTACTTCACTTAACGGAAATCTCTGAGAATCATAAGGTGTATAGATCGGGGCTGCAATATCGATCGTACCATCTTTTAAGGCACGTAATTCTTCGGTAACTGGTACAAGTTCTCCGGATGTAAATACTTCAAACTGTACTTTACCATCAGTCTCCTCTTCAACACGATCCATCCAAGGGACAAAGAAACCTTCCATTGCACCACTTTTCATACTAAGACCTGAAGAAAGTCGTAGGTTAATTGTTTCGTCCCCTTCATTCGTTGCTCCATCTACTTGGTTGCTTCCAGCCTGTCGATCCACACAACCGCTCGTAATGATTAACCCTATGGTCAATATAAGTAGTAACTGTAAGTGTTTTTTCATATTATTTCTCCTCCATCTATAGGGTATAATTATAAAAAAACTTTTCTACTAGGTATTAAGTTGTGAGATGATAACTAAGAAATTGACAATGCTGACAATTTCTTTATGTTAACCCTTATCTCTCAACATGGTTTCTACATCACGTTTTACACTCATGTGGACTTGCTGCTTTTGCTATTCTTTATTTACCTACAAATTCAGCTTTTCTTTTATTTAGAAATGCAGAAACTGCTTCTTTATGATCATGAGTTCTCATCGCAAAGCTTTGGATATAGGTTTCAAATTCTAATGCGGTTGTCATATCCATGCCTTGCTCTTTGTTTAAAGCATATTTTGTTAAAGATATCCCGACTGGGGGACCGGCTATTATTCTATTAGCCCATTCATCAGCTGTTAACATTAAAGTCTGATGTGGGACGACTTTGTTAATCATTCCAATTCTTTCGGCTTCTTCAGAACTGATCACTTCTCCAAATAATAGAAGTTCAGACGCTTTCGCATAACCGACATTCCGTGGTAAAAAGTAGGTCATTCCCATATCTGCGGCTGACAAACCTATTTTTACAAAGCCCATATGAAACTTAGCAAGATCTGAAGCTATAATAATATCTGAAGCAAGTGCTAATGCGACCCCTCCTCCTACAGCTGGTCCATTAACCGCTGTAATAATCGGGATGTCCATATTCCTCATTCTTAAAGGAATTCTCAAGAAATCCCGAATTAAATTTCTTTCTGGAATCATCTCGGCTTCATCTTCACTTAGTGCATTTTTTACGTCTCCACCCGAACAAAATGTTTCTCCTTCACCAGATAATAAAATTACTCTTATCTCACCATCTCTTTCAATTTCATCTAAATACTCATTCATTTCCTTATAAAAGTGTCTATTTAGTGGGTTTTTTTGACTTGGTCGTGCTAACGTAATTTTTGCTATCGAACCTTCCTTTTCAAATTTTGCATTTTTCATATTTTATACATTCCTTTCAAATCGGATTAAAATAGAGCTTAAATCATGTTGTGTGCTTACTATTAATCTAGTTACTTAATTCATTCTTTACATTACTTCGCATTTCGTGTAAGCTCAGCAATTTCATCCCATTGTTCTTCGTTTAAGTCAACGAGGCTATTAAACACTCCTGCCCCTTTTAGCCACTCTCCACCATCAATGGTAATGACTTCTCCATTTAAAAATCCAGCATTATCGGATATTAGAAACGCAGCTAAATTATTAAGTTCCTCCTTATTCCCAACACGCCCTACGGGAATTCTCTTCACCATCCCCTCCGCTAATTCTGGAGTCGGTGCCAAGCGTGACCAAGCACCATCTGTTGGAAAAGAGCCCGGTGCGATCGCCACTTGTCGAATTCCGTACTTAGCCCATTCAACAGCGAGGGAGCGTGTTAAAGCTAAAACACCAGCCTTTGCTGCAGAAGAAGGAACTAAAAATCCGCAGCCTGTTTCAGCATAAACGGTTACCATGTTCAGCATTGTTCCGCCTCTACCCTGTTCAATCCATCGTTTCCCAATCTCAAGGGTAGTATAAAACGAACCATGGAGTACGGTGTTCAATATCGCATCGACGGCACGAGATGAGAGGCGTTCTGTAGGACTAATAAAGTTTGCTGCAGCGTTATTAACTAGCACATCAATATGTCCGTAATGATCCTCAACCCTATTTACCATTTCAGTTATTTGATCTGCATCTCTAATGTCACAAGTTGTATAGAAAACCTCTCCGCCATTAGAGCCCATTTCAAATGCAGTCTTTTGTAGGACTTCTTCACGACGGCCTGTTATAGCTAATTTGGCACCAAGTCCAAGAAACCTTTCTCCCATTGCACGACCAAGGCCAGTTCCACCACCTGTGATAAGTATTACTTTGTCCTTTAATAGGTCAGATTGAAACATAAAACATTCCCCCTTAAATTTTGTAGAAAGCATCTCTATACCTTTATTACTTATGCAAAAGTTGTACCAATCCATAAGAGCACGAAAATAGGTCAGTAAATTCTTAATATTAAGAATATTTCGCGGATAAGAGAATTAAATTTGCAAATTTGTATTACTAAAGCCAAAAGAAACTTTGGCTAATATTACAGTTACTTTATTCAAAACTCATTAGCAATCAGCATTCCATTGCCCGGAACGTAAGTAATGATCCACCTGTTCCTTTGATAACCTGACATCGTTACGAGACAGAAGCCGTTCAACACTTTTTTCTAATCGCATCATTTTTTGTTCCATGTTCAACACCCTTCATCTATATTCATATCCAAATCTCCGCTTTTTCCCATTAGAATAGGCCATGAAATGATAAAAATTCGCAACAATTTAAATATTGCGAATTTTTACCGTGAACTAGTAATACTAATCTTGTACCACAATATGAACTATCTAAAACTTACTAAGACATTTTCAATTCTCTCGCCTGCTTTCTTAACACAAATCGTTGAATCTTTCCTGAGGCTGTCATCGGAAAGCTTTCAACGACTTTAATCGCTTCAGGCCAATGCTTTTTACTCACACCTTTTGTCGAAAGGAATGTTGTAACATCCTCAAGTGATAGCGTTTTCATTGAATCTTTTAAAATAATACATGCCGCTATTCTCTCACCGAGCCTTTCGTCAGGAATTCCAACTACAGCTACTTGACTGACATCGGGATGAGCATAAAGAGCCTCTTCGATTTCACGAGGGTCAATTTTATACCCTCCTCGATTGATAAGATCATCCTTTCGTCCTAAAAATGTACAGTATTCATTTTCGTCCATTCGGACAATGTCTGAAGAATAAAACCAGCCGTCACTATCAAACATCTTGTTGTTGTTATGAGGTTGTCGAAAATATCCTGGGATGAAATTTGCACCTCGTACTACAACCTCTCCTTCACAAGGTCCTTCGAGAGCATTCCCTGATCCATCAATAATTTTTGCTTCAATTCCGTCTGCAACTTTACCAAAGCTTGTACTAGTAATGGTCGTATCATCACCAGGCCGAGTACAATGTGTTAATCCGCCTTCAGAATAACCATAAAGGGCCATGATTTCACAATTATAATTTTGACTATAAATATTTAATATTTCAGATGGACATGGAGCACCCGCATAAACCATATTAGTTAATGAACTAATATCCCTCTCATTTGACCCTACAAATCTAGCTAAATCAATTAACATTGGGGTAACCCCTAGGAAGTAGGAAGGTTTCGTACTTTCGATTAAATCTACCGCTTTATTTACATCCCAGGAAGAAAGTAAAACGATGGAACCTCCCCGATAGAGTGAAGTCAAAAACCCTACTGCTAAACCAGTCAAATGTGCAATTGGAGGAACAACGAGCATTTTCCCATCATTTGGAATGTTTAAGTTTTTATTTAACTCCTTCGTATAGAAAAGATTATTTGCATGTAAATGGAATACTGCCTTCGGTTTACCTGTTGTTCCAGATGTGAATAAAATGAAAAATGGGTCAGTCCCAACAGGACGTACTTCATCCAACTTATTAGAAGCGGCAGGAGTGTCTTTTTGAAGTAAATCGTAAAAGTTAATCGTACCAGCAGAGAGATTTTCAGAAACAACAATCACATGCTCCAGACAAGTATGTTTTTCTTTTACCTTATCAATTAACTCAATATAATTTTTGTTTTTAAATGTATCTGGTATGACAATCGCTTTGGCTTCAGTCAAACCAATTACATAATCGAGATCATGTTCTGTATATGGCATATGACAAAATACAGGCACAATACTAGCTTTCGCAGCCCCCATTAAAGTGAGAATAAACTCATTGCAATTTGGTAATTGAACGGCAATTCGATCCCCAGGTCCTAATCCCAACTCTAGTAAAGCTAAAGCAATTTGGTCAGTTTGTTGCTGTAATTGTGCATAAGTTGTATCTATTCCATTTTCATCTGTTATAGCAACTCTATTTGGGTTGGTTTTTGCATGCTGCTCAAGATAGTCAACAAAGCTTTCTTCACCCCATTGCTTCGTCTTCACATAATGATTTACCTGTTCTTTCGTAAGCCTAACATCGTCACGTGAAAGAAGACGCTCAACACTTTTTTCCAATTTTCCCACTATGCACAACTCCTTTTATAATTTAATCCAATCAATCCTAAATATATGCAATTATCATACCAATTGAGATTAGCTTTATGACTGAATTAATGCTTTTTATTTTTTCACAATATTGCGAATATTTTTCGCGATATTGTGATACAATGATAAGAAAGAATCATCTCTAATTCTCTTATATTTACCTAGTAATTAATTATCCATTTCCGTAATAATCAAACCGACAACTTGTCCTGTAGTGACTACCTTTCCATCTTGATTAATGCAGCGTATCATCATTGTTACCCACGACCTCTCAATATCAATATCAATGATTTCTACGATGGCTGTAATTGTATCCCCAACATAAACGGGATGGTTATAAATCATATCCTTTTGTAACATCAACCCTGCAGTACCTAAGAGTTTATTTGACATGACTTCCATGATTAATCCTTCACTTAATAATGCTGGAGTAACTGGTCCTTCCAAGTCATTAGTCTTAAAGTTATGATCGTTATCGTTATAATAAACGGCATTATTATCACCTGTTAGCCTAATACAAAGCTTTACATCATCCTCAGTAAATGTCCGTTCGATACTACAACTTTGTCCGATTGACAGCTCTGAAATCTCTTTAGTCACAAATTTCATTATCGCACATCCTTTCAATGTACATTTTTATAACTTGTTCACTGAAAAAAGCTAGCCCGTTAAACGTTATCAAGACTATTATGATGATTGATTTGACAAAATGGCTGTTGCCTGACTTGACAGCGTACCACCGTTCCCATGAACTAGAGCAATATCACATTTTTCTAATTGCCTTTCACCTGCATCACGCCGCAGTTGTCGTACCGCTTCGATAATCAAAAAGATTCCAAACATACCTGGATGGCAATAGGAGAGTCCTCCACCGTTTGTGTTAACTGCAAGTTGTCCACCAGGCGCTATTCGACCGTTTGAGACAAAAGCTCCACCTTCTCCTTTTGGACAGAATCCTAAATCTTCGAGGAAAAGAATCACATTAATCGTAAACGCATCGTAAAGCATTAATAAATCAACATCTGCTTGTGTAACCCCTGCCATTTTAAATGCATCTTCTCCTGATGGTTTTGCAGCTGTTTCAGTCAAATTAGGCATTGAACTAATCGAACGGTGAAAATGTGACTCTCCAGCTCCTAAAAGATAGACCGGTTTTTGTTTCAATGATTTCGCACGTTCAGCTGATGTTAAGACAACAGCACCTCCTCCATCCGTAACAAGACAACAGTCCATTTTATGGAGGGGAGAACTAATCATTGGTGAATTAAGGACATCTTGGATCGTAATTGGTTCAGTCTTTGTCGCTTTTGGAGTTAGTGCTGCCCATTTCCTTGAGGCTACTGCTACTTCCGCTAATTGTTCGTTTGTTGTCCCATACTCTGCCATATGTCTTTGTGCCGCTAACGCATAAGAACTTAGCGGATAAAGTACTCCCATTAGGTCTTCATATGGATTTTTTTCGGACATACTTGTAACTTTACCAAAATCACTACGCTGTGAGCTTCCGTAGCAAATTAAAGCAACGTTACATAAACCTGATGAGATTGCTGCTGCTGCATGCATTAAAAAAGAAACAAAAGAACTACCACCTACAGTAGTAGAATCCGTATAGCGTGGGGTGATCCCTAAATATTCACCTAAGGAGAGCGTGGGCATATAATAATATGAAGAGGCCGAGAACAATCCATCCACTTCAGACTTATCAATTCCAGCTTCGTCCAAGGCCCGTTTTGCCGACTTTGCCATCATGTCAAGTGGAGATAGGTCTGGCATGTACCAGCTATCGGTTTCTGACACCCCTACTATTGCAACTTTTCCTTTAATACTCATTAGACAACCCCCTCTCTATTAATTTTAAACCTTGGTAAAGTGACATCATCTGTAACTTTGTCATACACTATTGATACTCCTTGCTCGATTTGCAGTGCTTCTGGATCATCCCATCCGATAATAATTCCCATCACACGAATCCCTTCAGCTAATTCAATTAATCCTACTACATAGGGAGTTTCAGATTTAAATATTGGATCACCCGTTCTATAGACTACCGTATATGAATAGATCTGTCCGTTACCTTTTGCCTGATGCCAAGAAAGGTTTTCGGACATACACTTTGGGCAAACAACCCTTGGATAAAAAATTGAGAAGCCACAATCTTTGCACTTTTGAAACATAAACTTTTCTTCCTTTAAATTGTCCCAATACTTTTTAGACACATTTCCTTTCACCTGTTGTAGTAGTAACTGGTTATCACTGTTCATAATACTCTCCTCCACCTATACTAATGCTCTTAAATAAACAAAAAGAAAAGGTCATGATAAATAATTAATTAAATTATTTTATTCCCTCCCTATTAATAGTTCTATTGCAAGCATCATGCCGATACTAATGTCTTAATTTAAAAAGTTAGAGATTAAATATTTCTCATAACCGCAAAAGAGTATCGCAAACACGCGATACTCTTTTGCAAATAAAACAAAGTATGTTTTATCCATGCCGATTTCAATTACTAATCGCCACTTATTAAATTTCCTTCATATTATATTTCTCTAGTTTTCTATACAAACTAGCAATATGAATTTTTAAGAGTTGTGCTGCAGCCATCCTGTCACCATTGGATTTCTTTAAAGCACGGCTAATTGCCTTAATCTCAGCATTAGCTACTTCTTCTTTTAATGGTAAATAGTTTTCTATAGTAGTCGGTTCCTTTATTTGGTTAGAGTCTGACTGAGCACCCATATTTTTCATGAGAAGGGTATCACCTTCGACAATATTCATTCCTCGTTCTATTTTCGCCTGTAATTCCCGCACATTCCCAGGCCAATGATAATTCAACAACCAATGTTTGAGTGTCGGTTCTATGTGCTTAACACTTAAACCAAGTTGGTTATTAAATTTTTCAATAAAATAGTACGCTAATGGTATAATATCATCATTTCTGTATCTTAACGCTGGGATTTTCAATTCGAAAACTTGCAGCCGATAATATAAATCTTCTCTAAATTTCCCTTCATCAATAAGCTTCTTTAGACTTTTATTAGTTGCTGCAATAATTCGAACATTAATATCTTTTCTATCTATTCCACCAATTCTCTCAATCTCTCTTTCCTGCAGCACACGTAAAAGTTTCCCCTGTAGTAATAAAGGCAGTTCTGAAATCTCATCTAAAAATAAAGTTCCATTGTGTGCTAGCTCTACTTTACCAGCTTTCCCATCCCGTTTAGCTCCACTAAACGCCCCACCTTCATACCCAAAAAGCTCAGATTCAAACAATTGTTCAGGAATTGCTGTACAGTTAACTGCAACAAAGGGTCCTTCTCGTCGTGGGCTTAGATCATGAATTGCTTGAGCGAATAGCTCTTTTCCTGTTCCACTCTCACCTGAAATCATAATTGTCGACTGACCCTTTGCGACCTTAGAAGCAAGTTCTACAACCTCATTCATCGCGGGGCTTGATCCTATAATATTTTCAAAGCTATACCTATGGGAATAAGCATTTTTATTTCTTCTTTTTTCCTTAGATTTATTTTGAGAATTCATTGATTTCCAAAATTCTAAAACATCATTCTCTCGAATGTCTCTAGCACGCAGTACGACATGGCAGGTATATCCATTCGATTTTTCTTCTTCAGAACAAGAGGAGATATGGATAAGGCACGGTTCATCCTTAATAACACCAAAAACAGTCTGGTTCTTTTGGGCCATTTCAAACAACTGTTTTTCAGATACTTGGCTCTTTAAAACATGATTCACTGTCAATCCAACGAAATCACTTTCATCCAATTTGAAATTTTCCGATAATTTAGAGCAGAAGTATTTCACTTTACCCTTTAAATCAACGTAAAAGAAACCTATTTTGTTTATTTTATTACTAACATACATCGTTTCCATCATATATCACCTACCCATCTATATTAGTAATAATTAAACCTACAACTTGTCCTGTTATAACTAACTCGCCATCTTGATTCATGCATCGTGTCATCATTGTCACCCAAGATCTCTTTACATCAATATCAATGATTTCTACTTTGGCAGTAATTGTATCCCCGATATAAACCGGATGGTTAAAAACCATATCTTTTTGTAACATCAGCCCTGTGGTACCAAGGAGTTTTTTTGACATGACTTCCATAATTAAACCTTCAGTTAATAACCCAGGAACAATTGGTCCCTTTAAATCTTTAGTGCGTAAATCACATGAATATACGGCATTATCATCTCCTGTTAATTCAATAAAAAGCTTGACATCCTTTTCTGTAAAAACGCGTGCAATACTACTGCTTTGGCCAATCGAAAAATCCTTTATGTTCTTTTTCACCTTATTCATCTTTCCTTCACCCTTTCAATCTTATTAAGTTATTTCCACTTGTAAAAGTATTTTTTGAAAAATAATGAATATTCTGTGTTTTTCGGGCGTATTTTTTTCTTCTCTCTTAATGACTGAACAAACCTCTTAGAGGACCTTTTTAAGTATATATTTTATCATATCATAGCTTTAACTTTGCATAAATATAGTATTTGATGTCTAACAATAATCTAATACAAACGGTGGAACTTCCTAAAACCTAAAAAAGGCCAACCAGTAAAAATAAAACTGGCTAACCTTTTCGTTTTTTTGTTTATTTGTTATCCGATTTGTAACCCTATCTTGCCAAACTGTGCCCCATCATTCATACGATTAAACGCATGGATAGCATCTGAAAGTGGATACACTTTATCAATTACAGGCTTAATTTGATATTCTTCTATAAATTCAAGCATTTCTCTAAATTCTTCGTGATTTCCCATTGTTGTACCCATTATATTAAACTGGCCAAAGTAGAGTGTCTTCAAATTAATTGATACCTCCTCACCTGATGTAGCACCATAACATACAAGGGTACCTCCTACACGCAAAGCGTCCATAGATTTTTGCCATGTAGCTGGTCCTACACTTTCAATAACCAAATCTACTTTTTCACCTAGTAAGCCTTCATTCCAATCACTCCCACTGTCGAGAGCTACATCTGCTCCTAACTCTATTGCTTGCCTTCTTTTCATTTCACTTCTCGAGGTTACAATGACACGAGCATCAATAGCCTTGGCCATTAATAACACAAATGTAGCTACACCACTTCCAATACCTGGTATTAACACACTTTGGCCTGGTTGCAAATTTCCCCTCGTAAATAACGCCCGATAAGCTGTTAATGCTGCTAGTGGTAAGACGCCCGCCTCATCCCACGACAAATGCTTTGGTTTACGTTCAACGTTTTCAGCAGGAATAATAATAAACTCTGCAAATGTGCCATGTGTTGGCACACCAAGTATTTCGAAATCACTCGGGGGAGCATCATGATTATCATGCCATCGAAGGCTTGGATTTATAATGACCTCGTCACCGATTTGAATATTGTCTACTTCATCTCCAATTGCTTCAACCACACCAGCTCCATCGGATCCTAATACTACAGGAGGAGCATCCTCTACTCTGCGAGAAAGATTCCAAATATCACGATGGTTCAAGCCAGCATTCTTAAGTCGTACTTTCACTTCACCGTTATTAGGTTCTCTTATTTCCATATCAGTATAAAATGTGTTTTCTAGTCCTGCTTTACCTTTGTGTACAAATGCCTTCATATAATCGCCTCCATCTAATTAAAATAATTTTGATACTTATATAAATTATTTTTTGCAAATTTCATGCCAAATGACCAGTCACTTACAAACCTAATACATCAGTATTAAAGCTATTAATTAAAAAGCAGCACGTTCCCGGGCTGCTTTCCACAAAACCTATCCTCTTATCTCAATCTTATAATCTTCCAACCACGTATTCATTTGTGATAAATGAGCAATCAGTTGAGGACCGCTCATTAGTTGACCGAACCAAGGCACTTTAAATGCTTCCCCGTCTGTATTCACAATGTCACGAACTTTCTGTTCATCAATGAGCTGAAGGATCGGAGCATTTCGGTTGTCGATAATCTCTAATAACCATTTTTTTACAGCATTCGTGTAATGCGGATTATGCGTTTTTGGATAAGGGCTTTTTTTACGATAAAGCACATCATGTGGGAGGACGCCTTCTAATGCCTTACGTAAGATCCCTTTCTCTCTTCCATCCAGGTTTTTCATTTCCCATGGAATATTCCAAACGTATTCTACAAGCCGATGATCAGCAAACGGAACCCTTGCCTCAAAGCTTGCTCCCATGCTCATCCGGTCTTTACGGTCCAGTAATGTTGTCATAAACCAAACCATGTTAAAGTAGAACAGTTCTCTTCTTTTTGCAGATTCCTTACTTTCACCAGGCAAGAGCGGCACTTCTTTTAACGTTTCGTTATAGCGATCGTGCAAATAGCTTTCGAGATTAAGTTTTTTACGCCATTCTGGATGAAGGAGCTGCTCACGCTCTTTTGTTGATCTCATCCATGGGAATCCGCCACGAGTTAAATCTTCTTCTCTGCGGAACCACGGATAGCCACCAAAGATTTCATCTGCACATTCGCCTGAAAGTCCGACCGTCACATCTTTTTTTACTTGCTTACAAAACCATAATAATGAAGAATCAATGTCAGCCATCCCCGGCATATCACGGACATGTACTGCTTCTTTTAGAGCTTCAACTAACTGGTCTGTCTGAATGACATGGGTATGATGGATTGTTCCCAATGCATCAGAAACAATTTTAATCCACGGTCCATCTGCATTTGGTTGAAATTCATTTGCTTTAAAATATTTTTCATTATCAACATAGTCAATAGAGTACGTATGAAGAGGACCTCTTCCTTCTCTTTTAAAATAGTGACTAGCAAAAGCGGTCAATGCGCTTGAATCAACACCACCTGATAAAAATGTTGCCACTGGTACGTCGGCAACTAACTGGCGCTCAACAGCATTTTGTAAAATGTCATGGATATTTCTTGCTGTTTCTTCCACATTGTCATAATGTTCTTTACTTTGTACATTCCAATAACGAGTTATTTTCACACCATTATTCGTAAAATGCATCGCGTGACCGGGCCTTAATTCATGGATCCCACAAAACACGCCATGCCCTGGTGTCCTTGATGGCCCTAAACCAAACACCTCCGCTAACCCTTCGGCATCCACTTCCGCTTTAACCATTGGGTGAGCAAGTAGTGCTTTTATTTCTGAACCGAAAATAAGTCCACCAGCCTTCTCCGTATAGAACAGTGGTTTTACACCGAGACGATCACGTGCGATAAACAGGTGATGATCTTTCGTATTCCATATTGCAAACGCAAAGATACCATTTAACCTCTCTAAACAATCCGGACCCCATTCAATAAATGCCGTCAGCAATACCTCCGTGTCTGAATGTGAGCTGAATTTGTGTCCGCGCTGCAGTAACTCTTTTCTTAGATCCTCTGTGTTATACAGCTCTCCGTTATAAGCAATTGTAAAAGAACGATCGCCAACTGTTTTTGTCATGGGCTGAACGCCGCCTTCTGGATCGACAACAATTAGACGTGTATGACCAAAAGCTGCCTGTTTACAACTCCAAACATTTAAATCATCTGGCCCTCTTCTTGATAAAGTACGTGCCATTTTTTCTAACGTTCCCTCTTCCACCCGTAAATCACGTTGCCAATCCACCCATCCAGTAATCCCACACATCCACATCAACCCCTTGAGTTTTGGTATTTGGTATACAATATTCGTTTTCTGTTTGATGTGTGATTGATTTTGTGTGCCTCTTAATTTTTTTACTGGATGATTATCTGACAATAGCAGTAGAATAATTTCCCTGTATTTGAAAATAATAATAAAAACGGTATGAAGGAGGAGAACGAATGGATATCATGCGTGCGCAGCAAATCATTGAATCACCTGAGGAAATTATCGTTCGCTATAATGGGACACCTGTTTGGATTCAAAATGTCGATGATAAAAGTGAAACAGCTAGAGTTTACACAAGAGAAAAGCCTGACGATGAAATGACCGTGCCTATTCATGAACTCGTTGAGCAATAATCTGAGCAATAAAAAGATGACACCTTAAAATTTAAAGTGTCATCTTTATCTTCATAATTGTTTTTGCTTACAAATGTACGATAACAACTCTTCACATGCCCCGTCAACCAAACTGTATACTTCTTCAAAGTTCCCTGTGAAATAAGGGTCGGGGACGTCTTCCATCTTTGCCTTAGGTAAAAAGTCAAGCAATCTCGCAATTTCACCTGTATTCGTTCTGCCAGCCATTCGATGTAAATGACCAAGATTTTCGGCGTCCATTGCAATGATATAATCATAACTTGTTAAATCATCTTCCACAACTTGACGAGCAACAATCCCTTCATAACTGATGTTGTTCTCGTTTAAAATTGTTCTCGTTCCTTCATGAGGACCTTTACCAACATGCCAATGTCCAGTACCTGCTGAATCAATCTCGATTTGATGATTAAGATTTGCCTCTGATACTTTATGCCGAAACACAGCCTCAGCCATAGGAGACCGGCAAATATTTCCTAAACAAACAAATAATACACGAACCATTATCTCACCATCTCTTCCTCTTTTATTTTCTCTTCCGAACCGTTAAATGAAAACTGAATCTTACTTAAATTCAATTCAAACTCAAACTGCCTCAGAAGTTCTTCCGGGAAAAATGCCTGGTACATTTTAAAAATATCATTTACAGCCTCCAACGGCTCCTGACCTAGATACAAGCGGAGAAAAAAATATCTTTGCAGCAGAAGCTTGTCTTGAAATGGAATGTCAATTTGATCAATCCGTTCCATTAATAATTGGAGAAAATCTTCACTCTTTGTTATGTCTGCTACTATGCTTTCTATTGCTCTATCTATCTTTTCATTTGTTCGCTTTTTTAATTCTTTAATGACAAATTCTCCATGTAACACTTCGCCTAACAGCCCAACATCAACAGGTTTATCATCGCCTAATTCATGAATAAAGCCTAAGTTGTTTGGTGCTGATTGTACTTCTTCAAACAGTAATACTTTATTCTGTTCACCTATTTTTGTTCTAAATGAAGAGATTCGACTCTTTTGGATTTTTCTTGATTTTTGCATGTACATTTCTAACTCTGCTGCTATTGTAGAAGTCACTCCTTCTTTATGCAACAAAAATAAACGGTCAGCACTTTCAATAATATGAAGGTAATCCATTTTTTTAAATAGTGGTAAATCCACTAGTAAAATATCAAAACAATTCTCTAACTTTGCTTGCAGTTCATGATATTGTTCCTCTGATAAATGCTGCAAATCCTTGAAGTAAAACGTATTCATTTCACAAATTTGCTCATTCGTCTTATTTAAAAGTTCTTCGGTTGAAAGGCCTCTCTCTTTTTCCGTCCAATGAAAGACTGCAACTCGAAAACTCGTTTCTTCCTGTAGCCAACCCAGTAATGACTCTACAACTGTAGATAGTCCTACTTTCGTTCGCGGTGATGCAAAAACAGCAGTGTACATGTTCCTTCTCCCCTTTATCTCTATCCATTTAACTTTATTATCGCATAATCTTTTTTAATCTGCGTTACTATTTTTAAGGATAGTTTTTTTCCTAAAAATGAAAAACCCCTTCCAATATTCATATGGAAGGGGCATTTTATTTTACTATTATAATTAATTAGACTTAAAAATGTCTTTATGTTCGCTTTTAATTTTAAGTAAGATTTCATCTACTGACTTACATTGATCACCAACCCGAAAACTAATCACATTTCTAAGGGAACAGCTGCACTCTTCATTTCCGCGTAAAATTTGAATAAATTCCTCTGTACCGCAATGGTTTTCTTCTACGATGTTTCCTTTAAATACAGCATCTGTGTTTTCAAACTTTTCATAAATGACAAAGTAATTATCCTTCGTTTCCCCAGTAAAATATTCTTTGGTTTCAATCAAGCCTTGAACGATCACGTTCTCTTCACTTCCTATCTTTTTTTATGGTTTTCCTTAACCCGTATTAACTATAACATTTTTAGAAAAAAATGTTGTTACCAATTTGTGAAAATTAAATTACAGCTCCGTGAACTCGAATTCACCAAAGAAAGAACCTTGTCAATCGTTGTCGATCCTTATATCAATAACATTTTTTATGTCTAAAATATGGACATGTTCAAAATAATCCTTAATACGAAGCTTCTCATTGACTTGATCAAAATCATGAACTTTTCCGACAAGAACATGATAATTATGATGTTGAAAATACGTAAAATAAAGTGACTGATTTTCAGCCATCGCCTCACAAAGTGTTTCATTCATTTCTGTAAGCTGCTGTTCATCAACAATAGGCTTTGTTTTGTACACTGTTTTTTCCTCTAACGTTTTAAGCATCTCGACATGCTCAGGCAGCATCATCGCCGTCCACTTAATATTCCCCCGATCACGAATCACGTTGAAAACCCCCTTTTTGAATGTAAAATTTAAAATGTAAAATTTAAAATTTTTGAGAGATTTTCATCGAAGCATTCTTTTAAAACATCCCTGAATCATCCCGAACCAATTTTACATTTTAAATTTTTAATTTTACATTTACGCCTTATGCCCTCCTACAAGTCTTCCCCGATGTCTGGCTGTGCCTGCGGTTGTGTAGGAGACGGCTCGCAGTAAGGCGTTGGAGCCGTATTTTTGCCGAATAGCATCCATTACATAGCCAATCTCTCTTTGTTTTGGTTTCCTATGATCAAATAAATTTAGCTGCAGCTGATCATCGTCAACAACATTTGAGAGTGAAATTGAGATTTTCCGCACTGTTCGCTCATCAAAATGCTTTTCAAACAACTGCAAACATGTCTGATAAATCTCCATTGTCATGTTCGTTGGTTCAGCAATTGTCTGAGAGCGGTGAAACCCTCCCCCGCCTTCTTTCTTACTGTAACCAATGCCCAGACTGATTGTTCTGCCTGCTTTGTTGGCTGTTCTCGCTCTTCTTGCTACTTCCTCACACATTTCAAGTATGACATGCTTAATCTCTTTCTTCTTTGTATAATCACGTAATAGCATTTGGCTTTTTCCAAAACTGATTTGTCCTTGCATAATGGGAGCGCCTAAGTCAGATAAATCAACTCCATGTGCATGATAATAGAGCTGGTTACCCATCACGCCGAACTTCTTCTCCAATAAATGGCGTGGATAATTTGCCAGTTGACCAACAGTACGAATCCCAAGACGATGCAAGCGCTCTTCCATTCTCGTACCGATCCCCCACATTTTACTTAATGGTGAAACTGGCCAAAGCTTTGCTTCCACTTGATCATACGTCCACTCAGCAATCCCCTTCTTTTTTGCTTCTAAATCAAGGCATAGTTTCGCCATCAGCATATTAGGTCCTATTCCGATTGCACAGCTTAAACCAAATTCTTTTTGCATCTCTTCTTTTATTTGTTCAGCAAGAGAGAACTTATCTCCCCATAGTCTCGTTGTCCCATCGACCTGCAGAAAACTTTCATCTACACTGTACGTATGAATACATTCCATCGGTACATACCGATGAAACAGCTCCGTAATTGCGATTGATGTTTTTAAATACGTCGACATTTGTGCATTCACGATGTGTATTCGCGGGTCATTAGGAATATCAAAGAGCCTGCTCCCTGTTTTAATACCGAAATCCTGTTTTAATGGAGGAGTTGCCGCTAGTACGACACTTCCCTCCCGTTCTGTATCTCCAACAACTGCAAGATAGGTCGTTAATGGGTCAAGACCAAGTAAAACAGCAGAACAACTTGCATAAAAGCTTTTCATATCTACACAAAAAATCGTTCGTTTTGGAAATGAATCGTAATCGATCCTCATATCCATCGTTCCTTTCACATTTATAAAGAACTTACGTTCGTAGTATATGTCATTATAAAGGAATATATGTTCGATTTCAATTGGAAATTTGTGCAAAAAAATAACGGGAACTGTCTCTTTGTTCTTGAGACATCCCCGTATTTTGGCTCTTAGACAAGATGAAATTGCTTTAAGCCACTTTATTCTTATATAACTCTTTCTTTTTGAATATAATTTTTCAAGTCATTAATTAGTTCATCTTTTCCTTTATCATCTATAAATAGATTTACTCCATAAAAATATTCACCATATCGATCCAGCTTTTGCCAGACAATTTTTCCCCTCACAACAAAACAGGAAAACAAAGTAAACTGAACCTCTAACTCTACCTCATTTTTATGACAAAGTAAGTTTAAATTTGTTGAAATTTTCAACCCACTTGGACTGATATCATGGAGTTTAGCTTTACCTGGATTACTAGCTTTGTCCCCTCCATTTATTTTAATTATCTTAAATTCACACTCTAGCGGCCTGCCAAATTCATATCTAAATGTTTCTGCCCGTTTATACCTCATTTTCCCCTCTCCCGACATTAACCTTTTTCGTAAATATCAGCTGCAGAAAAGCTTAAACAAAAACGTCTGATCCTAATATCTCTGGAATTTGCAAAAGATCAAAAACATCCATCACTTCCTCACTAACTTTAGTTATCGTAACGATTGTTCCCTTTTCTTTTAATGTCTGAACTAAATCTAATAACAATCCCATTCCAGAAGAATCAACAAATGGAACATCTGTAAAGTCTATATTCACTCTTTGGCAGTTATTGAGAGCTGGAATCAATTCATTTTCTACAACTTCTGTACCTTCAATATCCAAATCTCCTGCAAAGATTACTTCAATGGCATTATCCGTTTCTTTGATTGAAAAACTAAACATACAATCACCCCTATTATTCAAAAACAACCGAATCATTTTCATCTAATTTCGCTACAAGATTATACATCGTTTTCTCTAACGTATATTTTATATGACCAAATCTAAGAATTGTACCTTCCATTGCAGTCTTAATCTTAATTTTTTGATCATTTGGGACGGCTACAATCGTTGGCGTGCCACTTTCTGATCCTGTTTCATTAATTTCAGCCCCTAACCGTCCATATACTTCTCCACCCCGAATAATACCATTAACTTTTAACATCCCACCAGCATGAACTTTTGTATTGACACACCCTTGACCTAAAATAAGGATATTTCCGCTACAATAAAGGCTACTATTAGAGGCACTCGGGATCGTTATATAAGAATTAGGTTCAACAGGGGTTTCACTAACCTCATGTAACTCTTTCATTTTTTCCGATAATTGTTTAATTCGTTCAAGTGAAGTGATTTCATTTGTTAATGAGAGAAATAATTGTGATAAGGAGACTGCTACTTCTCTCCAAATATCATCCTCCAAATAGTCTTCTCCTCTTCGTACTACGTCCACGTATTTTTTTGCTAAAGTAGGAAATCCTTTAAATTTTCTTTCTAAAAGAATCCTTATTAACGGTTGTAATCCACCATTTGTAAGATCATTTGGTTTAAAGGCTGGAGATTCCGTAAGTTGATTAATGACCTGAACCATTTTTTCAATGCTTTGATACAAAATCCCAAGGAGATGGCCTAATTCCGTAATAAGCATATTATGTTTTCCTGCTGATAGTTCTCCACCAACAATATTACCATACGTAACAATTGCACCTGAGGCAGTAAGTGTAGCCATATTGACAGTTTTATGAACTGTAATGTCGCCAACGGCCTCTACTATCATTCTGTCCTCAATGTAACCTGTTATCTCGACATCACCTTTAAAATTGATGTTTCCTGATGATATATCGACATTACCATGATGAATTAATTTAGACATGATCGATATTTTTACAAGTTGTCCCCTTTTTTCTATTTTAGGACGACCAGGTTCTGTTGCGACTACTTTGTCATCAATAACCATTACTCCTTTTCCGGCCTGTAAAATAATCGGAAAGGTTTGTTTGGCAGGCAGTGGATCATTCGTTACGGTATAACCTATTTGACCAGGGACAGGAGGGTGGATGATGGCAACTACTTTTCCACGATCGACTGTAGGAATTGTTCTAATTTCTCGAAAGTCGACACTTCCATCCTCTTTTTCTTTGGGACCATTCTGTTCATTAATATCGACTAGTAATTCAATCCAGCCATCTTTTCCAGGTTTCGGTGGCATTCCAGTTGCAATTTCGTACTTCCCTGCTTCTGTTGCTTCTATCGCTTTTATGATTTCAGCTTGATTGAATCCATGTTTAACTCTTAAAGATTCGAGCTTTTGGATAATATTATTATAAGTAAGAGAATTATAAACTTCTTTACTCTCTTCTACTTTGAGTTCAATGTGATGGTCAGGTTCAATATCTGGTATCCAGCGTACTATTTTATATCCAGGTTCTACTTCTAAAAAAACTTTTAATTTGTGTTCATCCATAGAAACCGACCATTTGGTTTCTACTTTCTCTTCATCCACTTTAATTTCATATGAATCGTTTTCCGAAATCAGTATTGTCTTATCTCCAACCAACTCGTTATTCTTAAAAAGTTGGATACCTCTTGAAATAGAAATCATCGGAAAATGATGTGGAGAATTTTTACAACCTATGACTCCGTTTTTCACCCATACTTTTCCTGAAAGTTGCTCTGAATCATTTTCAGTTTCTGATAATGTCTCTTCATTTCCTCGAATGTTATCAACAGTTTTGGAAATGGTTTTATGTTCAACATTTTCATCTGGAAGTTCAGAAATAAGTTGTTCAGCTAAACTAATTACATCAATCGATTGTTTATTATTTTGAGATCTGTCAGAATTCGTTTCTAATCGAGTAAGTTTTACAATAGCTTCTTTTGAACGAATGCCAAAAAACCCTTTCACTTCACTTTGGATAATTTCGATATCCACATCATTTTTTGTTGCGTCCAATAACTCTAATCCTAGCATAATCGCTTCATTTATACTCTTACCTTTAGAAACTATACTTTGCATGACTGTATTCCCCCTTAACTCATTACTGGAGAATTTAAACTCGTTATATCCGCTTTTTGTTGACCTACTTTTAAAAGGACCATTGTGATATCGTCTTTTTGAGGAACACCATCTGTAAATTGATGGATTGAATCCATCACATTCTGTTCAATCTCTCCGACACCTTTTGGTTGGTTATTTACAAGTGTTTCAATAAGACGCTCTATTTTATATTGCTTTCCTTCCTTATTTACAGCCTCAACAATTCCATCTGTATAAAAGAAAACCGTGTCCTGATCCTCTAATTGAATCGATACTTCTTTATATACTTGATTAGGAAGCCCCCCAACCATAATCCCTTTTACTTTTGGTAATTCTTGTACTGATCTATCTTTCCCTTTAATATAAAGCGGAAGATTATGTCCAGCATTTGCGTAAGAAAGAATGCCTGTTTTCGGGTCTAGATCAGCACAAAATAATGTGACAAATGACTTTAATGTCCGTAAATCTTGATATAATGCTTGATTCATAGCCGATAAGGTTTCCCCAGGACTTTGTGTGCTTTCAGCAGCGCTTCGGAAAGCACCTCGGGTTAAAATCATGAGCATTGCTGCAGGGATTCCTTTCCCCATCACATCACCAATAACAATTCGAATACTCCCATTAACTAATGGATAAAAATCATAATAATCGCCGCCGATTAATCGCGCTGGAAGAGAAGATCCAGCAACTTCTCCTCCCTCAAATGTAGGAGTTTTCCCATTCAATAATGAAGATTGGATATTTCTTGCAAGATTAATTTCACGCTGTAACGTTTTATCTAGCATATTTCGTCCATCAACTGTATCATTTTCCACAGAGTAACTAAGACTATCTTTAAACACCATTATATAACCTCCCCTTGAAGTACCTCTAAAATATGGTAAATTCCAATCGTCTCAAAAACTTGGTGAGTCAACTCATTAATCCCTTGGAATTTAAGATGGAAACTTTTTTCTTGAGCCAAATGAATCACATTCATAATTGAGCCTATCCCTGTAGAATCAATAAATTCTAATTCTGAGAAATCAATGATTAATATCTTTACATTTTCATCAAGTTCATCTAAATAAGGATCAATAACATTATTAGTAGAGATATCTAAAATTCCCTTAATTCTTAATATAACTGTTGATTTGGCTACTTCTTTTCCAACCGTTAAATTCATTACAAGCCGTCCTTTCTCTCGCAAAAAATTATTTAGATCATTATTGGTAGAACACTTCTATTGTTCATCTTTTACTTTAAAGAATTTAATTTTATTATTTAATTTTATCGATAATTGGTCCATGCCATCTAATGCTTCATTTAATTCCTGAAGCGTATCATAAAACATAAGTGTTATTTCCGTAACATGGTTCGAATGAACTTTTAGCATTTGTTCAAGTTCAACTATTTTTTCATGTATTTCAGTCAAGGTCTTACTCAATTGAATTGGACTTTCCTCTTCAATCTGATTTATAAATTCTAGCTGTCTATCATTTTTTAGAGTTTGGAATAAATATTGAAGTTTCTCAAGAGAGATTTCAATCTCAAGGACAAGATCCTTTGATTCTGCAGTCATCGCAGTAGACGTATCCCCCATCGTCTTGACCGAGGTATATACTTGTCTTGAGAGCAAGCTTGAAACTCTTACTAACGAATGAGAATCTTCTTTTACACCAGTTATTAATTGATCAAAACGTTTAGTCATCCCGTTAATTTGTTTCGCCAACCTATCTAATTCATTTTTTTCATTCATGACTAATGTTTGAGTTAAATCCCCATCAGCGACTCCTTGAATATGTTGAACAATATCTTGTAAGGGGCGTAATTGACGTTTTGCTATAAGGCGAATAAGAATAAATAAGACAACGGATGAAATCAAAAAGGCGACTAAAAACAATACCAAAAACTGACTTTCCATTTGTTTTTGCCTAGTCAAATTAAGAATAATTGCCATGACCCGATCATTAGACAAAGGTTTGTATATTTTTTTATAACTCACACCATTTTCTTTAAACGTAATACTGTAGCTTTCTTTGTCGACATAAGCCTTCTCTAAAAAATCGTAATCTTCTTCTCTTTCTAATTGATGGCTACCATATAGAACAGGTAAATCGATATCTGGTTCAACGACCTGATTATCGTCTCCATTAAGCCATGCAGGAACATTAATAACCGCAATCTCATCGATTTCAACGCTCTCATCAATAATTCTTTCTATCATTTGGGTTGGTCCTGCCTGAAAGGTTAAATGATAAATTTCCTCGTCTAAGATAAAAGGGTTGATCATAAATTCGGTCGTACCATCATAATAGTAGGCAAATTTATAGTAAAGATTATCAAAGCGCTCAGCTTTTGATATTGGTCCTACCCAATAATTATCTAAAGCATATCCTTCATCAACTGTTACTGGTTGTTCCGACATGAGCTGATCAAATGCAGTAAACCAATACCCCCACTCTTTCGAACTCATATCCATTTGCGTTTCATCTGATGACTGAGTAATAACAATGTCATCCCCTTTTCTTTCCCATAAGGAGATTTCATGCACATCCCACTTGTCTGCCAATCGACTCAGTTCTTCCATACTGATGTCTTGAACCTGTTTCCCTTGTAAGTCGGACATGATTCCTTTCGATGAGGTATATAATTTTTTTTCAATCATATTTTCTATTGTATCTGCCGACTTTTGCGTTGATTCCATTGCATGAACAACAATACTGGTTGCATTATTAATTTGTTCAGTTTGATATTCATCAAGTTTTACTTTGATAAAATATAAACCCAAGAAAAGGATAGTAATGGCAATTACCCCTAATGAAAGACCGATTTTAGCTAACAATTGAACCATGATAGTATTCTTTTTCATTAATGTTTCCTCCAAAAAAGTTAGGGATAAATTCTAGAATACAAACCTTCTAAACTATTAAATAACAGAAGTTCTCTTTGTCTCCTCACCAGATTGAAAAGTTAATATAACTGTTGAACCATATAAAGAAGTATACAAAGAAACTTGTTTCGACATTTTCATCATAAGTGTAAAGCCTTGACCCATTGATTTCTTCGTTGAAAATCCAGCTAAAAGGGTCATTTTAGGTAAATCTTTAAGAGCAAAACCCGGCCCTTTGTCTTCAATTAGAAAGCGAATTTCATTGCTAGCTACATCTTCAACAAGAGTCATTTTTCCCTCCTCAGCGTGTTTTATTGTATTTGTAATTGCTTCTGATAACACCAAAAGTAAACTCATGACCTTTGTTTGACTAAACCTTTGTTCAAGGATCTCTTTCACCAAGTCACGACATCTAGGTATATCTGAACGAACCTTTATATTTCCTTGACATAACACATTACCTTCTCTATACTTATTTATTTCTTCCTCTGCTATCAATAAGAAGCGCCCTTGAGTTGAAGCTGCAATCACATCACGGTACACCTGCCACGTAGTATCCTCTTGATCTATAGCTGCCTTCTGTAATTCCAATTGCTCTGGTGAAGAGAATACATCATCCTTATGTATTTCATAAACCTTTAGCATGGCATTTTGAATGTCATTCCTAACATCTAAACGGATAATTTGTTCGGGTATGTCTTGTTTTTTTTCACTCCAGGTTAACATTTGTTCACTTAAATTGAGTAGAAGTTCTCTATCCATTTTTGGATTAGCATTCAAAAAAGATGCTTCTGATAACGATAAATAAAATAAGGAATTCCCCTCATCATTAGATAAACTAAGATAATTACTTAATTTTTTCGCAAGAAACCCTCGTTTTGTCATATAAGTTAAATCCGAGTAAGCTAAGTCAGAAGGGAGAGACGGAACCTCAACTTGCTTTTCTTTTAAAGATACGTTTAATACTTTATCAAATAGCCGCCTCATCAAATGTCCTCCCTTAATAGGATTCCCAGGGGGAAACCCCAATCAATCTTTCAACTAGTCTACACTAAAAAAAGGTAAAAAAAGCCTACCAAAAGATTGGTAGACAGATTATACGGTCCTATAAACCTTATCTTAGTCATATGCCAATCCTTTTCGGTAACCCGGCGACCATAGAAGAATTCCTTAGGCCCGTAGCTTTGCGTCCCCAGCTTTCACTGAGTTTGCCGTTATCGAAGGAAAAAAACGTGTTATTCTTTATATCGAATATCTGTTTAATGTTATTAAGTGGAAAGTAATACCAATATAATAACCATTATTAAAAATGGTAAAATCAATACTACCCAACTATCGGTTAAATAGTTTTGATTTTTGGATCGTATTTATCCACTTTTCAAAAATCCCTTTTTTATTAAACTCCATCTCATTAAGATCCGATGTATATATTTTAAAATTGTTTTTGCCATTAAATTTTGCATAATACATCGCCTTATCCGCGTGCTCTATTAGTGTCTCCTTATCTTCACCATCATCAGGGTACATACTGATCCCAATACTTAATGAAATATTGGCTTCTTTTTCATTAAGCATATATGGTAAAGAGATCTTTTCAATAATCCGTTTAGCAATGTCTTCAATTTCTACTTTATTTGTTTCTTCTAACACAACGATAAACTCATCACCGCCAATTCGAGCAATGAGATCCTCTTCCCTTAGACTCTCGTTCAATCTATTTACTACTTCTATAAGTAATAAATCCCCAGCATCGTGTCCCATCGTGTCATTGACAACCTTAAAATCATCTAAATCAATAAACATAATCGTAAAATTATGATTGTGACGTTTCGATCTCGCTAATGCCTTTTGAATATGGCGATCTAATGCCTTTCGGTTTGGCAAATCAGTTAATTCATCATAATAAGCCATTTGCTTCAGCTCATTTTCCAATTGTTTTTGCTTTGTAATATCAACCATTTGCCCGCTAATTTTCTCAATTTTCCCCTCAGAACTTTGAATAGGTGTAGTAAGTTTCATCACCCATTTTTCACCTAATTTCGGGTGAAAAATTCGATATTCTATCCTTGTCGAAAGTCCTAACTGCAATTGTTGTTCATCTTTTTCAATTTTTCCGTAATCATCGGGATGAATGACTTCTCTCCATAGATTTGGATTGCTTTTGAAAGTTTCAACTGGATAGCCATAAATTTGTTCTAATCCTTTCGAAAAGAAAACTTTATTATTAGAGACATCGAATGTATAAAAAGCTCCCTCAAGTGAATAAAATAGTAGCTCATAATCGCGATTTTTTTGATTTGTAACTCTTATTTGCTCATCAATTTCTTTCTTTTCTCCAAGTACCTGTTGATGACTTTGATAGAGGTCATCATATCTTTTGGCAAGTAACCAAACAAAAGGCAATATAAGTAAAATAATAAACAAACTTAACAATTGTTCATGTCCAAATGTAAAATAAGTGAACAGTACATAAGCTATTTCGATTATAGTAATTACAATTGCAAGTAACCTGCCTCTTTTTTCCATACAAATTACCAACTTTCTTTAATCCACAATTTTTTTGATTCATTCAAGATTTCTCTTATCTTATTTTCAAATTCACTTGCTGCTACAGGTTTGCTAAAAAAGAAACCTTGACCTTCATTACAATCGATCTTCTGCAAGCACTGTAATTGTTCGCTAGTTTCAATTCCTTCCGCAACAACATTCATATTTAAATTATGCGCCATTGAAATCATCGCTTTCACAATTGTCTCGTCTTTAGAATGCTCTATAAGATCGTGGATAAACGATTGATCAATCTTTAATGTATCAAAAGGAAATTGCTTAATATAGTTAAACGAACTAAATCCGGTTCCAAAATCGTCAATACTTATTTTTACACCTAGCTTCTTTAGCGCATTAAGAGTCGTAAGTGTATTATTAATGTTTGCAGCCATACTCTCAGTTATTTCTAACTCTAAAAACTGTGGCTCAAGACCTGTTTCCACTAGCGTATTTTGAACTATTTGAACTAAATTCGAATGGGTAAATTGTCGAAGTGATAAATTGACCGAGATGACGGTTGAATACCCTAAATCATGCCACAATTTATTTTGCCGACAAGCCGTTATTAGTGCCCATTGCCCAATAGAAATAATTAACCCCGATTCCTCTGCAATTGGGATAAACTCATTAGGGGGAATCATTCCCCATTTAGGATGGTTCCAACGAATTAACGCTTCCGCACCAGTTACATCACCCGTCTTTAAATTCATTTTGGGTTGGTAATGTAAGACTAACTCCTGCCGGTCAACAGCCTTATGAAGATCCATCTCCATATTTAATGGTGTCAACTGCCCCTCTACATATTGATGATCGTAGAAACTGTAGCCATTTCCACCAATTGCTTTTGCTCTGTACATCGCAATATCAGCATTTCGAATTAACTGCTCAGGAAAAGCCCCATCATCTGGAAAAATACTAATACCAATGCTAGCAGAAGTATAGAAGTCCCTATTATTAATAAAGAAAGGAGTAGAAAACGATTCAAGGATTCGCTCACATACTCTAGCAATAAGTTTATGATTAACGTAAGGAAGAATAATGAAGAACTCATCACCACCTTGTCTAAATAGTGCAGCATGAGAGTCAATACACATGAAAAGACGCTCAGTCACTTTCTTAAGTAAGTGATCACCAATTTGATGCCCTGCATTACCATTGATTACTTTAAACCGATCTAAATCAATACTTAGAACTGCTAATTGTTGCTTAGCCATCATCATTTTTCTAATTTGTTTAGATAACTGATGTTCAAGCATATACCGGTTAGGTAAACCAGTTAAATAGTCATGGTAAGCCAAATGCTTGATTGCAAATAAGGCATTAGGATATTGTGTTTTTAAATGTGCAGACTGTTTCTCGGAAAGTTGTTTTGCTTTTTTATTATTTCTCACTGATTTTCTCAAACCTATCACCTCATAAGAACCAAATTGGCTTCTTTCTAATCTTTTATCTATATTTTGCAATAAAAGTAAATTAGATGGTATCACCTAGTGCTCTTATTTATTTCTTATTCACAAACAGGATACTCGTTATTAATAGGAAGATGCTCCCATCTAATAATTATTATTACTCTTTAAATAAAAAACCCGCTATTAGCGGGTTCAATAATGGGAGAACTAAAAGATAGGAACTAATTTATCTTCTTATATAACTTTTGACCTCTACTAACATCTTCATAGCAATCAGATTTATCGGTATAAAGAATTGTTTCCTTGTCTCCAAGTCCAAGGATGCCAAACATTCCTAAACTGTCATAAAAGAGCGCATGTACTTTTTTTTGTAGCTCTTTATTAAAATATATTAAAACATTCCTGCAAAGGATAACTTGAAATTCATTAAATGAGCGATCCGTCACTAAATTGTGTTGAGCAAAGATTACATTTTTCTTTAACTTCGAATCAAATTTTACACCATTATTTGTCACGGTGTAATAATCAGAAAATGCTGCTTTTCCACCAGCATTGATATAGTTGCTAGTAAACTTTCGCATCTTTTCAATCGGAAAGATACCAGATTTCGCCACCTTTAATACATTAGCATTAATATCGGTCGCATAAATCTTTGTCTTGTCGTACAAACCCTCTTCATGAAGTAAAATGGCCATTGAATAGACTTCTTCCCCTGTTGCACATCCAGCGTGCCAAATCCGAATAGATGGATAGGTTCGTAAAAGAGGAATAACCCGCTCGCGGAATGTTAGAAAAAACAAAGGATCCCGGAACATTTCCGTAACATTTATCGAAAAATCAGCAATGAGCCTTTTTAAACATCCGGGATCATGTAATACCTTTTCAAGAAGTCCAGTAATACTTGTCAATTTCTCAGCATTGACTCGGTGCCAAATTCTTCTTCTTAAAGCACCATATGCATAATTCCTGTAATCATAGCCACACCAAAAATACAACCCGTATAAAAGCAATTCAATCTCAAGTTTCTCAAGATCTTCATTTGAATCAGCTTTAATTTTATTTAGACGCTCTGACAATATGTTCATTTATCATTTCCCTTCTTGCTGATGAAGCCATACTCTCATTAAAGAGACAAGTTTATCAGGGTCTACAGGCTTCACAATATAATCAGATGCTCCTACTGCCATACATTTTTCACGATCTTCCTTCATCGCCTTCGCAGTTAGGGCGATAATCGGTAATTGTTGAAACTCAGGATTTGCCCTGATTCTTTGCATTGCTTCATAGCCATCCATCTCAGGCATCATAATATCCATTAACACAAGATCGAAATTTGGATTCTCATCAAGGATTTCAAGACCTTCTACGCCATTTTCCGCAAATGTAATGCTCATACCATAGAGTTCAAGAACACTTGATAAAGCATAGACATTACGAACATCATCATCAACTAATAAGATCCTTTTTCCATCGAGATCGGGAATGCGTTGAGGAGAAATATCAAAATACTCATAAACCATCTCGTTTTCTAAATTCAAATATAACTCAAGCTCATCCTTTAGCCGTTGTGGTGCATGTTCATCTTTAATGATGATCGTGTGAGCATATTTATTTAAATATATCTCTTCTTTTGAAGTTAAGTCTCGACCGGTATAAATGAATACTTTTAGATTCTCATTTTCAACTTGTGTTTTAACTTTTTCAAGCAAATCAAAGCCAGTTGTATCCGTTAATCCTAAATCAAGAACCATAAAGTCAAACTGATTAACCTTTAACGCTTCAATTGCCTCAGCACCATTAGAAACGGCTTTAGGAATGATATCCTTATCCGCTATCAATTCCATTAAACTATTTCGTTGTCTAATGTCATCATCAACGATTAAAAGTCTTTTAATCTCGCTTTTACTATCAACATATGAGTGTTGTTGTGATTCCGTTGGAGTCGGTTCACTTGGGCGTTTCTCTTGTTGCTCATTTGGAGGTGCAACAGTCACGGCAACCTCGTCAAAACTTTTTATCAGGTTATTTTCACTATAATCTTCTTTGTAATCACCGACAAACAATCTAAATGTACTTCCCTTACCTTCTTCACTCTCCACAACTACACGACCCCCCAATAAATTTGCCATTTCACGACAAATTGACAAGCCTAAACCAGTTCCACCATACTTTCGACTAGTTGTACCATCCGCTTGTTGGAATGCCTCAAATACGAGCTTTTGCTTTGCTTTTGGAATACCAATCCCAGTATCTTTAACAGCAAAAGAAAAGAGTGAGTGTTGATTTGAATAAGGTGAAAAGTCAACCTCAAGTGTAAC
The DNA here is from genome assembly GCF_052119505.1 of Anaerobacillus sp. MEB173. NCBI lineage: Bacteria > Bacillati > Bacillota > Bacilli > Caryophanales > Bacillaceae > Anaerobacillus > Anaerobacillus sp. MEB173. Next base: position 354,601 of record NZ_JBJMAU010000004.1, read on the forward strand.
TCCACCCTTGTCTGTGAATTTAAAAGCATTAGATAATAGATTCTTCAGAATCTGACGTATTCTTTGTTCATCGCTATAAATAGAAGCTGGTATACCTTCTTTTACATCAATAGCAAATGTCAAATTCTTTTCATTCGCTATCGGCCTAAAACTTTGTTCAACCACTTCAACTAATTCTTTGATCTCAACTCGCTGAGGATTTACCTCCACTTTTCCTGACTCTATTTTTGCCAAATCCAAGATATCATTAATAATAATCAATAAATCCCGACCTGAAGAGTGGATTGTTTTTGCATATTCGATTTGTTTACTAGATAGATTAGCACCATGGTTATCTGATAGTAATTTCGAGAGAATTAATAAACTATTTAACGGTGTACGTAATTCGTGTGACATATTAGCTAGAAACTCTGATTTGTATTTGGAACTAAGTGCTAGCTGTTTTGCTTTTTCCTCTAATTCTGCTCTAGCTTTCTCAACTTCCCGATTTGTCTGTTCAAATCTCTTATTTTGCTCTTCTAAACTCTCTGCTTTTTCTATTAATTCAGAGTTTGCCTGCTCTAACTCCTCCTGTTGTGCCTGAAGTTTTTCCTCTGATTGTCTAAGCGCTTGTGTTTGTTCTTCTAATTCTTCATTTGTAATCCTTAGTTCCTCTTGTTGTGATTGTAGTTCTTCAGACTGTGCCTGAATCTCCTCCATTAAAGTCTGTGACTCTTCTAATAATTTAGCTAAACGAATTCTTCCCATTACACTATCAAGGATAATACCAAGACTATTTACAAGTTCCTCTAATAGATTCTGTTGATCAATAGAAAATGATTTAAAAGAAGCAATTTCCACAACTGCTTTTACATCATCTTCAAAAACTACAGGTAAAACATAAACGTTCAACGGAGGCGCTTCACCTAAACCTGATTTTATTCGAATATAATCTGAAGGGACATCTGTCAGGATAATCGATGTTTTTTCAAGGGCAGCTTGTCCAACAAGGCCTTCTCCAACAGCAAATGTATTTGAAAGATGTTTCCGCTCTTTAAACGCATATGATGCAAGTAGCTTAAAAAGTGGCTCACTTTTCGACTCACCATCACTTTTAATATAAAAAACAGCATGAGAAGCTTCTAACAAAGGAGCTACTTTCGAAAGGAAATTTTGTGCCAAAGGCTCTAAATCATGCGTACCGTTTAAATCCGTCGTTATTTCTGCAATATTTGATTTTATCCAAAGTAAACTTTGTTCTTTATTTATTTGTTCCTCTAACGATTGTGCCATGGTATTAAATGACTGGACAACATCTCCAATTTCATCATTTGATTTCACTTCAACTTTAGTCCCAAGTTCAGTACTTCCATCGGCAACATTCTTCATCACACTAGATACTTTATTTAACCTTCTGGCAAGCGTCCAAACATTCTGTAAAACAAAACCAAAGACAATAATAAAACCAACAATTGTAACGAAACTACCGATTAGAATATTTTTACCTAAGTCCTCGGAAATATTTTGTAGAGAAGACGTCATGTTTTCACCATAAAGATCGGTAATGGCTGCCGTTCTATCAAAAAACTCAGTGTGAATTAAACGTCCTTCATTATTAATTAATTGAATTGCTTCTTCTCTTTTACCTTCAGCAATTAAATCAATGACATTATCTTTATAAGTATCAAATTTATCATTTGTATTTTTTAAAGCAGTAACGGCAGAAATTTTTTCAGGTTCATTCACTTTTGACTCAAGTAAGATCAGACTTTCAACAACAAAATCGTTTTCCCTTTGTAAAATTGCTAATTCTTCTTCAACTACTATATGGTCAGTAAAAAGAGCAATATTTCGTAAGCTAATCGCCTCGTCTTTGACGCCTTTATGAATTTGGTCAGCTAAATTGGCTAATTCATAGTTTGTTTGCAATTTCGTACTCATCTTATTAAGATTGTTCATCTGGTTATAGCCAATACCGATCATTAATACAATTAAGATCGGTAATGTACTTAGCCCGAGTAATAACTTAGTTTTGATTTTCATCGCCGGGAACTCCTCTGCCTAGATTATTTAATTTAACCTTTAATTAGTATATTGACTGTGTATAGAGAGGCTTTTTCCTTCTTCAATACAAAGCTGGTAAACCATTGCCATTGCCTGCATGCGATCAGTGACATCCAATTTTTGTAAAATATGTGTAATATGATTTTTCACAGTGTGTTCACTAATGCATAATTTTTCAGAAATCTCCTTGTTGCTTAACCCGTTAACAATAAGCTTAAAGACATCCATTTCCCTTGTGGAAATAGCATATAATTTTTTGGCGCGACCTAAGGCAAGCGCTAGAATTTCCTCATTATTATTAATAACCGATTGTGACGAATCTTTAATCATCGTTTCCGTTCTTTCCATTACATCTTCGGAATCACGATTACTTAAAGGTTGTTTATAAGTAGCTACAAATGATGCAAACCCTACAGCAGGAATAGGTGGACTAATAAGATGCCCTTGAACTGCTTGACAATGATTCTTTCTTAACATCTCCAGTTGGGTCTCAGTTTCAACGCCTTCCGCAATCACCGACATATGTAAGTTTTGGGCCAATGAAACAAATGTAGCAATTAACACGTTGGAATCAGCATTTGCTATATCTTGTACAAATGATTTGTCAATTTTTAAAGTATCGACTGGGAATTTCCTTAAATAATGAAATGATGTATAGCCAACCCCAAAGTGATCAATACTGATCTTTATCCCGATTTTTCTTAGCTCAGTTAGAATTGGCACAATTACTGTTTCATTTCCCATAATGGCCGCCTCAGAAATCTCAATTTCAAGCATAGTCGGGCTAACATTTAATTCAAGAAAGGTTTGTTTCATCTTCTCAACCATATCTTTTTGGAGTAACTGTTGCGTTGAAAAATTTACAGCAATACGAATTGGTGCCATTCCTTTATCACACCATTCTCTTAATTGCCTGCAAACTGAATTCATTACCCATTGACCAATGTCAACAATAAAACCAGTTTCTTCAGCTAAAGGAATAAACTCTGCAGGAAGGATTGTCCCCCAATTTGGATGATTCCATCGTAGTAACGCTTCCGCACTTTCAATTCTCCCTGTTTCTAACTCAAGCTGTGGTTGATAAACAAGCGATAGTTCTCCTCGTTCAATTGCTTTACGCAAATCAGTTTGCATCGTAAAAGCTCGAAACGATTGGATATTCATCCCTGAATGAAACATTTTATATTTATTTCTTCCTTGCTCTTTGGCACGATAGAGTGCTGCATCTGCACTCTTCATTAAGACAATTGATTCTTCGCCATCGTAGGGGAAAACACTAATTCCAATACAAATCGTGACAAATAATTCATAGTTATCAACATAAAATGGTTGCTTAAAAAGCTCTAATATATTTTCGGCAATTTCCAGAGCTATCTCCCGATTCGTATCCGGCAAAATGATATTAAATTCGTCTCCACCAACCCTTGCAATAAAATCATCTTGACGGACTGAGTTTTTTAGTCTTGTAGCAATTTCTAACAGAAGTTTATCACCAATATAATGACCGAGTGAATCATTAATATATTTAAACCGGTCCATATCCAAGTACATCATCGCAAACGTTTGGTTTGTTTGCTTTGATTTATTTAAAATGCTTGCTAATTGATCGTTAAACTTTCTCCGGTTTGGCAAATCTGTTAATCTATCGTGATAAGCCATATGGATAATCATTTCCTCATGCTGTTTCTTACTTGTTATATCACGAATTGTACAAGCAACAATACATTTTCCTTGAACAAACCGTTTGCCAATTTGAATTTCAATCGGAAAGTGGTGACCACCTTTTCGTGTCGCGGATAACTCTTTACTATTTTCATGACCTATAATATTTTCAAGGTTATTTATGGCCCCAAGTACATCTTGAATGTACTTTTGTGATTGTTCACAAGTGAATAACATCGTAATATGCTTACCGATCATTTCAACTTCCTTATATGCAAACATATTTCGAACAGCAGGGTTTACCTTCAAAATACGCCCGTCTTGATCTATGATAATCATCGAATCAATCGAGGTCTCACTTATGACATTTGCCAGCGCTTCAGATACACGCAGTTCAGATGTTGTCTTTGATAAGTCCAAATAAGCTTTTTCTAACTCTCTTTTCTTTTCAGCCAGAACTTCCGTTTGCCTAACAAGCGCCTGATTAAGCTTATACATTTCTACAAACCTATCAACCTTCGCTTTTAAAATGATAGGATCAAATGGTTTTAGAATATAATCAATTGCTCCCAGTGAGTAACCCGTAAAAATATGATCAGACTCGAGATTGTTTGCTGTAATAAATAAAATAGGAATATTTTTTGTTTTTTCACGAGCCTTAATAATTTTAGCCGTTCCAAAACCATCCATCCCAGGCATTTGAACATCTAACAAAATTGCAGCAAAATCAAACTTCAGTAACTTTTTTAATGCTTCCTCACCTGAATTTGCTTTTACTATGTTATATTCGTCTCTTTCAATAATCGCTTCTAAAGCTAAAAGATTTTCCGATCGATCATCTACAAGAAGAATATTAATTTTTTCATTGTTACTCATTCTCCACCTACACTCCTTTAGTTTAGAAACATATATTGTACTAATTATTCAATAAGTATGATTCTATTTTAATATATTGAACTCTAAAGGTCTAAGTAAATAGATGGAATAAAAAGCAAAAATAAATGCAATACTTACTTACTACTTTGCTTATATAATGAGAGAAAATTTAGTAAATTATCTAATTTAGTACTCAACTTAATCGTATCTGAATGTGTTAAGCCATTTTTTAACCCAACCGTCATCATATGTTGCCTTGTCGTTTCAATTTCTTCTACTAATTTCTGATATAAAAAATCCCCCATTATGATGGACACCTACCTTTTTCAAAGTTTGTATACATATTTTCATATAAAACAGCGGTATTGTATATCACCATTAGTTCTTATTTATCATTACTTTATACTTAATAATAACAAGACGGACTAGGAATGCTCTCCTATTAAATTAAAAAACACAAACCTATGAACGTTTGTGCTTTTAGAAATCATTTTTTATTTAATTGTTTTCCGGCAATCTTTTCAAAAATTGTTGGGAAAAGCTGATAAATCGTACTGCCAATATTCATCCAATAAGGCAAATTCAATTCTCGCTTAGGCCGATGAATTAACTTTACAATTTTTTTAGAAACATAGTCAGGATCGAGCATAAACTTCTCAATATTTTTCACATAATTCCCCGATTGATCTGCAATTTCAAAAAATTGTGTTTTTATCGGCCCTGGATTTACAGTACTCACATAGATGTTCGTATCGATAAGTTCCATTCGTAAGCTATTGGAAAATCCTAGAACCGCATGTTTCGTTGCTGAGTATCCACTTGATTTTGGTGTCGCCAGCTTTCCAGCCTGTGAAGCAATGTTAATAATATGACCTTCATTTCTTGTCATCATTTCGGGAAGAACCGCTTTTGTACACGCAATTAATCCAAGTACATTTACTTCAAACATCAATTTTATTTCTTCAAGATTAGCTTTATGAAGCGATTCAAATATTCCGAAGCCAGCATTATTAATTAAAACATCGACCCTTTTAAACTCCTCGAAAATCGATTTAAACGTTTCCATTACATCATGGGATGACGATACATCTAACGTATAATACATACTAGCAACACCCGTTGTCTCCGTAATCGCTTCAGAAATCCCTTTTAGTTTCTCAGTCGACCTTGCCAAGAGGACTGGAATAGCACCTTGCTTCGCTACGTCATGAGCTACTTTCATCCCAATCCCACTCGACGCACCAGTAATTACAATCACCTTATCTTTTAACAACAATTGCCGTCCCATAACGATTCCTCCAAAAAATATCCTTAGAATTGAGTATCAATTTTTACATTTTAAATTTTACATTTTACATTTTCAATCTTTAACTTTCAACTTTCAAAAGAATGAATCCCCTTGACACTTGATAAGTCCTATTAGATAATAAAAGCAGTATATCATTGAGCAAAGATTGGGACTAGTAGATTAGTCTTTAAGCGTCAGAGAGTGGAATCCACCGGCTGCAAGATTCCATCGCCGATAGCGATCGAACCTACCCAAGAGCTTGTTAGGGATGAACCTGACCGTTTCCCCACGTTACGGGTGAAGAGCGGGCATCAAGTATAAACAAGATGCCAACAAAGGTGGTACCGCGGAGCTAACTCTTCGTCCTTTCTATTATTATAGAGGACGTGGAGTTTTTTTATTTAATGTAAAATTGAAAATGTAAAATGTAAAATTATTTTTAGGAACGTTCAGAAATAGCTATTCGATGGGGTCAGTAAAAGGAAGAATGCTTCGAATAAGCTGAATTAATTTTAAATTATACATTTTACATTTTAAATTATCTTTTGAGGGGTAGTTAAAAATGAGCAAACAGCGTATTGTTGTCAAAATCGGTAGCAGCTCGTTGACAAATGCCAACGGCGGTCTAAGTATAGAAAAACTTAGTGAGCATGTAGCTGCATTAGCAAAACTGAAAAAACAAGGGCATGATGTCATTTTAATTTCATCTGGTGCAGTAGCGGCTGGATTTACTGATCTTGGCTACCCGACTCGCCCCGTTACAATTGCCGGAAAGCAAGCGGCAGCGGCTGTTGGGCAAGGTCTTCTTATGCAAGGCTATGCCGAAGAATTCCGAAAGTATGGCATTGTTACAGCACAGCTCCTGCTTACGCGTCATGACTTTTCAAAGGAAGAAAAATATAGCAATGCCTATGCGACATTATCAGAGCTGATTGCCCGTGATGTGCTGCCGATCATTAATGAAAATGATTCGGTTTCGATTGATGAACTAACCTTTGGTGATAACGATATGCTATCAGCGCTTGTTAGTGGGTTAATTCATGCTGATTTTCTATCGATATTAACCGATATTAACGGATTATATGATAGCGATCCTCGCAAAGATCCCAATGCCAAAAAATACAACTTCCTTCCAGCCATCAATGAAGAGCTACTAAGTGTAGCGGGATCAGCTGGTTCGAAAGTTGGAACAGGTGGAATGAAATCGAAAATCGAAGCGGCACGAACAGCCCTTTCGTTAGGGGTAAAGGTATTTATCGGTTCAGGTGAAGGACCTGACAAATTAACTGATATTCTTGCTGGCAAAGGTGATGGAACATACATTGGTTATTCATCACAGCACGGTGTAAAAAACAAAAAACAGTGGATTGCGATTCACTCTGATGTCGCTGGGCAAATTGAAATTGATAATGGCGCTGTGAAAGCTGTTTTATCAAAAGGAAAAAGTCTGCTCCCGGCAGGAGTCAAAAACATACATGGAACATTTCTTGCGGGTGAAGTGGTTGAAGTGATCAATGAAAAAGGAAATGTCATTGGAAAAGGTCAAGTCAACTTTTCAGCGAGTGAGCTTGAACAAATCAAAGGGAAATCAAGCCAAGATGCTAAAACACAATTACAACGTGATCATTCTGAAGTAATTCATCGAAATAAATGGGTAACATTAACAAAGGAGAAGATGATTAAATGAGTGAATTAATTGAAAAAGCAAAACGTGCCAAAGCTGTCGCAACAGACTTAGCCATTTTTACAACAGAACAAAAAAATGCTGCGCTAAAGCTAATGGCAACACAGCTACTTGAGGAAACAGATTATATTTTAGCTGAGAATGAAAAGGATCTTATTGCCGGCAAAGAGCAGGGTTTCACTGACGCTCTATTGGATCGTCTAAAGCTAACAATAGAACGAATTCAAGATATGGCTGATGGTCTTGAGCAGCTTATCACACTCCCTGATCCAGTTGGCGAAGTTCTTGAAGGATGGGATCGTCCGAATGGATTAGCAATTGAAAAAGTGCGAGTGCCATTAGGTGTGATCGGGATGATTTATGAAGCTAGACCAAACGTTACTGTCGATGCATCAAGTCTTTGCTTAAAAACAGGAAATGCAGTCCTTCTTCGTGGCAGTTCATCAGCAATCAATTCAAACAAAGCGATTGTTAATGTCATTCACCGTGCCCTTGAAAAAAGTGAGCTTCCAATTGAAACAATTCAATTGCTTGAGGATACGAGCCGTGAAACAGCTGCACAAATGTTTAAATTAAATGACTACCTAGATGTTCTTATTCCTCGCGGAGGGGCAAAATTAATTCAATCCGTTGTTGAAAATTCAACAATTCCAGTCCTTGAAACGGGTGTTGGAAATTGCCACATCTATATCGATGAAACAGCTGACAAACAAATGGCGATTGATATTGTTGTCAATGCAAAAACACAACGTCCTTCTGTTTGTAATGCTGCTGAAACAGTTGTTGTTCAAAAAGATTGGGCGGATCAACATTTCAGTGATCTTGTGAATACATTACAAGATAAAAACGTCGAGCTTCGTGGTGATGAATATGCACAATCACTTTCTTCATCTGTCCAAAAAGCAACCGAAGAAGACTGGAGTGCAGAATTTCTAGATACGATTCTTGCAGTAAAAATTGTCGCTGATGTAAATGAAGCGATTAACCACATTAATACGTATGGAACGAAGCATTCTGAAGCCATTATTACATCTAATAATGAAAATATAGATAAGTTTTTCAAATTGGTTGATGCAGCTGCCCTTTATCATAATGCATCAACACGCTTTACTGACGGATCTGAATTCGGCTTTGGTGCTGAAATCGGTATTAGTACGCAAAAGCTCCACGCTCGTGGACCAATGGGATTACCAGCACTGACATCAACAAAGTATATTATTCGTGGAACGGGGCAGGTTCGATAATACACAAATGTAAAATTTAGAATGTAAAATGTAAAAATGATTTGAAAGATAAAGCCAAGAAGTTGAAAGTCGATGAATCTTGTAGGGGGAATGAAGATGTTTACGAATAAAAGGGTCGCGTTTATCGGGGGCGGTTCAATGGCGGAGTCGATCATTTCCGGCCTGCTTGAACATAAACTGCTGAATGCAAACCAAATTGTTGTGACAAATCGTAGTAATCACTCACGCTTAAATGAGTTAAATAAAAAGTATCATATTGTTGCTACTACAAATAAACAAGAAGCATTACAAAAAAGTGATATTGTCGTTTTAGCTATGAAACCAAAGGATGTTGTCGAAGGCATTAATTTAATTAGGGAATACACAAATGAGAACCAATTGATTGTATCTGTTCTTGCCGGGATTTCAACAGAATATCTGTCAGATCTTTTGGGACATAATGCTCCAGTCATTCGTACAATGCCAAATACTTCCGCTGCAGTAGGGGCATCAGCAACAGCGATTGCACCTGGAAAATTTGCAACTGAAAACCATTTACAGCAAGTCGTTTCACTTTTTGAAGCAGTTGGCACGGCAACCGTTGTTGCTGAAGCAGATCTCGATGCAGTAACTGGTTTATCTGGCAGCGGCCCAGCATATATTTACTATCTTGCTGAGGCGATGGAAAAAGCTGCTGAAGAAACAGGATTAGAAAAAGGAATCGCCAAAGAATTGATTGTACAAACGATTCTAGGTGCAGCCATCCGACTTCAATCGTCTGATGAACCAACTTCTGTTCTCTACAAGCAAGTGATGAGCCCTGGTGGCACAACAGAAGCTGGCTTTGAAGTATTAAAGAAATATAACTTCCAAGAAGCAATGACCGAGTGTGTAAAACGAGCAACAACACGCTCAAAGGAACTCGGTGAAATTTTATCGAACGTTTCGAAATAGGTTGTTATAGTTTATAGTTCATAGTTAAAAAAGCCATCGATTGATGGCTTTTTCTACTTTTATAAAACGGTATCATTATTTTTTAAAACTGATCAATTTCATTTCGGTCATTTCTTCAATAGCATATTTTAATCCTTCACGGCCAAGTCCACTTTCCTTTATCCCACCGTATGGCATATGATCTACACGATAAGTTGGAATGTCGTTAATCATCACGCCGCCAACCTTCAATTTTTCAGCTGCTTTTAAAGCAAGATCAAGTTGGTTTGTGTAGATTCCTGCTTGAAGACCATATTTTGAATCATTCACAAATTCAATCGCTTCGTCCATAGAGGATACTTTATTAATAATGACAACTGGAGCAAATACCTCTTGGCACGACACTTTTGCTTTATGGTCAACATTCGTAAGGACAGTTGGATACAGCATATTTCCTTCACGCTCACCACCTGTTAATACGTTTGCTCCTAACTCCTTCGCCTCATTAATCCATTCAAGTGCCCGATCAACATCTTTCGGTGTAATTAAAGCAGAAATATCCGTATCCTCTTTAAAAGGATCACCGATTTTCAATTGCTTTGCTTTTTTTACAAAAGCATCAACAAATGCATCATGGACTTGTTCATGAACATAAATCCGCTGCAGCGAAATACAAACTTGACCAGAGTTAGCAAACGAACCAGTTACTGCCCGGTCAATAATAGCAGCAACATCGGCATCATGGTTCACAATTAACGCCGAATTCGAACCTAGTTCAAGAGTCACTTTTTTCAAGCCTACCTTGCTGTGGATTTTCTTACCGACTGGCGGGCTGCCAGTAAATGTTACTGCTTTGACACGATTATCTTGAACGAGCTTTTCTCCGACAATATGACCATACCCCGGAACAACATTAAGTACACCAGCTGGCAATCCGGCTTTTTCAGATAATTCAGCGACGAAGAGTGCTGATAATGGTGTCTGTTCCGCTGGTTTTAATACAATTGAATTTCCTGCTGCAATCGCCGGTCCCAACTTGTGGGCGACTAAATTCAACGGAAAGTTAAAAGGAGTAATTGCTACGACCACTCCGAGTGGCTCTCTCACTGTAAACGCAAGTCGTCCTTCTCCGCCAGGTGCTGCATCCATTGGAATCGTCTCGCCATGAATACGACGAGCTTCTTCTGCAGCAAACTTGTAGGTCATAACCGTCCGAGCTACTTCTACACGAGCTGCCGCAATTGGTTTGGATGATTCTAGTGAAATGATTCTTGCGCATTCCTCTTCATTTTCTTTGATGAGTGCCGATAAGTTTTCTAATATCGTCGCTCTCTCATGAGCCGTCATTTGTGCAATGATTTTACTGCCTTCTTCAGCCGCAGCTAGAGCAAGCTCTGTTTCAGCCTCCGTTGCAAAGGCGACCTCGGCTACTTTTTCGTTATTATATGGAGAAAATAGTGGTTCATAATTTTCAGCTTCATATTGTTTTCCATTAATATATAAGTGCTTTTTCAATTGCTTCATTCCTTTCTGCTAACTAATTCAACAATGACTTCACAAACGATATCGAGTCCCTCCTGAAGTTGTTCATCGGTAATGACAAGCGGACATAGAAACCTAACTACGTTTCCATATAATCCCGCTCCAAGCAAAACAACTCCCCGACGGTTCACTTCTTTAACAATGTTTACAACTAGCTCTTTTGCCGGCTTTTTCGTAACTGGATCTTGAACAAACTCAACTGCGGTCATTGCTCCTAATGTTCGAACATCCCCAATTTCATTTACTTCCTGTTGCAGCGCTGTAAATCGGTCAACAATTTGCTTTCCAATTTCATTTGCCCGGCTCGGTAAATCATCGCGCTCCATCAGTTCAATCACTTGTAAAGCGGCTACACAACCAAGTGGACTCCCTCCATATGTGCCTCCTATTTCCCCAGGATTAGGGGCTTCCATAATTTCTGCTTTACCAGTTACGGCACTAATCGGAAGACCGGCAGCAATGGATTTTGACATTGTGATGAGATCTGGGACGATGTCATAATGCTCCATTGCAAACATTTTTCCTGTTCTTCCAAAACCCGTTTGGACTTCATCAGCAATGAACAAAATATTATTTTTTTCACAAATCGCCTTTACCCCTTGGACAAACCGTTTTGAAGGCGAAATAAAGCCACCCTCTCCTTGAACAGGCTCCATGATAACTGCAGCAACATCATCCGCCGAAACTTCTGCCAAAAAGAAGTCATCAAACCGAGACAGAAGATGGTCATCGAGCTCTTCATTCGTCATCCCGACAGGCTTGCGGTAATAATACGGATAGGGCATCTTATACGTATCTGTCGCAAACGGACCAAAGCCATACTTGTAAGGTTTAACTTTACTCGTCAGTGACATCGCCATAAATGTTCTTCCATGATAGCCACGATCAAATGAAATAATTGCTCGACGATTTGTATATTTTCGCGCGATCTTCACCGCATTTTCCACTGCTTCAGCACCACTATTTAGGAAAAATGTTTTCTTTCTATGTGTACCTGGGGTAATCTCATTTAATTTTTCAGCTAAAGCAATATACGGTTCATACATCATGACGTGAAAACAAGTATGAATGTAATGATCCAATTGCTCCTTTAATGCTTGAACAACCTCAGGAGGGCAATGACCGGCATTTATTGTCCCAATTGCACCGGCAAAATCAATAAACGTATTCCCATCTACATCTGTTAACAGAGCACCTTCACCTTTTTGAACAAAAGTCATTGCTGTATTAAAAGGACCTCTTGGTATAGTATCATTTCGACGTTTTAATAGCATTTCCCCTTTTGGACCAGGAATTTTTGTATTTAATCGAATAAATTTTCTTTGTGATGTCATTCAGATTCCTCCTCAGCGTCATCTGTTGCGTCCCCACACCAATCAATTAATGTTAGAGCAATAATTTCAGCTGCTTGAAAGATACTGTCCAAATGAATATATTCATTTGGAAAATGTGCCAAATTTGTTACCCCTGGACCAAAGACAATCGAAGGCGTGCTTCCAACTTGTGTTAACAGACCTCCATCCGTCCCCCACGGTGAGGCTTCAACAATTGGCTTCTTGTCACATACATCCTCATAATTTTTGGACAAGGCATCCATCAGTGGATGATCTAATTCAATCGCTCCTGGCAACCATCTCGCACCAAACCATTCAAGTTCAACGGGGCTTTCTTTAAACCAAGGATCAATGTCTGCAAGTCGCTCTACCCATTTTTCCAGCTCATTTTGTGCGTCTTCAATTCGTTCATTTGGAGCAATTCCAATTCGTCCTTCAAGCTTCACGACATCTGCAACAGAGGATGGCCAATCTCCCCCTTCAATTTTACCGATGTTAATTGGAATCGGAATTGGAATTTGAGAATATAATGGGTCATCAATCCGTTCATTACGAATCTTCTCCAGCTTTTCAATTTGGTTAAGAACGACGATACTTTTTTCAATTGCACTAACGCCATGGTATCTCGTACCTCCGTGAGCCGCTCTTCCTTTGACATTGAGGCGAAACCACTTTGAGCCTTGCTGCTTTGGAAAAATCTTTAAATTTGTTGGTTCCGGAATGATTGCTGCATCAGCTGTATACCCTCTTAAAATTGCGGCCAATGTTCCTGCACCACCACTTTCCTCTTCAACAACACTATGAAAAATAACATCGCCTTTTAATTTGATGTTAAGGGATTGCAATGCTTCAATTGCCAAAAGTAAGGATACATTCCCGCCTTTCATATCTGTTACACCACGGCCAAACATTTTCCCATCAATGACCTCACCACTGTACGGATCATGATTCCACTGCCGCACGTCTCCCTCAGGAACAACATCAACATGACCATTTAATACAATCGACCTTCCACCCCCGCTTCCTTTTAGGACACCGACAACATTAGGACTACCTTCAAATGTCTCTCGTGAAGAAAAAAAGTAGGGGTGTTTTTTCAGTTGTTCACCATCAAGTTCCCATATATCAACATTCAAGCCAAGCCTAAACAACTTTTCTGCGACGATTTGTTGAACCTTTGCTTCATTTCCTTGTGTACTTGGAACTTGAACTAACTGTTTTAAAAAGGCAATACCACCTTCTCGATTACCGCTTAGCCACTCACGTACTATTTTTTTTGTAGTGGACATCACACTCACACCCTTTCGATAACATTAATTCGTTTTAATTTCAGGTGCTAAATGCAGTGGTGCTTCTGTTGCCGCTACAACTTCGTCAACAGAGTATGGGGGCATTACTTCTTTTAATACAAGCCCAGTCTGTGTAACTTCAATAACCGCCATATCCGTAATGATTAAGTCAACACAAGCCTTCGCAGTTAATGGCAATTGACATTCTCTCGTAATCTTTGATTTTCCATAACGATCTAAGTGGTTCATTAAAACGATGACTTTCTTTGCTTTTTGGGCTAATTCAATCGCTCCACCCATTCCAGGAACTCGTTTTCCTGGGACAATCCAGTTTGCCAAATCACCAGATTCACTGACTTCAAGTGCTCCTAGTATCGTTACATCTAATAACCCGCGGCGAATAATCCCAAAGGCAATCGCACTATCAAAATAAGAGGCACCTGTTACAATCGTAATCGGATAGCCCCCAGCATTACATAGATTCGCATCTTCACTCCCCTTACTTGGACTAGGACCCGTTCCTAAAATGCCATTTTCAGCATGAAACATCACATTCATTGATGATGGTAAATGATCGGCTACTAATGTTGGAATCCCAATTCCTAAATTGACGATCATGCCATCGTTAATTTCCTGTGCAGCCCGCTTAGCTATACGATGACGGACCTCTACTCCCATACCCATTTCCAATTCACTCCTTTCGTTGGAATGACCATATCAACAAACACTCCAGGTGTGATAATCTCTTCCGGAGCAAGTTCACCGACCGGAACAACTTCTTCAACTTCGGCTATAGTTACATTACCGGCCATTGCCACGAGGGGACTTGTATTGCGGGCGCTTTTGTCATAAATTAAATTGCCAAAGGAGTCAGCTTTTTTTGCATAAACAATCGATACATCAGCAGTTAACGCTGATTCGATTAAAAAACGTTTGCCATTAAGTTCAATCGATTCTTTTCCTTTGGCAACAACGCTATCAATACCGATGTCTACGAGAATGCCACCTAACCCAACACCACCGGCCCGAATTCGTTCAACTAGTGTTCCTTGTGGAGAGAATTCTACCTCCATTTTTCCTTCATGCATTAATTGTCCAGCTATAGGGTTTGAACCGATATGAGAGGCAATTAATTTCCGGGCTCTTCCTAGACTTACGAATCTTCCTATTCCAATTGAAGGAAAACCAGCATCATTTCCGATTAAACATAAGTCCTTCACTCCTGTATCAATCATACCTTGAATAATTGTTGGCGGATTTCCGATTCCACCAAAGCCTCCGTACATTAAAGTAATACCGTCTTGAATGGACTCTAATGCTTTTTCTAATGTGGTTACTTTAGTCATCTTTGTCCCCCCTTCATGGTAACGTAAGTAATCCTTTTTGCTTCAACTCTAGTTCAACAGCTTCAATTGTTTTCTTAAACAAAACGACTAATTCTTTCACTTCATTTTCCGTAATAACAAGCGGTGGAGTAATTAATACCGCACTGCCTCCAATTCCGTCATCCCCAGCTGCTGCAGGATAGAGGAGGAGTCCTTTCTCCATGGCTTTATTAATTACAAGATTAGTAAGGTTGATCTCTGATTTAAATGGCACTTTATTTACTAGATTTGAAACAAATTCAACTCCCACGAGTAACCCTTTCCCTCTCACGTCACCGATAATAGGATGGGAAATAGCTACCTGACACAATTCTTTGAAAAGAAAGGTGCTTTTTTCTTCTACTTTTTCAATTAGCTTTTCCTTTTCAATATAATGTAAGACTGCTAACGAAACAGCAGCCGACTGAGGATTTGCACTATACGTATGACCGCTCATAATTAACTTTGAACCATTCATGATAGGCTCCATCACCCGGTCACTAACCAGCGTTGCCGCCATTGGGGTGTACCCTGCACTCATTCCTTTTCCTAGAGCAATAAGATCAGGGACAACTCCCCAATGGTCCATTGCAAACATTTTTCCTGTTCGGCCAATTCCAGTCATTACTTCATCAGCAATAAATAAAATTTGGTTTCGCTCACAAATTTCTTTAATTTTCACATAGTAATCTTCTGGTGGAACTACCGCTGCAGCTGCTGCACCAATAACTGGTTCCGCAATAAAAGCTGCAATATGTTCCTTACCGACTCTTTTAATCGCTCTTTCAAGCTCCTCAGCACAAAAAATATTGCACTCCGGATATGTTTGATGGAAAGGACAACGGTAACAGTAAGGTGCTGAAACAGTTGGCCATTCCTCTAATAAAGGAACAAAACGCTGTCTTCGCCCAATATGCCCTGACATAGATAAAGCACCAATTGTGATCCCATGGTAACTCATCCAGCGTGAAAGAATTTTATTTTTTGAATGATGTCCCTTCTCCTGCCAATATTGAATCGCAATCTTCATTGCGGTTTCCGTGGCCTCAGAACCACTATTCACAAAAAAAGACCAATTTACATCACCTGGAGCTAGCTGTGCGAGCTTTTCTGCTAAACGTTCAGCCGGATCACTCGTAAATTGTGATCGATATACAAAAGAAACCTTGTTTGCTTGCTCATTCATGGCATTAATAATTTCTGGTACACCATGGCCAATACTTGCGGTCACGGCGCCAGAAGAAGCGTCTATATACTTTTTCCCATTCGTATCATAAAGATAAATGCCTTTACCTCTTAAAACAGTAGGGTAATCCTGGTCAAGGACCGGTTTAATTAAATGTTGCCGTTTCATATGTTTTACCTCCCTTCATGATGGGACGACTTTGACAACAGTTCAACAGCAAATGATTTCTTTCTTACAATTTTATTCAGCAAAATAGAATAATATCTAAAAAAACAATAAAAAAAGTACACCCCTGACAGAGTGTACTAAAAGTAAAATTCATCTTTTTGAAAGTAACCATCAACCAAATCTTCTATTTGTTGTGAAGACGGCCGATCACCTTGAAAATCAAACGTAATTTCCTCAACAAAATCTCCGTCTCGATATACCTGTAAAGCACCATTGCTATTAATAACACTATATTCTACTTCAAAAACATACCCATTTCGTTCAATTGCCCCCACAGAACCAACCCCTATCATTTATGCTGTTATTTATTATTCTGTAGGAATAACTCATTTATGCATAGATTACTGTTAATGATGGTAATGTGGAATATCTGTTGGAGGAGACGATGTCGAAATGATTCCGGCTACAATGATAATAACGAGTACAACCACCCATTCAGCTCTAATACTCCAATATAAACTATGAGGATTAAAAGGGCGACCTTCATCTAAATGCAACTTAAATTTTTTTAACAAATAAAACCGGTTTCCAGCAGCAAATATAAGGGCTACGAAAAACAGACCTGTTTTCAAAATCATTGCTTGTCCCCAAAAAGTTGCAAAAAGCTGATCAATAGATTGAATATAGACCATAGCAAGAAGTACACCAGAAATCGTCAATAAAATAATAAGAAAACCTGCTAATGTGGAAAAAGCCTTTACCTGATCATAATACCACCGCATGCATTCATTACGATCGAGCAACAATGACGATATTGCTAGTTGAGTTAACGAAATAAACCAAAACATTACGATCAATAGGTGAACAAAATGGACTGATATCATTTCATAATAATATGCATGACCGCTGTAAGAGAAACTTAGCACTAGCAATAGAATAATAAAACTTTTTAGTAGCCTCCTATTTCTCAAAAATATGACTAAGATTAATAACAATCCGACCAAAATTGGTCGCAACCAACTAATTACGCCAAATAATGTAGACGTTCCGATTTTCCAAAAGGCTTCAACTGGCTCCATTACCATAAATCCATAACTAATCTCATCTACATATAGATAAAAGTGAATCGCACTTGTTAGTGTCATTAAAATAAAACCAATTAGAGTTATCCTAAACTCATTAAATTTTCCCCTGAAAAAAAGTACACGCTTTGGAACATAACCATCCTCGTTCCAAACAAACCACCTTAAAAACAAAAATCCGCTCAAATAAATGACGATCAATAATTCTATAATTCTTAGTACAGTAAAAGACAATACTATCACCTTACAATTGAAAATGTAATATAGTTACTTCTTTTTTCTAAACAATATAACCGCAGCTAATAGTACACCAAAACCAATTAATCCAAAGAGTATCCAACTATTTGCAAAACCCCTTTCTTCAGTTGCCTCAGTCACTGTCTCTTCCTCTGCGACATCCTCCATATTATTTTCATGATCGGTTTCCACTTGCTGTTCTTCGTTTTCAATAACTTCTTGTTCTAATAAAGCATCTTCCTGCTCTTGTTGATACACTTTTGCTTTCTCAACAACCTCATCAAATGATAAAAAGACAGCTTCATCAGCTGAAGTAAGCTCAGTACGAACAGCAAATCGATAAGCTCCGTCTACAATATGAGTGTCCTCTGAAAGGATACGATAATAAACGTGATAAACTCCTTCATCTAGTTCAGCAAATTCAGCAATTAAATCATTCTTATCTTTATTACTTAACTCAACGTTAACAAACTCTCCCGTTTCTTTCATTAAATAGATCAAACTAAAATCATGCTCTATCCCTGCAGAGAATTGTAGCTCAATTAACTCAGGCGACTCCTGTAGGACCTCATTCTCTTTTGGGGAAAAATCAGTAGCATTCGAGTGAGCACTAACTGTCAAGTTAATACTTAAAAAACTTGAAAAAAGCAATATAATAGTAAATATTGTTGTTAACCTCTTAATCATTCATTTTTCCTCCTACACCTATATAACTTATAAAACCTATAAGCTATCACATATTTATTGTATATACAATTTCATATTATACAGTTATCCTAGTAAAACTTATATGACTCGATGGGGCTATTTTCAAATGACAAATCGCAAAAAGACAAAAAAAAAAGCACACCCCATTTGGAATGTACTTTAGCTTCCTGGCAACATTCAATTATACTTCTTACATTTCAATTGTCATATTCAAGTTACTAATTTTTATATTACACCGTTTTTATTATTCATATGATTTGTTAGAATATTTTCGACCGACTCGGAAAAGAACGATTCAATCGTGTTATCAGTTTTCCATCCAACATGAGGAGTTAATATTACATTGTTCATTCTTGTCAAAGGGTGATCTTTTTGAATAGGTTCGTTAATAAATACATCTAAACCAGCACCCGCTATCTGTTTTTTTTCAAGCGCTTCTATTAATGCATTTTCCTCAACAATATCACCTCTTGACGTATTAATAAAAAACGCTCCCTTTTTCATTAAACCAAAATGCTCTGAAGTTATTAAATTGATAGTTTCTGGAACACGCCTAACGTTAACAGTAATATAATCCGATTGTTGAAGTAAATGTTCTAATGACGAGAACGTCACATCCTGTTCATTGGCTCTTTCTTTTGTAAGTCTTGGTCCCCAAGCAAGAACATTCATTCCAAAGGCTTTTGCAATAGTTGCTACCCTTGAACCAATTTTCCCTAATCCAATAATTCCAATAGTCTTATTCTGTAAACCTTTACCAAATGTATCTCTCCATAACCCTTGCTTAACTTCTCTATTAAACTCAAATAACTGTCTAGAAAAACATAAAATGTATCCTATGATTAATTCAACTACTGCCATAGAGCCACCTGTAGTTCTTACAACATTAATTCCTAATTCTTTCGCAGCATTCATACCAATATGGGCTACACCAGATCCAGTTTGAGCAATAAGTCTAATTTTCTCCATTGATTCTAGTATTTTTTTTGGGAATTTTGTTCTTTCCCTTATTGGTATAATAATCTCAGCATCACGTATTCTCTCAATAAGCTCCTCTTCTGTTGGTCTATCATGATATGCTACAACACTATGATATTGTTTTAATTTGGTAATAGATTGACTATTTAATGAACTATATTCCCAATCATCTAAGAGAACTACCTTCATTTCATCCTCCTAAAAATCCACCTTAAATTAATGCGTATTTTTGTATACTTAGAATCAAACCATTATGCTAAATACAACTAAACAGTTTTAGAGAAACTATAGTTTTTTTCTTGACTTTCAGTTTCTTGCTTGGCCCAATAAATGTCGCTCGGAACAAAAACAAACCCTTCCATAATTGTTCTTGCTGTTCTTGGTACAGCTGCACGCTTTAGTATAGGTTGACCATTTAAATATTCGATTTCTATAGCCAACTCAATCGCACCTGATGGATGCCCTATTTTTACATCCTTTGAAATATTACCCTCATTAAAACTATTTTCACTAGAATTTCTATAAATTTCATTAACGATCGTTCCCTTAAGTAATGATGCAACAGCTGTACAAATTCCTCCTGTTACTGGATAAGCTTGATGCATAACTTCCATTGCAATTGCACGACTTAAAAAGTTAACATCACTTTTTGTAATCTTTGAACCATTTATTGTGAAATAATCATTTTTTTCCCCAACAAACATAATTTTTGGACTAGCAGGTGACAGTGTTGATGCCTCACTTACTGAATTGACAAACCCAAGTTTGTAAGCAGCTACTGATCTAATTTCTTCTATTAAATTAGCAGCATGATTAGGTAGTTCATGTGGCAGTTCAGTTCCAATTAAACCAATATCCGAAGCTCTAACAAATACACATAAATTAGCCACATCAATAATACTGACTTCAAATGTCTTACCTGTTGATAATGTTAGTGTATCCTTTACATTCCCAGTCGGAAGCAGCTTTCCTGTACGTGCGCCATCTGCATTAAGAAAATTTAATAGTATTTTTGCACCTGTTCCAGGCACTCCATTAATTTGAAAATCACCGTCAGTTTTGGCTTTTCCATTTAATACCGGTACTTCTGCTTGAATTATTTTTTTTGTATTGGTGTTATATATTCGAACCTTCGTAATCGGTTCTTCCACCTTTACAAGACCGTTATTTATAGCAAACGGACCAACACCCGATATAATATTTCCACAGTTGACACTATAATCAATAAAATGATCAGTAATACTAACTTGTCCAAATGTATAATCAATATCAGCATCTTCCCTATCTGATATTCGTACCATTGCAAATTTGCTCGTTAATGGATTTGCACCGCCTAATCCATCAATTTGACGAGTATCTGGGCTTCCATAAATTGATAATATGACATTGTCTCTTACAACTGGATCTTTCGGTAATTCGTTTTCTAGAATATAGATTCCTTTACTTGTCCCACCACGCATAATTGTTGCACTAATTCTTTCGTATTCTCTCATCTTTAAAACCTCCAAACTATTATCCAAGTAAACTTTTTGGCCAATATAAATTCATTACATCACTAAATAAGATCAAACAGACAAGAACGATAGATATTGAAATTGCAGTTTTAACAACACTAAATTTAGACTCCAAATAAAGAAAAGCTGCTAAAAATAAACCAGTTGCTACCAAAAAGCCAACTATATAAACCAAAACTACATATCCCAATAGCCAACTAAGATATTTTAAAGGCTTTGTAAACTGTAATTTTTTTAATTCTTCTGGTAAACCTTCTTTTTTCACTAGTGTTCTAAGCAGAATAATTGTGTAGATCAAGCATAATATTGCACCTGCGACGGTAATATACAATGGAAAAAATTTAGCAAGCCTTGAAAAAGTCATAGCTTCCAATGCAAGGGCACCAAATAGTAAAAATAAACAAAAAGAAAATAAAGTAGAACCTGCTAATTTACTCATATACCAACATCCTTACTTTTCTCATATCTTTCACTAATACGTTTCATAAAATAACCTCCGAATAGGAAAGCAATAATAATTACACCGATTACTATAACAACAGGTTTTGTTAACCATGTTAGTTCGTACCTATCCATTGAAATCCATAAATAACGCTCCGCAGATAAAGAAAGGACAAAACCAATTAAAAATGGCGGTTTAGGCCAATCAAGAGAATGCATGACAAGACCAAGTAACCCAATTAAAACAAAGAAGATAATGTCACCCCAAGAACGTGTACTTTGAAAAGAGCCAATTAGCAAAATTATAAACAGAAATGGTACAAGTCTGTTGGCTTGTATAGTACTAATACGTGAGATTGGTTTTATTAACAACAAACAAAGAATGACTCCAAATATATTAGCGATAACAAGTGTCCATATAACTGATAAAGTTACTGGCAAACCAGTAGTAAGCATAGTCGGTCCAGCCTGTAGCCCCATTAGCGTTAAGCCACCTAATAAAATCGCGGTCGTCCCACTACCTGGGATACCAAACATTAATGTAGGAATGAGTGCTCCACCTTCTTTTGCATTGTTAGCACTTTCCGGTGCTATAACTCCTCTAATATCACCCTGACCAAATTTATTATTTTTTACAGTTTTTTGTGCAGCACCATAACTTAACCAATCGACTACACTACCACCTAAACCTGGAATAAAGCCAATTATTGCACCAAAAACTGAACTTCTTACTACTAAAAACTTATTTTTTAAAGCATCCTTGATTCCTGTAAATATGCCACTTATGGCTCCGCCTTCAATTTTGCTATTTTTTGAAACTGCACTGTTAGTAGATAACATTTCAATCATGACAGGAAAAGCAAACAAACCTAGTGCAACAACCGCTAATGGAATCCCATTTGATAAATATAGAAAATCAAAAGTAAAACGGTATTCAGCTACTGCTGGTGCACTCCCAATTGAACCAACTGCTAATCCAAGTAAACCAGAAATAATTCCTTTCATCGGAGATTTACCAGATAATAAACCAACCATACTTAGCCCCAATAATGAGAGCATAAATAACTCTGGGGAACTAAAAGTTAATATAATTGGTCGTGCAATAGGAATCGTAATAAATAATACAATTCCCCCAATAATTCCACCGATCATGGAACAGAAAAAAGCTGCACCTAATGCTCTCGTTGCCTGACCTTGCTTCGCCAATGGATAACCATCCATAATGGTTGCTTGGGAACCGGAAGAACCCGGTATCCCAAGTAATATAGAAGGAAATGTATCAGAAGTATGAATAACAGCTACCATCCCTATCAACAATGCCATTCCAGTAAATGGATCCATCCCAAATATAAACGGTAATAAAAGCGACATTCCTACAGTCCCACTTAGCCCAGGTAATAAACCTACTAAAATTCCAAGTGAAATTCCAAGAAGCATAAAGCCAATTCTAGTAGGATCTAAAACCATACCAAGTGCCTCTAATGCTACATCGAACAAAAACATTACCCCCTTAACAAATGAAGTTACTCATCTAGCTGATTTAATTGATAGTTACATCATATTTTTGTTCTAGTAAGTCACGGACCCAATCTAAAACTTCTGAACGTGTGTTTAAAATATTTTCAATCATACCCTTTAATTCCTGACCAGTATAAGGTTGATAATTTTCAAGAATCTCTTTGCTTGCTTCTAAAAATTCTGGATCATTCGCAATTTTTTCTGCAGATTCTCGTAGAGCCTCAATTGCTTCTACTGGTGCATCATTGTGTGTCCAAATTACTTTTTGAACTGTATACGAAGCGTTTACAAATGCTTTGTAAGCTTCCCATGCATCGCCTGATGGCTCTTCACCATAAATTTCAACATATACTTCCTCTAATGTTGGTAGATCCGGAAAGACTGGATCTCGTACCAGATCCCCATGTTCATTAATTTGTCCTAATGAATAAAGAGGTACAGCTACTCCGCTATCAATTAATGGCTCAATATTCTGTAGATAAGCTGAAGTCGTTTGAAAATCGATATTCGCTTCTCCTTGCTCAAATGCTACACGTGCTGGTCCTCTTCCTTCATAACCAAGTATTGCTTGTACATCTAATCCAAGAACCTCAAAAGAAAGTAATGTTACTAAATCAAGTCCAATCGCACTAATTCCTGCAAAAACTAGCTTCTCATCAAGGTTTCCTAAGTCTGCTGGCTTGGTTACACCAGTATCTGGGGAAATGTATACTACAGCACCAGTTGGAGCTCCAATAATCGGTTCAAAATCTTTCAAATCATATTTAACCGCACTTTCTCCAAGTAAATATGGAGTATGAACAGATGCACTAGATTGAAGTAAATTATAGCCATTGTGCTCTCTCATATATGCAAATTCATTTGTACCTACTATTGTTTGACCACCTGGAACATTAATTACTTGGACTGACGGGCTACCAGACAAGTTTTCACCAATATATGGCGCCATAAATCTAGCAAATAAGTCGGTACCCCCACCTGCTCCGAATGGAACGACTATTTCTAATCCTTTATTTTCATAAAAGTTATCTTTTGTTAAATCTGATGCATCACCTGATGATCTATTACTACTATTACAAGCAGCTAGTACTGTTGATAGCGCTATCATTATTATTAAAAAGATGTTAAGTTTTTTCATAATTAACCTCCAAAATCTTTTTGTAAGTAGAGTTACTATATAGCATTCTTTTTATTTTTGTTAGAATTAGGGTGTTCTTTTATAAAATTTACAAAAGCGTTTGCAGTTGATAATTCAAGTACATTCTCATCATAAATTAACCAGGTCTTCCTAAATGTTTCTTCTTCATTGATATCAATCGTATAAAGATTCTCTGAACTACCTAATACAATTCTTGGGATAATAGCATATCCTAAGCCACATCGCACCATTTCCTTACATGTTTCGATTCTGTCTACAGTCATTGATACGAGTGGAGGATCCTTAAATCTCTCACGCCACCAAGAATCAATATTATTTTTCAAAGAAATATCTGTTTTATAATTAATCCTTGGTAGATGTGGCAACATATTAACTTTTAATGGAGTCTTGGAGATAATACATAACTTTTCTTCATCAATCATTAACTTATGATCATGCCAATTATGCTCTCCGCGAACAATCCCTAATTGTACTTCTTTATTCTCCTTTAGTTGCATTATTTTGGAACTCCAACCAGTTTTAACATTCACCTTAACTTCAGGATATTTTTCTAAAAACACCTTCAGCAGATTTGGTAAGTGATACAATGCAAAGTTACTAGAAACACCCAAACGTAACGAACCACTTACCTCATTACTTAGGTTTAAAATATTATCTTTAATATGTTGTAACTCAGATAACTTATCTTTTACATAGTTTAATAGGTACTCACCTTCTGATGTGAATTCAACACCTTTTGCGGTACGTAAGACAAGTTTTACCCTAAACTGTTCTTCAAGATGTTTTAAACGGTACGTTATCGCAGGTTGTGTTATATATAGTTTTTGGGCTGTACGAGTAATGTTTTTTTCTTCTTGAAGTGTTATTAATAATATCCAGTCTTGTTCGTCCATAGTAAGCCTCCGTAAAATGATAAAACCAATTACATTATCAAGAGAAACTACCACCTCCAAAGTTAATTGCTATAGATACAGTTGTTTTCATGATTATATGAAAACGCAATCAATTCTTCTGACTAAATCATACTCGCAAACAATAATCGTTTAAATATTTATAACATTCTTTCTATTTTTTCTGTTTTTATAGTTTTTTTTATTATTTCAATATTTACAATATATGGTAATGATTTTAAAGGCCCCTTCTTAGCTTTTAATTTAAAGTAAGAAAAAACTTTATATTCAAATAACTTCTTCCATTTGTAAAGGAAATTAAGTAAAATTATTAATAAGTATTATTTTTTTCAAATAATTGAAAGCGGTTTAACAACTAAAAGATATATAAGATAGAAAGTAATAATCAAAGAAATCGTTAACGTAGGAGTTGAAAATAATATGAAAGAGAAAACCTTGCCTATTGAAGTCATGATTATAGAGGATGATGAACTAGCAGCTGGTATATATTCTGAATTCATCAGTAAATTGAAATCTTTTAAAGTAACATATATTTCAAATAATGGGGAGCAAGCAATAAATATACTTCATCGATATAAACCCCAACTTATTCTCCTTGATATTTATTTACCAGACATAAATGGTGTTGATCTACTATGGAAAATAAGAAACCTATATCGCGATATTGATATCATTTTAGTTACTGCTTCAAATGAAGTTGAAACAGTAAAAGAAGCTATACGAGGCGGAGCATTTAGCTATATTATTAAACCTGTAATGATGAATAAATTTTTAGGTACATTAACTAAATATGAGGAAACTACCCGTACATTAAATAAGAGTGAAGTTTTCAAGCAAGCTGATGTTGATTCTCTTTTTTTATCATCTGAAAATACGACTACACAAATAAATAAAAATGAAGTTAATTTACCAAAAGGAATTGATAAATTAACACTTATCCGTATTAAAGAGAAACTTTTAACTTTAAACAATAGTATTAATGCAAATGACTTTGCTGATATTGTTGGGGTTAGCCATTCTACCGCTAGACGATATTTGGAATATTTAGCTTCTCTAGGTATAGTAGAAATATCTATTAATCATGGTGCAGTTGGCAGACCTGAAAGGAAATATAGTTATAAAAAAGGAACTTGAAAATAATATTAAACTAGTAACCTTTGTTATAAAAACAACATAACAGCAAAAGGGATGACAAATACGATAAAGAATACTCTTAAAATATGAATTGTAATAACAAAAGGGATATTTGCATTATAGGTCTCTGCTATAAATGTTATTTCACTTATTCCTGACGGCACTGCACTGCATAATGCAGTTGCATAATTAAACTTTAGAAAGCGTATTAAGATGAAGCCAATTAAGAGACCAATAGCTAATTGGATAACCGGGATAATTAACATTGAAAACCACACGTCCTGAATAATAGTTAAAGAATCACTGGAAAAGGATAAACCTATGTTACCACCAAGTAATATTTGGATTATCCTTTTTCCTTTTGCCGGAAATTTAGGTAACTTAGCAGTAAATAATTGAGCAATTGATACGAATAACAAGGCTCCTAACAGACCTCCTACTGGAACACCAGACCAAGCCCCAATTAACCCACCTATGATTGATAACACTAGTAGTAAAACCCAAGATTTCATGATATTTTTTGATCTCCTTTATTTGTACTTTTCCTATAAAGAAATTTCATCAGTAATGAAAACAATGACATAATAATTAATATTCTTGTAAAATGAGCCAAAACGACAACAGGGGCTTCTACACCAAGAGCATCAGCAATCATCGCCATTTCATAAATAGCACCAGGAGCTGAACTTAATATAGCAACTGTTAAATTAAAATTAAATATAAATACTAATATTGCTGAAATAATGATAATGATTAGCGCAATACCAAAAAAAATAAGGGATACCGTAATCCCAACTTGTCTAATATAATCTTTTTTAAAGTCAATAAAAGTTGCTCCTAGCATAGCCCCTAGTAAAATTTGTAAAAGAAATAAAACTTCACTTAAACCACCAAACGTCAAATCTCTAATAGAGTTAAAAAATCCAACAAAAACCATTGCCCCAATCATATAACCAAGTGGCAGCTTTAATTTAGAGCCCACTATTCCTCCAATCGTGGAAAAAATCAGGAATAAAGTAAAATTAATCATTTTTTATAAATCAACTCCTAAGAGTAAAACAATATCTATTATGAATTTAATACAATTTCACAGATTTATAAAATAATGGATATTTATTGAAGTTAATAAAAATTTTTTATAGGAGAGAAAAAAGTGGTTTTACCAGTAGCAAAAATCGGGAAGCCCAATGAGAGATCCCCGATTTTTGCTACTAGCATCAGATAAGTGGAATTTATTTATTACATCTTAGAAAGGAAAGTTGTTAATGATGAGTTTGCATAAGATTATCAATTTTTTATACCATATTTTTCATTTAGTAATTCACGAACCCAATTTAGTATCTCAGGTGATGTATTAAAAGCATTATCAATCATGACTTTAAGTTCTTGCCCTGTATATGGTTCATAATTCAATAGTACATCTTGTCCTTGATCATAAAAATAAGAGTCATTAACGGCTCTTTCAGCTGCCTCATGTAGTGCTTCTACCGCTGCATCAGGTGCATCACTATGTGTCCAAATTAATTTTTGAATAGTATAAGATGAGTTAACAAAAGCTTTATAAGCTTCCCAGGCTTCTCCTGAAGGACTTTCACCATAAATCTCAATATAAACTTCTTCTAATGTTGGTAGGTCATTAAATATGGGATCCCTTATTAATTTACCTTGTTCATTTATTTGACCAAAAGAAAACAGTGGAATTGCTTTTTGTTTTTCTACAAGTGGTGCAATATGGGTTAAATATGAGAAAGTTGTTTGAAAATCTATCGTACTACTACCTTGCTCAAATAATACACTTGAGGACTTCCTTCCATGAATATCAAAAGATGTTAGTACATCTATACCAAGTACTTCAAATGATAATAGTGTAACTAGATCTAGTCCAGTAGCACTTATTCCCGTAAATATTAGAGGTTCTTCAGGATTTAATAAATCAGTTGGTTTTGTTACCCCTGTTTTCGGGGAAACATAAACAACCCCACCTGTTGGGACACCTATTATAGGTTCAAGATCTCTTAAATCATATTTAACAGCCCTTTGTCCTAATAGATAAGGAGTGTGAACAGAAGCACTAGATGCAAAGAGCCTATAGCCATTTGGTTCACTCATATATATAAATTCATTTGTACCAATAATGGTGTTATCACCTTCAATATTCAAGACCTGTATTGAAGGATTCCCAGTTAGATTTTCGCTTAAGGAGTGAGCCATAAATCTTGCAAATAGATCCGTTCCGCCTCCAGCTTCAAACGGTACAATAATCTCAATTTCTTTGTCTTCATAGATAGAGTCCTTATTTGGGACATCCATATTACTAATAGGTTGTTGATCATTACAAGCTATTAAAACAACAGTAACGATCATTAATAATATCCCAGAAAGCCACACCCTATTTAAGATCTTCTTCATCATTTTATATACCCTCCTTTACAACGACCATTTCAGATAACTTAAATTGTAATCATAGTTTATTTTTTCAATATTACATACCTTTTAAAATTTATTTGCTACAATAATAAAATAAAAGTAATAAAACTAAAATATCATATACTTAATTTACTTAAGAAATCTTTAATTTTCATCAATAATTCTATTACTATATTAAATATTAATTTCTTTTGGAGTGTTTGTAAAATGTTAAAACGAATAAGTCTTCTCTGGAAAATAGTACTTCTTGTTACAATCCTAATTGGGTTAAGTTTGACACTAGCTAAAATTATAATAGATGAGAGGTTTAACACTGCTGTAAATGAACATTATGGAGACAGTGCAATGATTGTTGCAAAATTAATTGCAAATGACCCGGAAATAATCGCTGCTTTTTATAAGGACCAACCTCATATGTATATCCAGCCTATAGCTGAAAATACTAGAAAAACAACTGGTGCTAGCTACATAATTGTTACGAATTTAGAGAATATACAATATTCACACCATACACCAAGCCAAATTGGCACTAAAATAGGATTTAATATGGATGAAGTTATTCAAGATGAAGCTTCAGTTATGTTTCAAGGGGTTGGATATGATGGTTCTGCTACAATTGCCCAAACCCCTATTTATGATCGAAACCGAGAAATCATTGGTGTTGCCACGGTTGGATTTTATTATGATGACCTCAAAGCTCAAATTAACAAGTTTAATAGTTCAATCTTATTTTATTTCTTAATTATTTTTTCACTCGGACTCTTTGGAGCATATCTCATTTCCAAAAGTGTTAAAAATATGATCTTCGGCTTAGAACCAGAAGAAATTTCTTATCTCTTTAAGGAAAAAGAAGCAATATTAGAATCGATAAGTGATCCATTAATAGCTGTTAATACAAAGGGACAGATTGTTTCAATTAATAAAACAGCTCGAGAAATGATTTACTTTAAAGAGATTAAGAAAGGTGCTAACCTAAATTTACCATATATTCTCGAAACCATTGACATTATTAAATCTAATTCTTTGTTTGAGAATAATAAAAAAGTAATCATTGATAATCATGTTTTTATAATGAACAGTTCGCCTATTTACGAAGAAGAAGAGTTAAAAGGAGTAGTATTTATTTTTCATCCATTTTCAGAGCTAAAACAATTAATTAATGAGGTTTCAAAAATTAAGTCATTTACAGATAATATGCGAGCACAAAATCACGAATTTCAAAACAAATTAAATACTATATATGGCTTATTCAAATTAAATAAAACAGAACAGGCATTAGAACTTATTTCTCAAGAAGTTGAGCAAAGGCAAGAATTCACAAATTTTTTAATGCATTCTGTTAAAAATCCCTTAATTGCTGCTTGCTTACTAGGGAAGAAGAATCGAGCTTCTGAATTAAAAGTTTCATTAATTATTGACGAGAATAGTGAATTAAATGTTTTTCCAGATAGTTTAAATGAACAAGATGTAATGACAATTATAAGTAATTTAATTGATAATGCATTAGAAGCTGCTTTTAATAAGAATGGTGACAAAGGAAAAGTATTTGTGTCTTTTACAGATCTAGGACCTGACATTATTTTTGATATTGAAGACAATGGTAAAGGGATTTCTGAAAAAGAAGAAATGATGATTTTTAAGGAAGGATATACTACGAAAACTTCAAGTAATAACGGTATTGGCCTATCAATTGTTAAAAATACTCTTGCTGCTTTAAATGGTCAACTTTTTATTAGCAAGAATTCTATGGGGGGAGCAAGTATAACTGTCTCCATACCAAAACAAAGTAATAAAAATTAAATATAATATTAAACTCGACTTTGATGATATTTAAGGTCGAGTTTATTTTTCACTAATGTAATCTAATATTCTATGTCCTAAATAGATACAAAGCAAAAAAGCACATCCCATTTGGAATGTACTTTAAC